>DASXDD010000248.1:0-41426 GCA_036490775.1 Solirubrobacteraceae bacterium | reverse complement strand
CTCGGCGCTGGCGTGCGCCTGCGCCCTGGCCGCCTTCGGCGCCGGCCGGAGGACGACCACGGCGACGACCAGCGCCCCGACCACCAGCCCCGCACCGACAATGAACCCCAGGTGGTAGCCGGCGGTCAGCGCGGCGTGCCCAGACACCCCTTGGCCGAGCAGATGCGAGGTGCGCGTCGCCGACAGCGTGGCGAGGACGGCCAGCCCGAGCGCGCCGCCGACCTGTGCCGTGGTGTTGACCAGTCCTGATGCCAGCCCCGCCTCGCTCGGCGCCGCGTCGGCCATCGCGAGCGTCATCAGCGCGGCGAACGAAACGCCAACGCCGCACCCCATCAGCAGCCCGGCGGGGAGGATGTCGGTCAGGTAGCGACCGTCGACCGGCACGCGCGCGAACAGTCCCAGTCCGGCGGCGATCAGCGCGAGGCCCGGGATCAGGACGTTGCGCGGACCGAAGCGCATGATCAGCCTCTCGGAATAGCGCAGCGACAGCGTGCCCATCACCAGCGTCGTCGGCAGGAACGCGAGCCCGATCTCGAGCGCGTCGTAGCCGAGCACGCGGCGCAGGTACAGCGTGCCCAAGAAGAAGACGCTGAACATCCCTGCGACGAGCAGCGCCTGGATCACGTTCGCGCCCGAGAGGTTGCGCGAGCGGAAGATCCCGAGTGGCACCAGCGGCGTGCGGGCGCTCGCCTCGCGAGCCACGAACGCTGCCAGTAGCGCGACCGATACAGCGCCGAACGCGAGCGTGCGGCCCGAGCCCCAGCCGAGCTCGGCCGCGGGCTTGACGATCGTGTACACGCCGAGCATCAGCGCGCTGGTGATCAGCAGCGCTCCGAGTGCGTCGGCGCCCTGACGCATCCCGAGCCCCGGGTCGGACGGCAGCAGCCGCATCGCCATCACGCCGGTGGCGATCCCGATCGGGACGTTGATGAAGAAGATCCAATGCCAGTTGATCGCCTGCGTGAGGATTCCGCCGGCCAGCAGCCCGATCGAGCCGCCCGCGGCGGCGACGAATGCATAGACGCCGAGCGCCTTGGCCTGGTCGCCCGGCTCGGAGAACATCGTCACGATCATTCCGAGGATCACCGCCGAGGTCATCGCGCCGCCGATCCCCTGCACGAACCGCGCTGCGACCAGCATGCCCTGGCTGTCAGACGCGCCGCAGAGCAGGGACGCGACTGTGAACACGACCAAGCCGGCCATGAACACGCGCCGGCGCCCGAGCAGGTCCCCGAGCCGCCCGGCAAGCAACAGCAGCCCGCCGAACGCGATCAGGTACGCGTTGACGACCCACGCGAGGCTCGACGAGCCGAACCCGAGGTCGCTCTGGATGTTCGGGAGCGCGACGTTCACGACCGTCACGTCGAGCACGATCATCAGCATCCCGGCGCAGAGGACCACCAGTGCGATCCAGCGGGTGCTATCGCCGCGCTGCTGCGCAGCCGGGGGGATTGCATTCTCGCCACTCACGTCGTCGATCTCCTTTGTCGTCGATGCTCAATTCCGACGTTGATGAGACCGCGAGCCGACCCGAAACTCATCGGCCCGCGCTCGACGGGCGAGTGACGAGAATGCGCGGCCCGGCGTCAGGCGCGAGCGGCCGCGCGCGGGCGCGAGCTGCGCGCAGTCCGCGACGTCTTGCGCGCGGTCGAACGGACCGCGCCGGTGCTCGTCCGCGACTTCGCGGTGCGGGCGCGGCTCGCCGTGCGGGCGGTGGTGGCCGTGCGCCGGCGCGTCGTGCTGCGGCGCTTCGGCGCTGCGCGCTCGTCGCGCGGGATCTCGGCACGGACGACTTCCTTGACGAGCCGGATCAGCTCGGCGTCGAGGAACTTCGCCATCCGCTCCTCGTCGCGCTTGATGCTCTTGGCGAGCTGCGCGGTCTCCCGGTCGCCGACCTCGATCGCGAACGCCTCGATCCGCGCGTAGAGCGCGATCTCGACGTGCTCCTCGCGAAGCTCCTCCTGCGCGTTGCGCAGGTGCGTCTCGGCCTGCGGGCTGACGGCGGCGCGCGCGGCGCCGACCTGACCCTTGACCGCTGCGACGGTCTTGCCGGCGGCCTTGCCGACGGTGGCCGGCACGACCGGGATGCCGTTGGTCGCGGTGCCGCCGAGCTTCTTGATCCGAGCGGCGACGCGACGCTTGTGGTCGCGGGTCTCCGTCAGATGCTTGCGCAGCCGCTTCTTGTAGGACATCTTCTCGGTCAGCGCGATGTGCGCGTTGAGGTCGGCTTCGAGCTCAACCTCTTTGGTGTAGGCCTCGTTCAGCCACTGCACGAGCTTTGCGTCTCGCGCAGTCAGTGTCTTCTGCTGGGGCATTGGCCCCTCCTTTCAGTCGGGCGAGCCGCGCCCGGTCTTTGCCTTCAGATGGCGCTCAGCCGCGGCGCGCACGGTTTGGCGGTCCCGGTTGGTGCTTTCGTAGAGCTCGACGGCAGCCAGCTCGGCAGGCGTAGAAGCCACCAGCCGGGCGATCACGTCCTTGGCTGTCATCGCCGAGTACCCCGGCCACGGCTCGGCGATGTGGATCGAGGCTCCGGCGCCGTCCTCGGCTCCCGGCTCGGCGACCTCGCGCACGAGCTCGGGCTCCTCAGAGACGTGTGACGGAGGCGCTGGTGGCGCCGGGGGTGGCGCCGGGGGTGGCGGCGGTGGCGGTGCGACGACGAGCGGCTCGGTGACCGTGCCATTGCTCGAAGCCGCCGCAGCCGACGGTGCCGGTGGTGCCGGTGGTGCCGGTGGTGCCGGTGGTGGAGCTGACTCAGGCGCGGGCGCGGGCTCGAGCGTCGGCGCAGGCCGTCCCCACGCGATCGAATCGCTGACCCGTTCTCCGAGCTTTGCGGCACAGCCGACGGCACTCGCCGTGGTGCGCAGAAGCAGCCGCGCGCCACCGAAACCGGCGCGCAGCGGCAGCGTGATGATCCCGCCGTCCATATAGAAGTACTTACCCGACGGCCGACGTTCAAACAGGCGGGAAAGTTGGCGCCGCCGCCGCGTGGGGTCGGCGGCGGCGCCGTTCTCTCAGAGCAGGAGCTGGGGCGAGTAGGCCACAGGTCCGCTGCCTGAGCACTTGACGCGCCGGACGCTGCGCCGCGTGCACGCGCGTTTCCGGCTGCGGTTTGAAGTCCTCACGTCTCGGACACCTACTGCCACGACGCCCGACCGGGGCCAATCCTTCCCAAGATCCCCTAGGGTCCTTCGAAATCAGTGCTCCCCGCCATGGCGAGAAGCACTAGTCCGATGATCGACCTCGACCCCCGAACGATTCTTTCGACGGCCGCCAAGCTTGCCGAGCGGCTCGGCGACGAGGCCTATTTCGCCGCGCTGTGTCTGCGCAGCGGGATGATCGGCGTGCCGCTGCCCCATCAGTCGGCGCAGATCCTGCTCGCGTTCGAGAAGCACGGGATGCTCGGCGGCGCAGTCACCGCCGGCGCGGTCCGCTTCGGCGATCGCGTCGCAATCGTCGACGACGTCGGCGAGCTGACCTACAAGCAGCTCGACGAGCGCTCCAACGCGATCGCCAACTGCTGGCGCGAAGACGGCCTCGAGCCGGGCGAGGGGGTAGCACTCCTGATCCGCAACCACCGCGGCTTCTTCGACGCCCTGTTCGCCGCCTCCAAGTGCGGCGCCCGCGTGGTGCTGCTCAACACCTCGTTCGCCGGCCCCCAGATCCGCGAGGTCGCAGAGCGCGAGGGCACCGATCTGCTCGTCCACGACGATGAGTACGCCGAAGCGCTCGAGGGCATCGACGAGCCGCCCCGCGGGCGCTATCGCGCATGGACCGACACCGACGGCGACGACACGCTCGAGGCGCTGATCAAGCGTGGCGCCACCAGCAGTCCGCCAAAGGCGGGCTCGACGCCGAAGATCACGATCCTCACGAGCGGCACCACCGGCAGCCCGAAGGGCGCGCCGAGGTCAGAGCCGCGCTCGCTGGCGCTGCTCGGTGGGCTGCTGAGCAAGGTCCCGTTCCGCGCCGGCGAGGTGACCGAGCTGTGCGTCCCGATGTTCCACGCGCTCGGGTTCATGCAGGCGATGGTCGGGGTCGGGCTCGGCTCGACGCTCGTGATCCGCCGCAAGTTCGACCCCGAGCAGGCGCTCGACAGCCTCGAGCGTCACAAGGCGACGGCGATGGTCGTCGTCCCGGTGATGCTCCAGCGGATCCTCGATCTCGACGGCGACCCGATCGACGACCACGACCTGTCGAACCTGCGGATCATCTTCGTCAGCGGCTCGGCACTCGGGGTCGAGCTCACCAAGCGAGCGATGAAGGCGTTCGGACCGGTGATCTACAACCTCTACGGCTCGACCGAGATCTCCTATGCGACGATCGCGACCCCGGAGGACATCGAGGCGGATCCCGCCAGTGTCGGCAAGGTCGTTCGCGGATCGATCGTCAAGATCTTCGGTGACGACGACAAGGAGCTTCCGCACGGCGAGACCGGGCGGATCTTCGTCGGCAACCAGTCGCAGTTCGAGGGCTACACCGGCGGCGGCAGCAAGGACGTGCTCGACGGATTGATGTCGAGTGGCGACGTCGGCCATTTCGACGCCAACGGTCGCCTGTTCATCGAGGGTCGCGACGACGAGATGATCGTGTCGGGCGGCGAGAACGTGTTCCCCGCCGAGGTGGAGGAGCTGCTCGCCGGTCACGAGGCCGTCGAGGAGGCGGCCGTGATCGGCGTCGATGACCAGAAGTTCGGCCAGCGCCTGAAGGCGTTTGTCGTGTTGCGGTCGGGCGCCAAGCTGAGCGAGGACGACGCCAAGGACTACGTCAGCAAGAACCTCGCCCGATACAAGACTCCGCGCGAGGTCGTGTTCATCGACGAACTGCCGCGCAACCCGACCGGGAAGGTCATCAAGCGCGAGCTCGCCGAGGAAAAGAGCGAGGCTGACGCCGAGGAAAAGAGCGGGGCTAAATAAGCTCGGGCAGGGGTACCCTGCGGCTGTCCATCCAACGTTTCAGCCGCGGGAGGTAGGAACACATGGAATCAGGCAAGGGACGCGCGTCCGCGCGCCGTTGCGCACTGGCGATCGCGGTGGCTTGTGCAGCCATCAGCGTCGGTGCTTCACAGGCAGCCGCCGCAACCCTCAGACCGGCCGCCCCACTGGCCGGCTTCCACGTCGCATTCGGCTGCGCGAACCCGGCAAACCATGGGCGCACCGGCGATGTCCTCGGCGCCGCGAACGTGGCCGTCGGCAATGGGCTGCGCTGCTTCTCGCAGGCGCTCGCGCACGGTCGGGGCCTCGGGCCGCAGGTGATGGCAGGGCCAACCGGCCTCGGCCCGGCTCAGATTCAGTCCGCCTACAAGCTCGGCGGCCTGGCGTCCGGCGGCAAGACGGTCGCGGTCGTCGATGCGTTCGACGATCCCAACGCCGCCTCGGACCTCAACAAGTTCCGCAGCACCTACGGCCTGCCCGCCTGCACGACCGCCAGCGGGTGCTTCAAGAAGGAGAGCCAGACCGGCTCGACGACGAAGCTGCCCTCAGGCGACTACGGCTGGGCCGAGGAGGAGAGCCTCGACCTCGATGCGATCTCCTCGGCGTGCCCGGACTGTCACATCCTGCTCGTCGAAGCCAGCTCCGCGGGCACCGCTGATCTGATGGCGGCCGAGGACACGGCGGCCAAGGGCGCGGGCGTGACCTCGATCTCCAATAGCTGGGGCGGCAGCGAGGACTCGACGATCCTCAGCAGCGACTCGCACTTCAACCACCCGGGCATCGCGATCACCGCCAGTTCGGGCGATAACGGCTACGGCGTCAGCTGGCCGGCGTCCTCACGGTTCGTGACCGGTGTCGGCGGGACGACGTTGAGCACCGCGAGCAACGCACGCGGCTGGAGCGAGGCCGCTTGGTCGGGAGCGGGGAGCGGATGCTCCGCGTTCGAACCCAAGCCCGCCTGGCAGACAGACAGCGGCTGCGCGATGCGCACCGTCGCCGACGTGTCCGCCGACGCCGACCCCAACAGTGGTCTCGGCGTCTACGACACCTACAACAACTGCGGCACGAGCTCGTTCTGCGACACGCTGATCGAGGCCGGGATCGCCCAAGGTCTCGACGGATGGGCGCAGGTCGGTGGGACGAGCCTGAGCTCGCCGCTGATCGCGTCGGTGTACGCGCTGGCCGGCAACGCCGCGACGGTCACCGCCGGCAGCTTCCCCTACAGCCACACGGCGTCGCTGTTCGATGTCACCAGCGGCTCGAACGGGACCTGCTCGCCGTCGTACCTGTGCACCGCCGGTGCCGGCTACGACGGTCCGACCGGGCTCGGCACCCCGAACGGAACGGGCGGCTTCTAGCCCTCTGATCGCTGCCGCGCTGGGCTCGCTCCCACTCGCAAGGGGGGCGAGCCCCGCGGCACGCAAGAATAGGGCGATGACCGACTCCACCACGCAGGCGGCCGACGCCGCCACGTTCCGCGCACAGTTCCCGGTATTCGACCAGCTCTCGTACATGAACGCCGGCACCGAGGGCCCGATCCCGGCTCGCGCCGGTGAGGCGGTGCACCGCCGCGTCGATCTGGAGACGCTGCGGGGTCGCTGCGGCAAGCCGTACTTCGAAGGATTGATGGAGCTGCGCGACAAGGCTCGCGCCGCCTACGCGTCAGTGCTTGGCGCGCGACCCGAGGACGTAGCGCTCACGGGCTCGACGACCGACGGCGTCAACACGGTGATCGGCGGGCTCGACCTGCGCTCCGGCGACGAGATCCTGACCAGCGACGAAGAGCATCCCGGGCTGCTGGCACCACTCGGCCGCGCCGTTGCCCGCCACGGGGTCAAGGTGCGGATGGTTCCGTTCGACGAGATCGCCGGCGAGGTGACCTCGGACACGCGGCTGGTCGCGTGCTCGCACGTGTCATGGGTCGGCGGCAAGGTGCTCGACAGCGAGGCGCTGGCGGCGACCGGCGTCCCGGTGCTGCTCGACGCCGCCCAGGCGATCGGCGCGGTGCCGGTCGACGTCGTCGCACTCGGCTGTGACTTCTACGCGGCCTCGGGCCAGAAGTGGCTATGCGGCCCGGAGGGCAGTGGTTGCCTGTATGTCCGCGCCGAGCGGCTCGATGAGGTGCTGGTCCCGTGGCCGGGATACCAGTCGCTTGCCGATCCGCAGCGCGCACTCGAGTTCGAGCTGGCCGAGGGCGTCGCACGCCTGGACCACGGCTTTCCGACCGGCGTGCGCAGCACCTGGTCGCTGGCGTCGCTGGAGTTGTTCGAGGAGGTCGGCTGGGCGTGGGTACACGAGCGCGCCGCGTCGCTGGCGGATTCGCTGGCAGAGCAGTTGCGCGAGCGCGGCCTCGAAGTGCTCGAGCGTGGCCGCTCGACGCTCGTCTCGTGGAAGTCCGACGACGCCGAGGCGGCGGTCGAGCGACTCGCGGCCGAGAACGTGATCGTGCGCCAGATCCCGGCGTTCGGCGTCGTCCGGGCGTCGATCGGCGCGTGGTCGTCAGAGGACGAGCTCGAGCGCCTCGTCGAGCTCGCCGCTGCCTAGTCGATGATCCGCTGCGGGTGGGTGTAGACGTTCATCCGCCCGCGGCGCGCAAAGCCGCAGAGCGTCAGCCCGCGGTCGTCGGCGAGCGAGATCGCCAGCGAGCTGGGGGCGCCAACGCCGACGAGGATCGGCGCGCCGGCGACCGCCGCTTTCTGCACGAGCTCGAACGACAGCCTCCCGCTCACGCAAAGGATCCGTTCGCCGAGCGGCACGATCCCGTCCAGCAGCGCGCGGCCGATCACCTTGTCCATCGCGTTGTGGCGTCCGACGTCCTCGCGCGTGTGCAGTAGCTCGCCGCCGGCCGTGAACAGGCCGGTGGCGTGGAGGCCGCCGGTGTGCTCGAACGCCGGCTGCTCGAGCCGGTTGGGCAGGTCGGCGACGAGCGCTCGGCCGACGCGCGGGCCGTCGGGCAGCGGTGCGCTATGGACCGCGACCTCCTCGAGCGCGCCCTTGCCGCAGACCCCGCACGACGAGGTCGTGTAGAAGCGCCGCTCGCCGGGCTCGCGCGCGAGCGGACCGCGCACCTCGACGGTGTTGTTGGCGAAGTCCACGGTCGGCCCCGCACCGCGCGGTCCGTCGATCAGTCCCTCGCCATAGAGAAAGCCCAGCGCAAGCTCCTCGTCGTGTCCCGGCGTGCGCATCGTCACCGCCAGCGGGCTGCCATCGACGCGGATCTCGAGCGGCTCCTCGACGGCCACCGCGTCGGAGGTGCCGTCGTGCACGACCTTCATGTAGGCGTAGGACATATCCGGCGTAAACGTTACGCGCGTGGGTCGGCGAGGCCGCGGTCGAGCACCGCGACCAACCGCCGGAAGCTCTCGTCGCGCGACAGCGGCAGGCCGAAGCCACCGTCGTTCTCGAGCGCGACGAACCCATGCAGCGCCGCGCGGACGATCCGCACGGCGTGGATCGCCTGCTCGCCCTCAAGTCCATATCCGCGCAGCGCCGCGACCACGACGTCGACGACGCTCGCCGCGGCCGCGGCGTCCGGGCCGTAGACGTCGGCCGCGCGTTGGAGCGCCGCGTACGTGCCCGGATGCCGGCGCGCATACGATCGGTAGGCGTCGGCGATCGCCGCCAGTGCGTCGCCGCGCGCGCGGCCGGCCGCGGCCGCCTGGAGTTCGCCTGCGAGCTGGCGCGCGCCGCGCGTCGCCAGACGCCGGCGCAGATCGTCGAGCCCGTCGACGTGCGAGTACAGCGACGGCGCGCGAACGCCGAGCTGCGCCGCGAGCCGCGCCAGTGTGACCGCCTCGAGCCCCTCGGCATCGGCGAGCGCGGCCGCGGCGTCGACGACCGCGCTCGTGTCGAGCCCGTGGCGCGGCATTAGCCGCCGGCGTTCGCAATCGCCTTGTCGATCGCAGCGCCAGGTGCGGCGGTCGCCGGGCCGTGGCCGACGACGAGCATCGTCGGGTCGAGTGCCCGCACAGCGCGAGCGGACTCGACGTCCTTGGCCTTGTCCCACGTCGCCATCGTCGCGAACGGGAAGCGCAGGTGGAAGTGGCTGGTGACCGCGAGACCGCCGTACGACGTGAACACGTCGCCCGCGATCACGGTGCGATCGCGGGTGTCGAGGAACGCGACGTGGCCCGGGGTGTGGCCGGGGGTCGCGACGACCTCGAGGCTGCCGACTCGGTCGCCGGGCGACAGCCGCACGTCGGGGCGCCATTCGGGCTTCGGCCAGCTGCCCGGCAGCTTGCCGTCGACGACCTTCTCGCCGGCGAGGATCCGCGCGTCGAGCTCGGAGAGCAGCACCTGGACGTCGGCGCCGAGCTTCTTCATCAGCCCGTCGACCGAGCCGACGTGGTCGCCGTGACCGTGGGTCAGCGCGATCCGCTTGATCGGCCCGCCAGCCGCCTGCGCGGCGGCGATCAGGTCGTCGGCGCCGCCGCCAAGGGTCGTATCGACGAGCGTGAAGCCGTCGTCCTCACGGACCAGATAGGCGTTCACGAAGCGAAAGCGAGTGAGTTGAATGAGATTTTGGTTCAGTGTGCGGCTGTTCACCGGTCTTCCTCCATCGGATGGACTCTACTGAGGCTAGGCAATAACCTAATGAGCATAGGGTAGCATGTCACAGTGCTGTCGTCGCCCGCTGCTTGAATTCCGCATCAGCATGCAGTCCGACCTGCCACAGAAGCTACGGGGAGAGCTCGAGCAGGCGACGGCCGAGCTGAAGGCGCACATGGCGAGCTGGGAGTACGCGTTTGCGATGGGCGGCGGGCGCGACGGCGGCCGCAATCACCCGGTCCATCAGGAGACCCGCGCTCGCACCGAACAGCTCCACGGCCGCTGCCGAGACCTCAAGGCGCGGCTCGCCGAGCACGAGTTGTAGAGCCTTTCGCTCCTGCGGTAACCGTCGACACCCATCTGGGGGGATTGACGTGCAAGCCGCGGCGGAGTGGGTATGCCCTAGGTACACACTCCAAGAAGAGGAGGGAGACACATGGCAGACAACCGTGGCGTTGCCTACATGGGCACGGGCAAGGTTGAAGTCCAGGACATCGACTTCCCGACCTTTGAGCTCAAGGATGGGCCCGGCGTCAATCCCGCCAACGTCGGCCGCCAGTTGCCGCACGCGGCGATCCTCAAGTGCGTGTCGACGAACATCTGCGGTTCTGACCAGCACATGGTCCGCGGCCGCACGACCGCCCCTGAAGGACTGATCCTCGGCCACGAGATCACCGGCGAGGTGATCGAGACTGGCCCGGGCGTCGAGTTCATCAAGAAGGGCGACCTCTGCTCGGTCCCGTTCAACATCGCCTGTGGCCGCTGCCGGAGGTGCAAGTCCGGCGACACTGGCGTGTGCCTGAACGTCAACCCGGATCGCCCGGGCTCGGCGTACGGCTACGTCGATATGGGCGGCTGGGTCGGCGGCCAGGCCGAGTACGTGGTCGTGCCCTACGCCGACTGGAACCTGTTGCCGTTCCCCGACAAGGACAAGGCGATGGAGAAGATCCTCGACCTGACGATGCTGTCGGACATCTTCCCCACCGGCTACCACGGCGCCTACACCGCCGGGGTCACGTCGGGCTCGACGGTCTACGTCGCCGGAGCCGGCCCGGTCGGGCTGGCGGCCGCCCATTCGGCACAGCTGCTGGGCGCCTCGGTCGTGATCGTCGGTGATCTGATCCCTGAGCGCCTCAAGCAGGCGCGCAGCTTCGGCTGTGAGACGGTTGACGTCTCCAAGGGAGACCCAAAGGATCAGATTGAGCAGATCCTCGGTGTACCTGAGGTAGACGCGGCCGTCGATGCCGTCGGCTTCGAGGCCCGTGGGCACGGCGCCGACTCGGAGCACGAGGCGCCGGCGACGGTGCTGAACTCGATCATGGACGTGACCCGAGCAGCCGGAAAGCTCGGCATCCCGGGCCTGTACGTGACCGGCGACCCCGGCGCGGCCGATGACGCCGCCAAGGAGGGCTCCCTGTCGATCAGCATCGGTCTGGGCTGGGCGAAGTCCCAGAGCTTCACGACTGGGCAGTGTCCGGTGATGAAGTACCACCACGGCCTGATGCAGATGATCCTCAACGACAAGGCCCAGATCGCCAAGGCGGTCAACGCCACCGTGATCTCGCTGGACGAAGCCCCGCAGGGCTACAAGGACTTCGACAGCGGGACGGCCAAGAAGTTCGTGCTCGACCCGCACGGGCTGATCAAGACCTGACCGATACGCACGTGCGCTGCGCCGCGGTCCTCGAGACCGCGGCGCAGCGGCGTCAGTCCACTACCGGAGCGCCCGCCTGGTAGAGCGCCGAGCGGTCGACGTCGCCGATCGAGTTGCGTCCGGTTAGCGCGAGCGCGACGTCGATGTCGGCCTTCAGGATCGAGAGCACGTGCCGGACGCCGGACTCGCCGCCGGCTGCCACCGACCAGGCCCAGGCACGGCCGATCAGCACCGCCTTCGCTCCGAGCGCGACCATCTTGACGACGTCGAGGCCGGTCCGCACGCCGCCGTCGGCGAGCACCTCGACCTGGCCGCCGACGGCATCCACGACCTCCGGCAATGCTCGCGCGGTCGAGGGCACGGAGTCGAGCTGGCGGCCGCCGTGGTTGGAGACGATCACTCCGTCGACGCCGACCTCGACGGCACGGCGAGCATCCTCGGGGTCGAGCACGCCCTTGACCAGCAGGCGGCCGGTCCAGTTCTCGCGCACCCAGGCGATGTCGTCCCAGGTCACGCTCGGGTCGAACTGGCTGTCGACCCACTGTCGAAAGGCGGCCACGCTGCGCGCGTCGGGCACGGCCTTCTCGAGGTTGCCGAACGTCAGCGGCTTGCCGCCGACGGCGACGTCACGGATCCAGCGCGGGTGTGACGCGATGTCGAGGCCACGGCGCGCCTTGGCCCAGGTCGACGCGCGCGCCGCCATCCCGTTGCGCGTATCGCGATGGCGCGCGCCGACGACCGCAAGGTCGACCGTCAGCACCAGCACCGGCGAGCCGACCGCGTGCGCCCGGGCCATCAGTTCCTGGGCGTAGCCGCGATCGCGCATCACGTACAGCTGAAACCAGGGCGGCGTCGAGGTCGAGCCCGCGACCTCCTCGATCCCGCATATCGAAACCGTCGACTCGATGAACGGCACGCCCGCGCGCTGCGCCGCGCGCGCCGCCTGCACCTCGGCCCGCGGGGCGAACATCCCGCCGAGTCCGACGGGTGCGAGGATCACCGGCAGCGACAGCCGCTGGCCCAGCAGCTCGACCGATGGATCGCGCGTCGACACGTCGCGCATCACGAGCTGGCGCAGCAGCACTCGCTCTAGATCGCTGACGTTGGCGCGCAGCGTCGTCTCCTCGTAGGCGCCGCCGTCGATGTAATCGAACAGCTGGCGCGGGAGCCGCCGGCGAGCGAGCTCGCGATAGTCGAGCACCGTCGCCGGGGATACGCTCAGCGGCCGGTCTGAGGCGAATCGCACGGCCGCAGCCTAAATCATCGGCGCGTGCGTCAGATCCGCTCGAGCGCCTCGGACGCGCGCTTGTGCGCCTGCTCGGCCTCGCGTGCGCGCGACTCGGCCTCGCCGAGCGCCCGCTCGGCATCCTCGAGCGCCTCCGCGGCCCGGTCGCGACGCTCCTGCGCGGTCTCGACGGCGTGACGGGTCCGGTCGAGCTCACGGCGCGCCGTCGCCTCCGCTGCCTTGGCCTCCTTGGCCGCCTTGGCCGCCTTACGCTCGCGCTCGACGTCGCGTTTGGACTTCTTGGGCTTCTTCGGCTTCTTGGGCTCGGGCTCAGGCTTTGGTTCGGCCTTGGATCTTGGCTTCGCGGGTGCGGGCTCGGCTGCGAACGCGCCGCCGAGCCCGAGCCCGACGTGGCGCAGCTCGCGCTCGAGGCGGCCCTCCTGGACGCTGGCGCGCGCGTCCTCGTCGAGAGCCGCGGCCGTGAGCGTCTCGGTGACGCGGTCGATCGTCGCCGGACTGAGCTCATGCCCATTGGCGCTGAGCAGCCCCCGGGCGGCCTCGACCAGCGCGTCGAGCGCGTCGCGCTGGCGCCGCGCGGCGTCACGCAGCCCGCTCGCGTCGCCGCCGCCCGAGGCGGCCTTGTCGTGGGCCTTGCGCAGCGCGTCGCCCGCCCCGAACAGCTCGTTGACGGATTTGACCTGGGTCCGGACGAGCTGGTTGACGGCCCAGGCGGCGACCGACGGCTTTCGCAATGCCGCCACGGTCGCGGCGTCGTCACGGTGCCCCTGCTTGCGAAGCTCGCGGGCGAGCGCCGTCCGCTCAGGCACGAACTGCTCGAGCGGCGCTCCGTAGAGATCGTCGATGTCCACCCAGTGATCGTGTCAGGGGACACAAACTCCCCTGCAAAACGGGGTGCAGTTCGCCCGGTTACCGGGCGCGCCGACTGGGTATCCCGAGAGAGGAGGTAGCCAATGGGAGCCGTAGCAAGAGAAGAAGTGGGCGAGGATCAGAGCCCTGCGCTGAGCAGGGCTTATTCCGCCACCGCCGACTCGGTGCCACTGGCGCGCAATGCGCTGGTGCGCATTGCCGCGGCCGCAGGCGCCGACTACGAGCAGCTCGACGCAGTCAGGCTCGCGGCGTCCGAAGCGCTGACCAACGCCGTGATCCACGCATACCCGAACCGCGGCGGCCGGATCTACGTGACCGCGTGGACCCCGGACGACGAGCTCGTGATCGAGATCTCAGACAGTGGCCTGGGGCTCCAGGCGGGCAGCGACACGCCGGGACTTGGCGTCGGCTTGGGCCTGATCGCACAGCTGAGCGACGACTTCTACATCGGCCAGCCGCAGTCCGGAGGGACCGCGGTGCGGATGCGGTTCCTGCTCGGCCCCGAGCACACGGTCTAGTTCTTTAGGACCGGGGGTCGCTCGCGTCCGCGACGCGCCCGGCCGCGTCGTGCTTCTCGACGATGGCGTAGGCCGAGCGGCGTTCGACGACGCTCTCGACCTCCGGCTGCTGGTGCCCGTCGGCGACCACGAAGTGGCGGGAATGCGCGCGAACGCGCTCGTAGTCTCCTAGCGTCACCTCGATCAGCTGATTGCAGCCGAGCTGGCCGCATTCGCAGCGAAATGCGACTGGCGCCTGTACATCCGCCGGCCCCCTGCCGCTCTCGATCGCCTCGTTGACCTGGCGCGCGATCGCCTCGTTGCGGCCGATGCGCCGCTCAGACTCCACATCCACGCGTCTAATCTACTCCGGGGTGCGATCGTCAATTCTCAGACTGGCGGTGGTCGCGCTGGTGGTTGCGCTGCTCGCCCCCGCGGTGGCTCGAGCCGACGGCGATCCCGCGAGCGACGTGCTGCTCGGGGAGAGCGTCTTTTACCCCTACACACCGCCCACCTCGCCCGCAATCCAGAAGCAGCTCAACGCCGCCACGGCGGCCGCCAAGCGCGCCCACTTCCCAGTCAAGGTGGCGCTGATCGGCGGACCGGTCGACCTCGGGGTGATCCCGAGCCTGTTCGGCAAGCCGCAGAAGTACGCCGACTTCCTCGACCAGGAGATCAGCTTTCAGACCAAGCAGCCGTTGCTGGTGGTGATGGCGGCGGGCTACGGAGTCGAGGGTATGGATGCCAAGGCGCAGGCCGCAGCATCGTCGCTGGCCAAGCCGGCCGGCACCCAGAGTAATCAGCTCGCGCAGGCGGCGATCACGGCGGTCGGCAAGCTCGCCGCGGCCTCGGGGCACCCGCTCCAGGGTGGCGCCGGCGGGTCAGACGGCGGCGGCACTTCGAAGGTGGTGCTCGTCGCGATCCTCGCGGCGGTCGCGATCGCCGCTGCCGGCTCGCTGATCTTCGTCCGCCGCCGCTACGCGACGCGCTAGCCGAGCTTGCGCCTGGGGTCGAGGTGCGTCTGGTCGAGGTCGGAGCGGGGACTACGTTCCATGCGATGCGCCCGCGCGCGCCGCGTGTAACGAAACCGTCGCTCAGCGGGGGTTAAGTTCCACGCAAAGATCGGTGCGGTGCCGCGTGGAACGTTATCCCCGGTTCGGTCTCCAAAACCGCGCCGGGCGGGCGGTCGATGTGGTCGCCGCTCCGCGCCGCTAGCTCGGTTCCTAGCCGAGCACCGTCCGGACGAGCAGGATCGCGATCACGAGCGCCGCAACGCCGGCGCCGAGCGCGACGACCGCTGCGAACAGCCGCAGGCCGATTGCGCGCGGGCTCACGAGGCCACCTTCAGTGTGTACGGAGCGGTCACGACGTGGCCGCCGACCTTCATCTGTAGGAACAGTCGCCACGTCCCCGGCGCTGGCAGAAGCACCCCGACCGTCAGCTTGCCCGGCGCGCTCGAGGAGCCCGTCACGCGGCTCGCGGGAACGCCCGCGAGCGTGCCGCAGTTGGGCGCGTTCGGCGCGCAGATGTGGGTGTGGAAGTAGTCAAGCGAGCCCTGGTGGAAGAAGATTGCGTGCGCGAGCGCGCCGAACCACGGCACGAAGTTGACGGCCTTGCCGTTGCGGTCGGTGACGTTGACGTGCACGAATTGCGCCTGGATCGCGTGGATCGGAGGGTGGCCCTGCATGTCGAAGTGGTAGCCGTCGACCACCTGATCGGCCGTGAACGGCGGCAGCCGCTTGGGGTGGTAGGCGCCTTTGACGTCGACCGTCTTGAACAGCTGGAAGTTCGGCTGGCCGCCGGGGAGGTTCGGGTAGGCGTCGACGAGCACCCGGTAGTGCCCGGGCGCCGGGAACGTCACCGTCTGGTGCAGCTGGCCATCGGCTTCGACCGGCGGGTGGTCATGGATGATGTAGGCGAGGTCGTCGCGGACGATGATCAGGTGCACGCCGGTGTGGGGTCCCGAGCCGGTCTTGTAGGTGGTCAGCGTCTTGCCGTTGGGCTGCTGGATCGCGAACGACACCGTCGTCGGGTGCCCGGGCACGATCGTGCCGGCGGGCTGGAAGCCGGCGAGCGAGAACGTCTTGGCGGCGCCGATCACGGGCTCGTTGACCGCGCTTGACGAGCCGCCGCCGCAGGCGGCGGTGCCCAGCGCGGCGACGACCAGCCCGGCCAGCGCCGCCGCCAGACGCGCGCGGTGACGGGGGTTGCGGTTCATGTTGACCTCCAGTGTCCCGAGTCGTAAGTTCGCGCGCATTCGAGGCGCCCCTGGCGGCGTCGGGCTTCGTCCTCGTCGCCTCGCGCAGCTCTGCTGCGCGTCGGCTCCTGCGTCCTCGCCCGCCATCCACCAGCGGCACCTCTCGGTGCCCACGAACTCACGACTCGAGACACTAGCCATCTGCCTGGTCGACGATCAGCGCCGTAAACGGCGTCCCGTTTTTAGGAGTTATCTGGAAGCTCAGCCCCCAGCGGCCGACCATCACGAGCGCCGGGGCCGAGCGCGAGTAGACGCCCGGCTGGGTCTCGGTGAGCTGGTACTGCTGCTGGGGCATCTGCATCTCGAGGTGGTTGAGCGCGAGCGTCACGTCGGCGCCGCGCACCGGCTTGCCCCCCTGGGTGATTCGCAGCGCGAATGAGTTCGGCGCCGCGGCCTTGTTGGGCGAGACGAGCAGCTGGATCCGGTATCCGCCGCGGTTGACCGTCCGCGCGACACGGCCGGGACCGACTGTAGCCAGAGCGGAGTTCTGCAGCGCGAACGCCGGCGGCGGCGGCGCGAGGCTCGACAGCAGCGCGGCGACGAACACGAGTCCGACGACGATCGCCGTCTCGCCGCTGATCAGCCGGCGCAGCAGTGCCGCCGCCGGGCGGCCCGCATCGGGACGGCTCCGAGCGGCGATCAGCCCCGGACGGGTCCGCAACAGGTTCCCCGACGCGACCGCGATCGCGGCGACGAGCAGCCCGGTCTTGACGAGGATCGCCTGCCCGAAGCCGGTCTCCCACAGCGCGTTGACGGCGGGCATGTGGATGATCGTCTCGCCGATCCCGGTGGCCCCGAGCACGAGCACCGAGATCAGCGCCACGTTGGAGAAGCGCGGCACGCTGACCGACAGCGCGGCGACGCGGTGCTCGGAGCCGACGCTGCGCCACAGGATCAGCAGGCCGATGAGGCCGCCGAACCAGACCGAGCCCGAAACGAGGTGCAGCCAATCGAACGCCATCGTCAATCCTCGCGGCGACGTCTGCGCCGGGTGGCCTGCCGCCCCCGGCACGACGAGCACCGCGGCGGCTGCCGCGAGCGCGCCGAGCACCGCGCACAGCTCGGCGATCGACCGCTGCTCGCGTTCGGGGCGATCGACCCACAGGGCGACCCAGGCGGCGACGCAGAACAACGCGAACACGACCTCGAGGTCGACGATCGCGCGCCCGAACGCGGTGACGCGATATAGCGGCACGAGCTCGCCCAGCGCGAACACCGATCGCAGCGAGTCGTTCGCGACTGAGAAGTCCAGGTAGACGGGGATCGCGATCAGGCCGATCACCGACGCCACGACGCACGCCGCCGACAGCGGGCGCAGGTTCGTACCGGGCACGCGCCTGATCAGCGGGCGGGCGATCAGCACGCGCAATACGAACAGCCCGATCGCGGCCATCACCGACAGGAACATCACCCAGCGCGCGATCAGCAGCTTCGGCGTCTTGGCCGTCGCCGACACCTTCGGGACCGGGAACTCGGGCGCCGGACCGGGGTTCGGCCCGACCGCGTAGGTGAACGCTCCCTGGACCGGATGCCCGTCGACCGAGATCGCGCGCCAGTAGATCAGATACCAGCCCTCGGGCAGGTGTGGCTTGAGCGGGACGACGAGCGTGTCCGGGTCGGCGGTCGAGCGGCTGACCGCGCCGGTCGTCACCCGCTGGCCGGCGGCGTTGGTGACCGAGATGATCGCGAACCGCGGTTCGACCGCCTCGTCGAACGTCAGCTGCACGGTCGCCGGCGGCGATTCAAGCACGCCGCTTGCGACCGGCTCGGTCTTGACCAGATACGCGTGCGCGGACGCCGCGCTGGGCAGCGCGAGCACGACCGCCACGGCAGCCGCGACCAGCAGCAAGCGACGCGCCGTCTTCATGCCAGCGGCCGCCCCTGACCACCGCGACCACCGCTGACGAGCGCGAAGCCGCCGGCGAGCAATCCGAGCACGCCGACGAGCAGCGCGACGATCGTCAGCGCCGAGACCGAGCTGCCGCCGCCGAGTGAGTCCTTGACCTCAATCGTCGGCGCGGGCGCGTCTGAGGACTCAGACCCCGACCAGTTGACGATCGATCCGTCGGAATACGTCTGCTGTACGAGGAATATGTACGTCTTGGCCGATGCGGGCTGTGCGAGGAACTGAAACAGCGAGTCCTCGCCCGTCGGTGTCCTGCCGCCCGTCCAGGTCACCTCGGTGACGACGGCGCTGTCGCCCGACCCGGTCTGGCGCACGTGCTGCGTCCACCCCGGTGGCGGCGGCGCGAAGGAGTCGATCCCGAACCCGGCCGGGACGGTCATCACGACCTTCGAGGTCGTCGCGTTCTCCTTTTCGGTGGGCACCGCCAGGCTGTAGAGCTGCAGCTGACCCGCGACCGACACAGCCGGACTCACGCGCGCGTGCGCGGACGCGGCGGCCGGGATCAGCAGCGCGGCGGCAGCGGCGATCGGCACGACCAGCGCAAGGCGTGCTCTGAACGGCGATTTGGCTAACACGTTGGGTGATCCTCTCGTCGGTGGTCGGTCGGCCGCGGGTGTGCCGTGTCGGCTGCGCCCGCATGCGCTGGAAGGCCGTCGCGTCGCGCCACTCGGCACGACCGCACGGCGGTCTCAGGTCTGGAGGCCCGAGCTCAGCGAGGAGGACCGCGGTCCGACCAGCCGCCGGCGAGCGGCGCCAGCCTCGGCGCCGCAAGCGACACGCGCGGGCGCGGCGCGACCACGGGTGCGCGCCGGACAGGTGCCGGCCGGGCGTGACGCTGGGCGACCTCGCGCAGCGCCCAGCGGGCGCCGTGGAATGCGGCGGCGAGCACCAGGCCGACGGCGAGCGCCGCCGGGATTGCCCACCAGCCGCCGTAGCCGAATATGCCGATCAGCCATGCCGGATGTCCGGTCGCGAACCATCCCTCCAACAGCTCCTGAGAGGCATAGATCGCGACCAGCGCCGCCGAGCAGATCAGCCACAGCGCAGCGAACGAGAGCGTGTAGCGCGGCAGCGAGCACTCGCCACCGAGCGCGCGTCCCAACGCCTGCAGGAACGCTCCGACGGCGACCGCCCCCAGCAACGCCAACCACGGCGCGACCGAGTGCATGTACATGTGCCCGCGCTGCTGGAGCTCGAGGCCGGCCTGGCCACCGAACGCCAGCCAGTAGCGCAGCTGATGAACCGCAAACGCGGCCGGCGGCATCAACGCCAAGGGCGCGAGCCTGCGAATCGTCAGCCCGCGCTGGTGCAACATGGACATGCCTCCCGGAAAAATAGCGCTACCGCGTCAGCTTCCGGGAGGGAACGTGTAAGAGCTGTGCGGCGGCACGTGCGGGCCGACCTCGAGCACGATCTCCGAGTGGGGCGACAGCGGCACCGCGCCGGGCGCGCCGTGCCGCAGCCGACCGTCGACGAACACCTCGACGCTGCGGCCGGATACTGCCGCAAACGACGCGAGCCGCCGTCCTGACAGCGGCTGGCCCCACGAGCGAAACAGATCCGCGAGCGTGAGCCGCGCTCTGCGGCGGACGAGGACGACGCCGGTCGGCTCGAGCGTCACCAGGCCGCCGTAGCAGCGCGCTGCGGTGATCCGTCCGGCGCTGTGGCGCAGCGGCGGCCGGGTCCCGATTCCGGCGGCGATGAGCACCACCCGATTGGCGGCAAACAACTCCACATGCGTGCCCACGCGCGACCCGAGCGCCGGGCGGCAGCGTCCGATCACCGGACCGCCGGCTAGGGGATGAAAGCGCGCGCCGTGGCCGATCGGCCGCGCCTGTGCGAGCAGCGTCGCCGGCGGTCCGTCGTTCTGCGCCGGGCTAGCGCTCGATCCGCATCCGGTCAGCGCCAGCGCGGCGAGCGCCGCAATCGGCGCGAATCTAGGCCAGCTCCCAGGCACCGTCGTCCTCTTCTTCGAGGTCCTCCTCTGCAACGGGCTCGCTGCCGGCGGCCTGCGTGGCCATCCGAAACGCGATCGGCAGCAGCCCGATCCCTGTGCCCAGGCAGACGACCGACAGCGTCCGGGCGACGAACGCCGGGACGGCCGCGAGCACGAAACCGTGCAGGAGCGTCGGGACGAGCTCCAGCCCCTCGGCGATCGCCACGAACGCGATCGCGAAGTACGTGAAGTAGCCGGCGTGTGCGAACAGCACCCGCCACAGCCCCCAGGCGACCAGCGCGAGCAGCACTGCAAGTTCGACGATCGCGAACACCCCGACAGTCGGGCGGCCATGCAGCTGGCGAGCTGCGCCGGCGCCGGCGCCGGCGATCAGCGCGACGATCCCGAGCGCACGCGCAAGCCGCGCATCGAGCTCGGGACGCCGCAGGCGCCAAGCCGCCAGCACGCATGCGAGCAGCACCACGATCGGCCAGAACCAGACGATCGACGGGTTGTGGGCGCGATACAGGCCGCCGCTGATCGCCGCGGCGCGACCATCGATCCGGACCGGGATCTGCCAGCGCCCAGCAAACGTCGCCCCGGGTGAAAGCGCAACGGTCGCGAGCGCATGCAGCCGGCCGTCGTGCCACTCGTAGGAGTGCCCGCCGCTGACTCGATGCCAGCTCGGCGGCGTCGACGCCGACAGGCTCGAGGGGGGCGTCTCGGCGACCGGGGTCTGGTTGAGGTAGTACATCTCGGAGTTGTGGTTGACGTCGATGCCCGATGGTGAGAAGCGCACGTACGGCGCGCCGCGGTAGTCGGCGACGATCACGGTCTGGTCCGGTTGCACGCGCAGCCACATCCGTTGGTCGCCGTCGATCGCGTTTGCCTTGAGACCGGCCGGGACCTGATTGGCCCTCGCCATGTAGCTCGACGCGATCGGCGCGACCGGGCCGTGCGCCTCTGCCACCGACGGCAGCGTCGCGAGCGCCAGCAGCACCGCGACCATAGACTTGGCAACTCGCTTCGTCGCTTGGCTCATCGCAGTTGACTGACTCTACGCACCATTTCACGCGCCGAGCTGTCGCACTTCTGGCGCTGCTGGCGGTCGGATTCGCGGCGAACGCGGCGACCGCGCGCGCCGACGGCGACCCCGCATCGGACGTGCTCGCGACGCAGGCGCTGTTCCTGCCCCAGGACGCGGGCGTGCCCGCTGCACAGGCTGCGCAGCTCGGCGGCCTGCTGCGCGCCGCCGCGCAGGCCGGCTACCCGATCCACGTCGCGCTGATCGCGTCGGCGTCCGATCTCGGCTCGGTCACAGAGCTGTGGCGCAAGCCGCAGACCTACGCGCGGTTTCTCGGGCAGGAGCTCGGGCTCGTCTACAAGGGCCCGCTGGTGGTAGTGATGCCCAACGGCGTCGGCGTCACCGGGGTCCCGCCAGGGTCGGTGCCCGAGCAACTCGGCGTGGCGGCGGGCGGCTCGCAATTGGCGACCGCTGCAAGCGGGCTGGTCGCGATGCTCGCGTCCTCGGCGGGGCACCGGCTGACGGTCTCGAGCGTCGCGGCCCCGGCCCCGGCCGCGGGCTCGAGTGATGCGACCACCTGGCTCGTGTTTGCGATCGGCGCGGTGCTGATCGCGCTTGCCTGGACGTTCAGCATGCGCGCGCGGCCACTGCGCTCCGGTCGCCACTCAACCTAAGGACTTCATCAGAACCTGGCCGGATCCGGAACCGGCGAATTAGCCTTTAGCTATGGTCATGTGGCTGCGAAGCAATGGGCGTGTGACTCCGTTGATAAGTCCAGGGCCACAAGGCGTGCCCAGTTTGCGAATGACTGAAAGGACCGAGAAAAAAAGATGAGCTCTAGAAAGGCTCAGCGCGAAGAGGCGCGGGCCCGGCGGCTCGCCGAGGAACAGGCCCGCGCAACACAGGCAAGGCGCACGCGGCGGATCCGCATGCTTGGCGGGATCGTGATTGGGGCGGTGGCCGTTCTGGTTATCGCGATCGCGATTTCCAGTGGCGGCGGCAAGAAGGCGACTGGCCTTGCGAAGGGCACGACCGCAACCAAGACCGTTGCGCAGGTGCAGGGCCTGCTCAAGGGAATCCCACAGTCAGGGACCCGACTCGGTAATCCGAACGCGCCGGTCACCCTTTACTACTACGGCGATCTTCAGTGCCCGGTATGCCAGGCGTTCACGCTCAACGGGTTCAAGCAGCTCGTCGCAAACGAGGTCCGGTCCGGCAAGGTCCAGGTCGTCTACCGGTCGCTTGAGACCGCGACGCAGGACCAGCAGACGTTCCAGCTCCAGCAGGTCGCGGCGCTCGCCGCGGGTCAGCAGCAGCGGTTCTGGGACTACACCGAGCTCTTTTACCACGAGCAGGGCGAAGAGGACTCGGGCTACGTCAATGAGGAGTATCTCGACAGCCTCGCACGGCAGGTCCCCGGTCTGAACTACAACAGTTGGATCAGCGCTCGCAACCAGTCCGCGCTGTCGTCGCAGATCCCGACCGACGCGAACCAGGCCGCCGCGGTCAACGCCAACGCGACGCCGACGCTGGTCGTCAAGGGCCCGAAGGGCCAGGGACAGCCGGCCTCGGGAGCCCTCAGCTACGACTCGCTCAAGCAGATGGTCAATTCGGTCGAGTAGTCGCCGGAATCGCTGATGAGCACGACAACTGATCGACGCCTGATGGTCGCGGTCGGCGTGCTCTGCGTGATCGGGATCTGCGTCGCCGGCTACCTCACTTACGTTCACTACGCCGGGATCAAGGTGCTGTGCGTGTCGAGCGGGGGCTGCGAGACCGTTCAGGCCTCGCACTACGCCAAGCTCGGCGGGATTCCGGTCGCTGTCCTTGGGCTGCTCGGATACATCGCGATCCTCGGATCGCTCGCGATCCGAGGCGAGACCGGGCGCGCGGTCGCTTTCGGTGTCGCGCTGATCGGCTTCGGGTTCAGCATGTACCTGACTTACCGGGAGCTGTTCACGATCAAGGCGATCTGCCAATGGTGCGTGTCCAGTGCAGTGCTGATGACGCTGCTGGTGGTGGTCACGCTGATTCGCTGGCTGACCTACAGCGACGAACCCGATCGCGGCCATGTCCGCGCTGCGCCCGTCGAGTCGCGATGACGATCAAGCCGTGCTGCGCGTCCTCGCAGCACGGGAGGCGCGTGACTTCGGCGTCGCCGACTTCGTACGCGGCTTTCTGATCGACCAGTGGCGCGTCAGCAAGTTCGAGCCGGCGACCGACGCGGTTGTTGCTGAGCACGCTGGCGTCGCGGTCGGCTACGCGGCGCTGTTCGACGAGGGCGCGATCGCGTTCGTCGACCCCGAGCACGAGCGCCAGGGCGCCGGCGGCAAGCTGCTGTCGTGGGTCGAGGGGCGCGCGCTGAAGGCCAGGCGCACGTGCCACCGTCAGCTCGTCGCGGGGAGCAACGAGCGTGGACATGCACTGTTGGGAGGGGCCGGCTACCGCAAGGTCCGAAGCGTGATCGAGATGGCGCGCACGCTCGAGCCGCTGCCCGAGCCGCCCCCGATCCCCGCCGGTGTCCGCCTCGACCAGCTCGACCTCGCCGCCGACGGGCGTGCGGTCCACGCCGCCGACGCAGCCTCGTTCGCCGGCAACGCCGACTACCGGGAGGTGAGCTTTCAGTCCTTCTACGATGAGCACCTCAGTGGTCCTGGGCTCGAGCCGGGGTTCAGCCGGGTTGCACGGCGGGGCGACGCGATCGCGGGCTTCACGGTCTGCCGCCGTCACCCCGACGACGTCGGCTACGTCGACCTGCTCGCGGTCGATCCGAACGAGCGCGGCCGTGGGCTCGGCACGGCGCTGCTGCTGACGGCGTTCGCCGACTTCGCATCGGCCGGTCTGCGCGAGGCGCGGCTCGACGTCGCGTCCGACAACCCGCGAGGTCTGCGTCTATATGACCGCGCCGGGATGACCGAACGAGTGCACATCGACGTGTTCGAGAAGCGGGTCGACTACGTCGGCAAGAAGGCGCCGATGACAGCCCGCGCCGGGCCAGCTTCAGCGCCCCGGCGCTTTCGCGCCGGCTAACAACCAACGGGAGCGACGGGACTCGAACCCGCGACCTCTGCCGTGACAGGGCAGCGCTCTAACCAACTGAGCTACGCCCCCAAGTAGGGGGTCCTCAGTATGGCAAGTGAGATTCGAAGTCGCGTGTCGCAACTTTTGGTCGCTTTGCGAGTTTGAGCAGCAGTACCGAATTCCCAGAGGACGCGCCCAACCCGGCCGTGGGCGCGCTGAGGGATCACCGGCGGGGACCCTGGAAGCGGGTCCCCGTCGCGTTTAGTCGACTGACGCACTTTGTGCCGCTATATCCGGGCACAGGGTGCGTTGGTCGTTAAGCGCTGCGGGCCGGGACGGCGCGGGTGCCAGGCCGACCGTCCACAATGGCGGTCATGCGCTTGCGTCACGACCGTCGAGGCCGGCGAGCGGTTCGCCGGATCGCGGCGAAGCTGCATGTCCGGCGCTCTCGCCCTGTAACGATTGCAACATGGAGGGGTTCTCCCTACGTGCGTCCGTTCAGGCGCAAGGAAACGAGAGCACAGCGGCTTCAGCGCCGCGGTCGCGA
Source organism: Solirubrobacteraceae bacterium (assembly GCA_036490775.1). Taxonomy (GTDB): domain Bacteria; phylum Actinomycetota; class Thermoleophilia; order Solirubrobacterales; family Solirubrobacteraceae; genus Palsa-465. Next base: position 16,992 of record DASXDD010000248.1, on the reverse strand, counting down.
ACTCGGTAAGGCCGCTCCGCGTCAGCTTCGCAAGGCTGCGTCGCAGCTCGACGTCCCCTGGGCGCGATCCTGGGCGGCCCGGGGTGTGCGCGAGGCGTTCCTGCGCGCGGTGCTCGAGCCGCTGATGGACTTCTACATTCGCCGACGCGCAGTCGGGCGCGACAAGCTCGCCGGACTGCGCGGACCGGTGATGTTCGTAGCCAACCACCGCAGCCACATCGACACCCCGGTGATCCTCGCGGCGCTGCCCCGGCGAATCCGCAAGCGCACCGCGGTGGCGGCCGCGGCCGACTACTTCTACCGCAACCGGTTCGTGGCGGCCGCCGTGTCGCTGATGTTCAACACGGTGCCGATGGACCGGCGCGGCGGCGGCCTCGACGAGCGCGCCGCCGGGCATCTCGACACCCTGCTCGACCGCGGATGGAACCTGGTCGTCTATCCCGAGGGGACCCGCACCCGCAACGGCGGCAAGCCGCGCGTGCGTCGCGGCGCGGCGGTGCTTGCGGCGCGCCACAGCATGCCGATCGTCCCGATCCGGATCACCGGTACGCGCGACGCGATGCCCCCCGGCCACTTCTGGCCCAGCCGAAAGCGCGGGATGTTCATGTCCAGGCGCTATCCGGTCAGCATCGCGTTCGGCGACCCGATCCAGCCCGGTGAGGACGTCACTACCGCGATCCGCAGCGTGCAGCGGTTCTTCGAGAACGGCAGCAGCAACGGCTCTGACCTGACGACCTAGTCGTCGTCGTCGAGCCAGTCGACCGCGAGCGCGACGGCCTTCTTCCACTTGCGGTAGCCCTTGTCACGCACGGTGGCGTCCATCGACGGCAGCCACTCCGCCGCCTTGTGCCAGTTCTGCTCGAGGCTCTCGAGGTCGGGCCAGAACCCAACCGCGAGTCCGGCGGCGTAGGCGGCCCCCAGCGACACGGTCTCGGCGACGTTCGGGCGCACGACCGGCACGTCGAGCACGTCCGCGAGCGACTGCATCAGCAAGTTGTTGGCAGTCATGCCGCCGTCGACGCGCAGTTCGGACAGGCGGCGGCCATAGTCGGCGGTCATCGCGTCCATCACCTCGCGCGTTTGCCACGCGGTCGCCTCGAGGATCGCGCGCGCCAGATGACCCTTATTGATGTAGCCGGTGAGGCCGGCGATCACTCCGCGCGCGTCGCTGCGCCAATGCGGCGCAAACAGGCCCGAGAACGCCGGGACGAAGTAGCAGCCGCCGTTGTCCTCGACGGTCATCGCCAGAGTCTCGATCTCCGGAGCTGAGCCAATCAGCCCGATGTTGTCCCGGAACCACTGGACCAGCGCACCCGTGACCGCGATCGAGCCCTCCAGCGCATACGTCACGCGGCCGTCTCCGAGGTCGTAGCCGAGCGTGCTCAGCAGCCCGCTCTCCGAGCGCGCCGGCTCCTCGCCGGTGTTGACCAAAAAGAAGCTGCCGGTTCCGAAGGTGCACTTCGCGTCGCCGGGGTCAAAGCACGTCTGCCCGACCAGCGCGGCGTGCTGGTCGCCGAGCAACGACGCGACCGGGACGCCGGCCAACGGCTCGCCCGCCTCCCCGTAGATCTCCGCCGACGGCCGGATCTCGGGCAGCATCGCCCGCGGCACGCCGAGCGTCGACAGCAGCTCGTCGTCCCACTTGCGCGTCTTGAGGTCCATCAACATCGTGCGGCTGGCGTTGGTCACGTCGGTCACGTGGCGCCCGCAGAGGTTCCAGATCAGCCACGAGTCGATCGTTCCGAACAGCACCTCGCCTTCCTCGGCGCGCTCGCGCAGTCCGGGCACGCGATCGAGCAGCCAGCGCACCTTCGGCCCTGAGAAGTACGTGGCGACGGGCAGCCCCGTGCGCTCGCGGAACCGGTCCTGTCCGCCGTTGGCCGACAGCTCGCGACACAGCTGGTCGGTACGAGTGTCCTCCCAGTTGATCGCGTTGTGGACCGGCTGGCCGGTCCGGCGATCCCACAGCACCGTCGTCTCACGCTGATTGGCGATCCCGAGCGCGCTGAGGTCGCCCGGTTCGAGCTCGGCCATGGCGAGCGCCTGGCCGACGACCTCGAGCACATTGCCCAAGATCTCCTGCGGATCGTGCTCGACCCATCCCGGGCGGGGGAAGTAGTGGCGATGCTCCTTCTGTGCAACCGACACGATCCGGGCGCGGCGATCGAACACGAGGCATCTCGACGAAGCCGTTCCCTGGTCGATCGCGGCTACGTAACGCCCGGTTGTCACACGCTAATTCCTACCACGGAATCGAGCCCAGCTCCCGAGATACCGCGGGGAGCGCTGGGCCGCAACCAAGCGCTGGCCCGACGGCTTGATCACGACGGCCCGTTCCTTGTCCACACGTTCGCGGCGCGGGTGAGCGTCTTCTTTGGACGCAGCGCCGGAGCGAGCACCTCTCCGTGCTCCAGCGCGACCGCCTTCAGCGAGCGGTGCGGCACCGCCGGCACCCCGAGGCGCTCGGCCGCCTCGACCACCGCGCGCCGCTTACTTCCGCGCGAGAGGGGCAGCTCGAGAGCGACGATTCGCGCGCGCTCGCCGCGCATGCCGTACATGTGAGCCTCGATCCGGCCCCAGAAGACGACGGCCCCGCCGATCAGGTCGGATGTCGCGGCCGATGCCGTCCTCGGGCACGGCTCGTAGTACGCGTACACGCCGCAGCTGCAGTCTTTGAAGGGCACCTCCTCAGGCCTGTGCCCCCGGTCGCAGCGAGCGGTCATGCAACCATTCGCCCAGGAGGCGCCGTCGTACATCGACGCGGGCGCCTGCGCCGTTAGGCGCCACTGGCGAAAGCCCACGAGGGCGACTGTGAGGTCCGGGGCGATGTCGTCCGCGTTCCTAAGCGTGCTCATGATCAGGCTGCGGTGCGCTCGCTCATCGAGCCCGGGACCGATCGCTATCGCGCCGGGGCCGGCTCCCGCACGGGCGCCGGCTCCGACCGCTGGGGATCGCCCTCGGGGGCAACCGCCGGTTGCCGCGGCCGTGTAGCCGGAACGCGGAGCGGTTCGACGATGATGGTCTTAGAAGGGCCATCGAGCGAACCGACAGGGGGAACGGATACGTTGTGTCGGTGCACGGTCGTTCTCCGAGTTGTGGGCCGGTCGTGAGAGCGTAGCCCAGACGTCTTGGGACGTCGATCCGCAGCAGCGCCAAGAGCACCTATCCCCGGCTTCTAGCGACCCGAAGTGTCACCCCTATTTCGACGTAGCGAGGAGAAGGCCGCACGGAGGGCCGCAGCCAAGCAGGAGATCGAGCGGCTCCGGGCGCTGAGCGTCGATGATCTGGCGGTGAAGCTGTTGCCCGGGTTAGGGCCCGAGGGCCCCACCCACGGGACGAGCGTGTATCCCCAGAAGCTATGCGAGTATCTCCTCGTCGACTATCCCGGCGCGACGCGGATGGTCACGCTGGATCTCGTCGCACCCGTCAACAGAGCGCTCGACAGGCTCGAGGGTGTCGGGCTCGTCTCCCCGATATCGATTCAGCGAACGCCCGCCTGGCGGATTACGCCGCTCGGTGAGACCACGCTCGCCGACGGGGCGGTCCGCGAACGTCTTCGCTGACGCCACTAGGTAAAGGCGCGAGTCGGCGAGTTACTCGGCGTCCTCGTCGTCGTCGAATCGGCCCTGGCTGTGCTTCTCGGGATCTTCCTCGCCCAGGTCCTCCTGGCCTTCGCTGAACCGGCCGCTGCGGTGCTTCTCGGGATCTTCCTCGCCCAGTTCCTCCTGGCCTTTGCTGAACCTACCGACCTCCTCCTCCTCTGGGAACGCCCCCGGATTCGCCTCACCCGCTCCGAAGCCGCCCTCGCGCGGCTGCTCGGGATCCGCCGTGTGGTCCGGACGATCTGCGGACATGTGCACCCTCCTTTGTGTCGTTCGTGCCTCCGACATCGTAAGAGTGCCGCGAGCGGTTGTCACTACCAGGGAATGGCGCCGAGCTCGCGGGAGACCGCGCGCGCCCCTTCTCGAACGTATGCCAGCAGATCGGGGCGCGGCTGTCGAGCAGCCAGCAGCCGCTCGGGCGGCCCGAAGATTCCCATCGCGCCCGCGGTCATGCCGCGGCGATCCACGATCGGCGCGGCGTAGGAGACCTGACCAGGAACCAGCTCCCCGATGTCTGCCGCCCAGCCCTGTGCCCGGACCCGAGCCAGCTCTCGCTCGAGCCGCGGCAGATCTGTGATCGTCGCGGTCGTGTAGGCCTCGAGCCCGGCCGCAGCGAGCGCCGGCGCGACGTACGCGTGGTGGGCGAGCAACACCTTGCCTAGGGCCGTCGCGTGCGCAGGCAGGAGCGAGCCCACGTCGAGCTTCTGCAGCGTGTCGTCGGGCCGGAACACGTGGTGCACGACCAGGACCTGATCCTCATGAAGCGTGCCGATCCTCACCGCCTCGCGCGTGCGTGTCGCCAGCGAATCGGACCAGTTCAGCGCGCGGGTGCGAAGCTCGTTGCCGTCCAGATAGCTGGAGCCCATGTGAAGCAGGGCCGCACCGAGCTTGTATTTCCCGCTGTCCTCGTCCTGCTCGACGAAACCGACGCTCTGGAGCGTCCGCAGCAGCCCGTGAACGGTCCCCTTCGCAAGCCCCATCTCGCCTGCGATGTCCACCACCCCTAGTTGCCGGTTGCGCCCCGACAGGAGGCGCAGGATCGTCGCGGCGCGCTCGATCGACTGAATGTTGCCGGGCATCGCGTTCGCTCAGGCCGAGCGCGCAGGCTGGCGAATGGCCGGGTTGGCGGTGGATGTGCGCACGTTGGTCGACATTGTCGAACCACTAGGAAAATCTCCCAACTGAGTTTGACACTGTCGAACCGAGTGTGTATAGGATCTCCCGTTCCACAAGTTCATCTGAGGAGGGAGACGGGAAGTTGAGCGCAATAGCTGCGGTGGCAGTGTCGGTGCATTTCCCACATCTGAGCATCATCCCGGCAGAGATCATCGGGACGGCGATCCTGATTCTGCTCGGTGACGGCGTCGTGGCCGCAGTGCTGCTGGCCAAGTCGAAGGCGGAGAACTCTGGATGGATCGTCATCACCTTCGGGTGGGGTATGGCAGTCGCGATGGCCGTCTACTCGGTCGGTTTCTTCTCCGGCGCACACCTCAACCCGGCGGTCACGCTGGGCGTGTGGATCCACGGGGGCATCGACGGCGCGCAGGCGTGGAAGTACTTCGTCGGGGAGTTCATCGGCGCCATGATCGGCGCGTTCCTCGTCTACATCTCCTACTACCTGCACTGGAGGGACACGGAGGATCCAGGGTTGAAGTTGGCAGTGTTCTCGACCGGCCCGGCGGTCCGCAACTACGCGTGGAACCTGGTCACCGAGATCATCGGCACGTTCATCCTGGTGTTCGGAGTTTTCGCGATCACCGGCCCGTGGAACGCGATCACATCAGGCCTCGCGCCCCTTCTGATCGGCCTCTTGGTGTTCGCCATCGGCCTGTCGCTCGGCGGTCCGACGGGTTACGCGATCAACCCGGCGCGTGACCTGGGACCGCGGATCATGCACGCGATCTTGCCGATCCCAGGCAAGGGTGGGTCGGATTGGTCGTACGCCTGGGTACCTGTCCTCGGGCCGCTCATCGGCGGCGCGCTCGCCGCGATCTTCTTCGACGCCATCTTCGGCAGCGCACCTCTGTGAGGCGACAGCGATGAAGAAGCTCATCAATGCCCCGGACGACGTCGTTACCGACGCGCTCCGGGGCATGGAGGCGGCGCACTCGGACCGGTTCCGGATCGGCTACGACCCGTATCTCGTCGTCCGCGCCGACGCCCCCATCAAGGGTAAGGTTGGACTGATCTCAGGAGGCGGCTCGGGACACGAGCCGATGCACGGAGGCTTTGTTGGACCGGGCATGCTCGACGCTGCTTGCCCGGGCGCCGTATTCACCTCGCCGACCCCCGACCAGATGGCGGAGGCCACCAAAGCCGTGAACGGCGGCGCTGGGGTGGTGCACATCGTCAAGAACTACACCGGCGATGTCATGAACTTCGACATGGCCGCAGAGCTCACCGGGGCCGAGGGCGTCGAAGTTGAGACGGTCCTCACCAACGACGACGTCGCGGTCGAGGACTCGCTGTACACCGCCGGACGCCGCGGCGTCGGGATCACGGTGATCGTCGAGAAGATCTGTGGGGGTGCAGCCGACGACGGGCGCTCCTTGGCGGAGGTGGCCGAGCTCGGCCGCAGAGTCAACGCCAACGGGCGCTCGATGGGAATGGCGCTGACGCCGTGCATCACGCCCGGGTCCGGTGAGCCGAGCTTCGAGCTCGCCGACGATGAGGTCGAGATCGGGATCGGGATCCATGGCGAGCCCGGCCGCTTCCGCGAGAAGATCGGACCGGCTTCGCAGATCGCCGAGCGGTTGATGACGCCGATCGTCGAGGACCTTCCGTTCTCCTCGGGCGACCGCGTGCTGGCGTTCATGAACGGGATGGGTGGCACGCCGCTGATCGAGCTGTACCTGATGTACGGCGAGGTCGCCAAGCTGGCCCAGGAGCACGGCCTCACGATCGAGCGCAACCTGATCGGCAACTACATCACCTCGCTCGAGATGCAGGGCTGCTCGATCACGCTGCTCAAGCTCGACGACGAGATGGTCCGCTACTGGGACGCTCCGGTGAACACCCCTGCACTTCGCTGGGGCGCCTAGGGGGTGGCGGTAAACCGCGACACGGTGCTCGACTGGATGAACCGCTTCGCGGCCTCGATGGAGGAACACCGCGCGGAGCTGGTGAAGCTGGACACAGCGATCGGCGATGGCGACCACGGCACCAACATGGACCGAGGTATGCGCAAGGCGATCGAGAAGCTCGACACGCAGGAGCAGCCGGACGCCGGAGCGGTACTCAAAACAGTCGCTATGGCGCTGATCTCGAGTGTCGGCGGCGCCGCCGGTCCGCTGTACGGGACGCTGCTGCTGCAGATCGGCACCGCGCTGGCCGGCAACGACGAGATCGATCAGGAGGCCTACGCCGCGGCCTGGCGCAAGGGGATTGCCGGTGTGCAGTCGCGCGGCAAGGCGCAGCTGGGCGACAAGACGATGCTCGACGCGCTCGTCCCGGGCGTCGAGGCATTGGAGCAAGCGTCGGACCTCGACACGGGCTTGCGGGAGGCGGCGAAAGCCGCCGAGTCGGGAATGCGGGACACGATTCCGCTGCTCGCTCGAAAAGGGCGGGCCAGCTACCTCGGGGAGCGTAGCCAGGACCATCAAGACCCTGGCGCGACCTCCACCTACTACCTCTACCTGACCGCCGCCGACGCGCTGACGGGTTGAAAGGAGAAATTTCGCATGGCGGAATACGCCGCAGCCCTGGACCAGGGCACCACCAGCTCTCGCTGCATGATTTTCGATCACGGAGGCAACGTCGTTGCGGTCGAGCAGCTCGAGCACGAACAGATCTATCCCAAGCCGGGTTGGGTCGAGCACGATCCGAACGAAGTCTGGCAACGCTGTCGTCAGGTGATGGATGGCGCGCTGGGCAAGGTCGGCGGCGGGGCCGACTCGATCGCCGCGCTTGGCGTCACCAACCAGCGTGAGACGACGGTCGTCTGGGATCGCAACACCGGCGAGCCTGTGCACAACGCGATCGTCTGGCAGGACACTCGCACCGACAAGATCTGCGAGGAGCTCGAGAAGGAGGGCGGACAGGACCGCTTCCGCCTCAAGACGGGGCTTCCGATCGCGACGTACTTCTCGGGCCCGAAGGTGCGCTGGATTCTCGAGAACGTCGACGGTGCGCGTGACAAGGCCGACGCCGGTGATCTGGCGTTCGGGAACATGGACACGTGGTGCATCTGGAACCTGACCGGCGGTACCAACGGCGGGCTGCACATCACCGACGTGTCCAACGCGAGCCGCACGATGCTGATGGACCTCCAGACGCTCGCCTGGGACGACGATCTGTGCAGTGCGATCGGCGTTCCGAAGTCGATGCTGCCCGAGATCCGCGCGTCGAGCACGCCCTACGGCGAGGTCAAGGATGGCGCGTTTGCGGGCGTCCAGGTCGCGGGCGATCTTGGTGACCAGCAGGCGGCGACGTTCGGCCAGACGTGCTTCTCGGTCGGCGAGGCCAAGAACACCTACGGCACGGGCAACTTCATGCTGCTCAACACCGGCCATGACGCCGTCCAGTCCAAGAACGGGCTGATCACGACCGTCGGTTACAAGATCGGCGACAACGACGCGGTCTACTGCCTGGAGGGCTCGATCGCGATCACGGGCGCGCTGGTCCAGTGGCTGCGCGACAACCTGAAGCTGATCCGCACGTCAGGTGAGGTCGAGGACCTCGCCAAGACCGTCGAGGACAACGGCGGCGCGTACATCGTGCCGGCGTTCTCGGGTCTGTTCGCGCCGTACTGGAAGTCGAGCGCGCGCGGCGTGTTCGCTGGTCTGACCCGCTACGTCAACGGCGGCCACATTGCGAGGGCCGCGCTCGAGGCGACGGCGTTCCAGAGCCGCGAGGTATCGGACGCAATGACTGCGGACTCCGGTGTCGAGCTCGAGTCGCTCAAGGTCGACGGCGGCATGGTCGTCAACGAGACCCTGATGCAGTTCCAGGCTGACATCCTGGGTGTCCCGGTGATCCGTCCGAAGGTGGCGGAGACGACCGCGCTCGGTGCGGCGTACGCCGCCGGCTTGGCGACCGGGTTCTGGTCGACCGAAGAGGAGCTTCGGGAGAACTGGGTCGAGGACAAGCGCTGGGAGCCGAAGATGGACGCTGCAGCGCGTGACACCGCGTACCACTTCTGGAAGAAGGCGGTTGAGCGGACCTTCGACTGGGCTGAGTAGTGGTGTGGCCCCGGCTGGAAATCGCTTTCAGCCGGGGCCATCGCCCGAGTAAGCTCCTGCGGTGAACTCGCTCACGACCGACGTGCTCGTGATCGGCGGCGGTGCGACCGGCGCGGGAGTGGCGTGGGACGCGGCGCTGCGTGGGTTTGACGTGGTGCTCGCCGAGCGTGCCGATCTGGCGTCGGGCACGAGCGGGCGCTTTCACGGACTGCTGCACTCCGGCGGCCGCTACGTGGTCAAGGACCCTGACGCCGCGAAGGAGTGCGCGCACGAGAACGGGATCGTCAGGGCGGTCGCCGCCGACTGTGTCGAGGACACCGGCGGGTTGTTCGTCACGACCCCGTTCGACGAGCCCGAGTACGCCGACAAGTTTGCGGCCGGCTGCCGCGCGACCGGCGTCCCGTGCGAGGAGATCGATCCCGCCGAGGCATGCCGAAGCGAGCCGCGGCTGAACCCCGACATCTCGCGGGCGTTCCGCGTCCCCGATGCGAGCATCGATGTCTGGAAGCTCGCCTGGGCGCTGTCGCGTGGGGCCCGCGAGCGCGGCGCGCGGATCCTGCCCTACCACGAGGCGATCACGGTTCATCGCGAGGGCGACCAGGTGATCGGCGCGAGCCTGCGTAACAACGTCACCGGCGAGCAGCTCGACGTGCACGCACGGGTCACCGTCAGCGCGGCGGGCGCCTGGGCCGGGAGGATTGCCGAGATGGCCGGGATCGAGGGCGTCCACGTGATGCCGGGCCGCGGGATCATGATCGCGATGAACCACCGGCTCGTGAACACGGTGGTCAACCGCTGCCAGATGCCGACCGACGGCGACATCATCGTCCCGATCCGCACCGTCAGCGTGATCGGCACAACCGACGTCCACACCGACGATCCCGACGACCACACGGTGCTACAGCACGAGGTCGACGCGATGCTCGACGACGGCGAGCGGCTCGTTCCCGGCTTCAAGCAGGCCCGCGCGCTGCGCGTTTGGACCGGCGTGCGGCCGCTGTTCGAGGACCGCAAGGAGGACACCGGCTCGACCCGCGACGTGACCCGGGCGCACGCGCTGCTCGACCATCGCGACCGCGACGGGGTCAGCGGTTTCATGACGATCACCGGCGGCAAGCTGACCACCTACCGGCTGATGGCCGAGGAGACGATGAACGCCGTCTGCCACCAGCTCGGCGAGGACCGCGCATGCACGACCGCGCAGGAGCGGTTGCCGGGCTCTGAGTCGGGCGAGTACCTGGACATCAACAACCGCCTCGAGCGCCGCGAGCAGAGCCTCGCCGACGACCAGCTCGTGTGCGAGTGCGAGCTCGTCCCCCGCCGTCTGTTCGAGGACGCCGTCCGCGAGCGCGGCAGCGTCAACCTCGACGACATCCGGCGGATCCTGCGGCTCGGGATGGGGCCGTGCCAGGGCGGCTTCTGCATCTACCGCGCGACCGGAATCGTTCACTCACTCGACGGGCTCGACGGCGAGCAGGCGTCAGAGACGCTGCTGAACTTCCTGCGCGAGCGCTGGAAGGGCATGTGGCCGATCCTCTATGGCGATCAGCTGCGCCAGGTCCGGCTCGACGATTGGATTTTCCAGGGCGTGCTCGACGTCGGACACCTGCCGTCATGAGACCGAACCTGAACTACGACGTGGTCGTGATCGGCTCCGGCGTCGCCGGCCTGACCGCCGGCGCCCGGCTCGCGCAGTCCGGCGCACGCGTGTGCGTGCTCGCCAAGGGCGTTGGATCGACGCACCTCGCGCCGGGCACGGTCGACGTCCTGGGCTACGGCCCTGATCGTGTGACGAGCCCGTCGGAGGCGTTGCCGGGATTCATCGAAGCTCACCCCGAGCACCCCTACGCGCTGCTGGGCGTCGATGCGATCGCTCCAGCGCTCGAATGGTTCGCGGCGACGATCGCCGACAGTCCGCAGCAGGGCTACCGCTACGTCGGCGGGTTGTCGCGAAACCAGATGCTGCCGACGGCCGTCGGCGCCGTGCGTCCGTCGGCGCTCGTGCCCGAAACCGCGGCGGGCGGCGAGCTCGGCAGCGGGCCGCCGATCTGCGTGGTCGGGATGCGAGTGCTGCGCGACTTTCACGCGTCGCTGTGCGCGGCGAACCTCCAGCGCTCCGGGATCGACGCGCGCGCGGTCGAGGTTCCGGTCGACGTTGGCCGCTCGGAGGCAAACGCGCTCGGGCTCGCCCGCAAGCTCGACGAGCCCGCGTTCCGCAGCGCGTTCGCGGCCCGGCTGCTGCCGCTGCTTCGCAGCGACGAGCGCGTCGGCCTGCCCGCGATCGTTGGGCTGCGCGACCCCTACGGCGCATGGTCAGAGCTCGAGCGGCGCCTCGGTCACGGCGTGTTCGAGATCCCGACGCTGCCGCCGTCGGCTCCCGGCATCCGCGTCTACGACGCGCTCCGCGCCGCACTGCGCGCGGCCGGTGGCCGGCTCGTTCCCGGGGCCGAGGTGCTCGACGGCCAGCGCGACGGCGACCGCGTGACCGCCGTCCGTGCGCAGACGAGTGGGCACGACCACGTCTACGGGGCACGCTGGGTGGTGCTCGCGTCCGGCGGCTTTGCATCGGGCGGAATCGAGCTCGGATCTGACTGGCAGGCGCGCGACAAGGTGCTCGGGCTGCCGCTGCGGGGCGTCCCGGGACCCACCGAGCCGCGCTTCACCGGCGACTACTTCGGACCGCAACCGATGGCACAGGCGGGCATCGCCGTCGACGGCTCGCTGCTGGCCGAGGGCACCTCGAACGTGTTCGTCGCCGGCGGGGCGCTGCCAGGCGCCGAGCCGTGGCGCGAGGGCTCGGGCGAAGGGATCGCGATCACCAGCGGCCACGTCATCGCCCAATCGGTAATCGACCGCGAAGGAGCTGCGACCACGGCATGAGCGATCACGATCCGATCACCGAACTGCTGGGGCACGATGAGCTCCGCGATTCGCTTGACCACTGCGTCAAGTGCACGATCTGCGAGACCGCCTGCCCCGTGTCCAACGTGACGCCGCTGTTCCCCGGGCCGAAGTACGTCGGTCCACAGGCCGAGCGCTACCGGATCCAGGGACTGCCGTCGCTCGAGTCGTCGGTCGACTACTGCTCGGGCTGCGGGCTGTGCACGTTGGCGTGTCCGCAGGGCGTCAAGATCGCCGAGCTCAACTCTCACGCGCGTCAGCAGGTCAAGGCGCGTGTCGGGGTCAAGTTCCGGGACCGCCTGATCGCGCGCCCGACCGTGCTCGGCCGGCTCGGTACGCCGGTCGCGCCGCTCGCGAACTTGACGCTGCGCCTCGGCCCAGCGCGGGCGATCGCCGAGCAGACGCTCGGGATCCACCGCAAGGCGGCGGTACCGAAGTTCGCCGGACGCAGCTTCCACGCATGGGCCAAGCGCCGCACGCCTCCCGCGACCGGCAAGAAGATCGTGTTCTTCCACGGCTGCGGGACCGACTACTACGAGCCCGACGTCGGCGAGAAGGTCGTGGCGGTGCTCGAGCACAACGGTTTCCGCGTCGAGATCCCGCCCAAGCAGGACTGCTGCGGGCTTCCGCTTCAGTCCAATGGGCTTTTCGATGACGCCCGCGCCTACGTGCTGCGGCTCGCGCGAGTGCTGGCGCCGCACGCGCGTGACGGCTCGATCATCGTCGGCAACGCCACCAGCTGCACGCTGATGCTCAAGCGCGAGGCGCGCGAGATCCTCGGGCTCAGCGAGGATCCAGACCTCGAGCTCGTCAGCCGCCAGACCTACGACATCTGCGAGCTGCTGCTCGAGCTGCACGACGCCGGCGAGCTCAAGACCGACTTCCAGCCGGTGCACGAGACCGTCGCCTATCACGCCCCGTGCCAGCTACAGGGTCACTGGATCGGCAAGCCGGCGATGGATCTGCTCGCCCTGATTCCCGGGATCGACCTGCGCGAGATGGACGCGCGCTGCTGCGGAATCGCCGGGACGTATGGGCTGAAGAAGGAGAAGTACGAGATCGGGATGCAGGTCGGCGCCGATCTGTTCGGTCAGGTCGAGGCCGCGGGCGCAGGTGTCGTCGCGTGCGACTCCGAGACGTGCCGCTGGCAGATCGAACACGCCACCGGGCGTCCATCCAAACACCCGGTCGAACTGCTTCACCAGGCGTACGGCCTCGCCTGAGTCCTGAGGACGCGCGCGTGGTCGGCATCGTCGTCGTCTCGCACAGCGCTGAGCTCGCCCGCGGGGTGGTCGCGCTGGCGCGCCAGATGGGGGGCGACGAGGTCGCGATTGAGGAAGCCGGCGGGATCGAGGACGGCGAGATCGGCACCGACGTCGAGCGCGTGCGCGGGGCGATCGAGCGGGCGATGTCCGACGATGGCGTGCTCGTGCTGATGGATCTCGGCAGCGCGCTGATGAGCGCCGAGATGGCTGTCGAGCTGATGGAGGGCGGCGGCCGCGTCGTGCTGAGCGAGGCGCCTTTGGTGGAGGGGGCCGTAGCCGCTGCGGCTGCCGCGCGCGGCGGCGCGTCGCTCGACGAGGTGCGGTCCGAGGCGGCGAGGTCGTTTGAGATGAAGCTTGCGCAGCTCGGGGTCTCGGGGTCGGATGCGGCCCCGGGTTCGGCGGCCCCGGAGGCGGAGGCGGGCGAGCCCGACGCTCGCGCCGAGATCCCGATCCTCAACGAGATCGGTCTGCACGCGCGTCCGGCGGCGCTCGTGATCGCGCTCGCCGGTCGGTTCGACGCCGATCTGCGCCTCGCCAAGCAGGGCGGCGCCGGCCCCGTCAGCGCCCGCAGCCTGACGGGTCTGATGACGCTCGTCGCCCGTAAGGGCGACCGGCTGCTCGCGACCGCAACCGGGCCGCAGGCCGCCGAGGCGGTGGCGGCGCTCGAGGAGCTGGCGAGCGGCGGGTTCGGGGAGGGCGCCGCGGCCGTCGTCGCTGACGCGCCTGCGGAACCGCAGCTGCTCTCGGAGCCCGGGGCGCCGGCGGCGCCTCCCGATGCTGGCGCCGAGCTCACCGGAATTGCGGCGTCCGCGGGAATTGCCGTCGGGCTGGTGCGCCGCCTCGAGCAGACCGTCGAGGTGGGCGATCGCGAATCCGATGGCGCGGAGGCCGAGCGCGGGCGGCTGGAAGCGGCGCGAGCGTCGGCGCGCGAAGCGATCGAACGCGACCGCGAAGCCGTCGCCGGGCGCGGCGCCAAGGCCGAGGCCGAGATCTTCAGCGCGCACCTCGCGCTGCTCGATGACGACGCGCTGCTCGAGCGGGCGCTCGCCGGGATCGACGGCGGCGTGTCTGCCGAGGCGGCGTGGCACGCCGCCGCGCTCGAGACTGCCGCACAGTGGCGCGGTCTCGACGACAAGCTGCTTCGCGAGCGGGCCGCCGACGTCGACGATGTCGGCCGCCGCGTGCTCGCGGCGCTGACGGGAAGCGACGCGGCGCCCGCGGTCGGCGAAGGGATCGTGGTCGCCGACGAGCTGACCCCACGCGACACGGCGGCGCTCGACCCCGAGCTCGTGCAGGGGATCGCCACGGCACGCGGGACCGCGACTGCACACGCGGCGATCCTCGCGCGCGCGCTCGGGATCCCGGCCGTCGTCGGTCTCGGCTCGCGGGTGCTCGCGATCCCCGACGGTACGCCGCTGCTGCTCGACGGCGATGCGGGAACCGTGCTCGTCGGTCCCGATGACGCGCAGAGCTCGGATGCCCGGGAGCGGGCGCGCGCGGCCGGCGAGCGGCAGCGCATCGCGCAAAAGCACGCGCACGAGCCGGCCGAGATGCGCGACGGCACAGTGATCGAGGTGTTCGCGAATCTCGGCGGTGCCGGCGAGGGCGCCCGCGCGGTTGAGCTCGGCGCCGACGGGGTCGGGCTGCTGCGGACCGAGTTCCTGTTCCTCGAGCGAGCCGAGATCCCGTCAGAGGATGAGCAGGTTCAGACGCTGACCGCGATCGCCTCAGACCTCGGCGGCCGGCCGCTGATCGTGCGCACGCTTGACGTCGGCGCCGACAAGCCGCTCGCGGCGGTGCCGATGGCACCCGAGGCCAACCCGTTCCTCGGCCGGCGCGGACTGCGGCTGTCGCTGGCGCGGCCGGAGCTGCTGGCGGTGCAGCTGCGCGCGGTCCTGCGCGTCGCGGCCGAGCACCCGCTGAAGGTGATGTTCCCGATGGTCTCGGTCGCGTCAGAGCTCGACGCCGCACTCGAGCTGCTCAAGGCCGCGCGCGCGGAGACCGGGATCTCCGCCGAGCTCGAGGCGGGGATCATGGTCGAGGTGCCGTCCGCCGCGCTGCTGGCTGAGCAGCTGGCGGGGCGGGCCGACTTCTTTTCGATCGGGACCAACGACCTCACGCAGTACGCGATGGCCGCCGAGCGCGGCAACGAGCTGGTCGGATCACTGCTCGCCGGTCCCCAGCCGGCCGTGCTGCGGCTCGTGCGGCTGATCGTCGCCGGCGCGTCGGTACACGAGCGGCCGGTCGGCGTCTGCGGCGAGCTTGCGGGCGATCCGGCCGCGGCGCTGCTGCTCGTCGGGCTCGGCGTTCGCGAGCTCAGCATGGCGCCGCCGCTAGTCGCCGAGGTAAAACAGGCGCTGCGCTCGGTGACCCTCTCAGACGCCGCCGCGGCGGCCGAACAGGCGCTCGATGCACCCGATGCGGCCGCCGCGCGGGCGGTCGCGAACGCCCTGTTGTGACCACTGACCGCTGGTACGATCGGCGGTCGTGGAGGCCGGTGCGCTGAGAGGTACCCAGAGACGCGGTGGCCGGCGAGGCGCGCTGCTCGTCGCCGGCACGAGCTCCCGGATCATCGCCACGCCCGTGGTCATGGCTCTGGTGCTCAACCATTCCTACACGGCCGCGGCGATCCTGTTCATGGTCGTGTCGGCGACCGACTGGTTCGACGGGCGGCTCGCACGGCGCTGGGGCGTGAGCTCGCAGCTGGGCTCGTTCCTGGACACGACGGCCGACAAGCTGCTCGTGACGGGCGCGCTGATCGCGCTGGTGACCGTCGGGCGTGCCTCGCCCTGGATCGCCCTGATCATGATCGGCCGCGAGATGATCGTGCTCGGTCTGCGCGCCGCGGTCGCGGCCCAGGGTCTTCACCTCGAGGCGTCGATGCTCGGCAAGTGGAAGGCGACCGTGCAGTTCGTCGCGATCGCCGTCGCGATGCTCCGCCCGGACGTGACGATCGGCGGTGCGTTGCTGGACCAGTGGCTGCTGGTCGTCGCTGCAGTCGTGACCGTCTGGTCGGGCGTTGACTACTTCATGAGCTTCTCCTCGGCACTCCGCAGCGAGTGAGCCGCGTCTTCGTCACGGGCGGCAGCGGCGTCGTCGGTCGCGCGCTCCTCGGACGCCTGATCGGGGGTGGCGACGAGGTCGTGGCGCTCGCGCGGTCGACCGAGTCCGCGCAGGTGCTCGAGTCGCTCGGCGCGACCGTCGCCCGCGGCGAGCTGTGGAACGAGAAGGCGCTCGCGGAAGCGATGGCCGGCTGCGCGGTGGTCTACAACGTCGCCGGGGTCAACAGCCTGTGCGTCGAGAACCCAAAGCCGATGCTGCGCGCGAACGTAGAGGGGCCGCCGATCGTCGTGCGCGCCGCGGCGCACGCAGGCGTCGCCCGGTTAGTTCACACCTCGTCGGCGGCGACGCTCGGCGAGCCGCCCGGGACGATTGGACGCGAGGACAGCCGCCACCGCGGCTGGTACCTGTCGACCTATGAGCGCACGAAGACCGAGGGCGAACGAGCCGTGTTCGAGGCCGGGCGCCAGACCGGGGTCGAGGTCGTGTGCGTCAACCCGTCCTCAGTCCAGGGACCCGGCCGCGCGGGTGGCACGGCGCGGTTCCTGCTCGCGTTCCTCGACGGCCGGCTGAAGGTGTTCGTGCCGACGACCGTCAGCCTCGTCGATATTGCCGACTGCGCCGAGGGGCACGTGCTCGCGGCCCAGCGCGGGGTCGCCGGCGAGCGATACCTGCTCAACGGCATCGCGCTTCCGATCGCCGACGCGCTCGCGCTCGCCGGCGAGGTTGCGGGTGTCGATCGCAAGCCCCGGATGCTGCCCCGCCAGGTCGCGATTGCGGGCGCCTGGGCGGCCGAGCACGGCTTCCGTCTCGCCCGCCGCAAGCCGCCGATCTGCCGCGAGATGGTGCGGACGCTCCTGCACGGTCATCGCTACGACGGCTCCCGCGCCGAGCGCGACCTGGGCCTGACCTACACCGAGCCGCGGGAGACGCTCCGGCGGACGGTCGACTGGGCTCGGGCGGAGGGGTTGCTGAGGACGTAGC
>DASXDD010000247.1:0-1650 GCA_036490775.1 Solirubrobacteraceae bacterium | reverse complement strand
CGCAGCAGCAATCAACGGTCCCACAGGTCTCCGCGCCACGCTGTCGCACGGGCTCTAACGCACCAAGCCTCGCCGGCGTCGATCCGGGCACCAGGATTCTCACCCCTCAACGGTGGCCGGCGCGCCGGCCCCGCACGCTGTCGCACAAAGGGTTCTGTCCGCGGCGGGCTGTGGAATGTCGGGTATGCCGCAGAACTTCTTGGATTGTGATCGTGAGCAGGCGTTTTTGATGCCGCCGTCGTTGCGGGAGTGGTTGCCGGGGGATCATTTGGCGTGGTTTGTGATCGAGACGGTCGCCAGCCTGGATCTGAGCGCGTTGTATCGGTCATATCGTCCTGACGGGCACGGGCGGGCGGCGCATGAGCCAGCGATGATGGTGTCGTTGTTGACGTATGCGTATGCGACGGGTGAGTACTCCTCGCGGGGGATTGAGCGTCACTGTCGCCAGGACATCGCCTACCGGGTGATCACGGCCAACCGGGTGCCGGATCATGCGACGGTCGCGCGGTTTGTGTGTCGTCATCAGGACGCGCTGGCGGGGTTGTTCACTGAGGTGTTGGAGTTGTGTGATCGCGCGGGGCTGGTGGCGTGTGGGGTGCTTGCGCTGGATGGCACCAAGCTGCGTGGCAACGCGACGCGTGAGACGAGCGTTGACTTTGGTCAGATCGCGCAGGAGCTGATCGCGATGGCGGTCGCGACTGATACGGCGGAGGACGAGGTGCACGGCGACGCGCGGGGGGATGAGCTGCCTGAGGAGCTGCGGACTGATGAGGGGCGCCGCGCGTGGCTGGCGCGTGAGCTGGCGGCCCGACGGGAGGCCCGGCGTGACGCCGAGGACGGTGATGACGCTGACGCCGAGGACGGTGATGACGGATCGCGACCCGAGCGCGAGTTTGATGCCGAGCAGATCGTCGCGCGGGTCCAGGGCCGGGATGGGTGGCTGCTTGAGGGCAAGCGCCAGCTGGACCGCGAGCGGTGGCAGACACCGGCGCCGGTGTCACGCTCGCGTGAGGATCGGCTGTGGGATGCCGCTGAGCGCCTCGAGCAGGATCTCGCCGCGCTACAGCGCGGCAACGCGGCGTATGAGCAGTGGCGGATGACTGCGGTTGATCGGCTGGGCCGCTCGCTGGCGGGCAATCGCCTGCCCAAGCCATATGAGCCGCCGAGATCGCCGCAGACGACGGTCAATCTCAGCGATCCCGACACCCACCTGATGAAAGGCCACCGGCAGTTCGTGCAGGGCTACAACGCCCAAGCAGTCGTTGCCGAAAACCAGATCGTGATCGCGGCGGAGATCTCGACCGAGCCGGTTGACTTCTCAGCGCTTGAGCCGATGATGACCGTCGCTCGGCGCGAGCTTACGCAGGCCAACGTCACCACCGCGCCGCAGGTTGCGATCGCCGACGCCGGGTTCTGGAACGAGCAGCACATGGACCGGCTCGCCACTGACGGGATCGCGGTGCTGGTCCCGCCCGAGTCTGGCAAACGCAAAGGCCAGCGGCCGGGCTGGTCGGGCGGCCGCTATGAGTGGATGCGAGGACTGCTGGCCACCGACCACGGGCGGGCGATCTACCGGCAACGAAAACAGGTGATCGAGCCCGTGTTCGGCCACACCAAACACAACCGCAAGTTCACCCAGTTTCACCGCCG
>DASXDD010000246.1:0-24405 GCA_036490775.1 Solirubrobacteraceae bacterium | reverse complement strand
AGCAGCGTCCCCTGCTCGGCGAACTGGTAGAGCCGGTGCACACCGGTCGTCGTCTCCTCGGTCACTCCCTGGATCGCCTGCGCGATCTTCGTCCAGCGCTGGTTGTCCTGCTGAAGCGACCGCTGCAGGACGCCCAGAATGATCCCGAACTCCTCGGACTCGGCCGTCGACGGGTCCGGGACCGCGCCGGCCGCCTCGTACTCGACGCCCTTATGGACCAGCAGCGTCGCGTCACCGCCGTCGTCGAGGATCATGTTCGGGCCATTGCCGTCCGGCCACGACAGTGCCTGCTCGGTGCACCACCAGTACTCCTCGAGCGTCTCGCCCTTCCAGGCGTAGACGGGGACGCCCTGCGGGTCCTCCGGCGTGCCCTCCGGGCCGACGACGATTGCCGCCGCCGCGTGGTCCTGGGTCGAGAAGATGTTGCACGACGCCCAGCGGACCTCGGCGCCGAGCGAGGTAAGCGTCTCGATCAGGACCGCGGTCTGGATCGTCATGTGCAGCGAGCCGGTGATCCGGGCGCCCGCCAGCGGCTGGCTATCGGCGAACTCGCGGCGCGTGGACATCAGGCCCGGCATCTCATGCTCGGCGAGCCGGATCTCCTTGCGGCCGAAGCCGGCCAGGCCGAGGTCGGCGACCTTGAAGTCTGTCTTGGCGGCGGTCGTGCTCATTGCTGTCTCCAAAGTTCGTTTTCGGGGTCGGAACCGTGGCCGTCAGGCCAGGGTCAGCAGCTTCTGGTGCTTGGACTGCTCGAAGCTCAGCCAGTCGTCGGCGTCCACGTGATCTGGACGGCTGGCTTCGGTCTCGAGCCAGCTCTCGACGGCGTCTCGCAGGTCGAAATCGGTCGACATCCGCGACGCGAATGCCACGTCCGACAGGCCCAGATCAAACCGCTTCAGCAGCTCCTTGAGTGTCCGCAGCCGCTGTAGCTGGGCAGGCCCGTAGAGGCGATATCCCGCGGGCGAGCGGGCCGGTGTGACGAGGCCCGTGCGCTCGACGTAACGAAGCATCCGCGCCGACCAGCCGGTCGTCAGCGCCGCCTCGTTGATCGTCAACCCGTCCATCGCACGCCAACCTTAGCACGAGTGTGTCAAGGTTCGGCCTCGATGCGTCCCGCGGGCCCACAAATTTTTTGCACAAAACCCTCAAGGTTCCGGGCGTTGCTGCCGAAAGGGTGGATACGAGATTCGTCCAGCAGCCCGGAATCGGCTCAACTTGGCGGGTAGCCTCGCCGGAGAGTCAATTTGGGGTCCTAACCCGGGGCCACCCGGAACGGAGTCGGGAACGGCAATGACACGGTGCCGAGACAGGATGATTGAACGCAGCAGGTGGATCTGCTCCGTCGTGCTTATGAGCGCGTTCGGTGCGGCCATCTTCGGCGTTGCCGGCGCCGGCGCCCGCGACTCCAGCTGGGCCGTCGCTCATGCGACGCCGGTGCACGCCCACGTCTCGACGGGCTTCAGCTCGCACGTGATCGCCGCTCCGGCGACACGCGCGGCCACGACTTTCAGCTCTCACGTGGCGGCCGTCGTCACCCCCTCGCGCTCGACCTGGAGCACGCCGACGGCGACCAACGACACGGGTTCGACCCACCGGGCCGCTGGACACCACGCCGCCAAGCACGTCCGCTTCCACGCCACCGACGTCGCCGCCACCAACGGCGCGGCCGTCGGCGCAGCGACCGGCACCGACCCGACCGACACGACTCCGACGGACACCACACCGACGGACACCACGACGACGACGACGCCCGCGCCGACCGACTGCACGACGCAGACGGGCGACACGTCCACCACCGGCACGACCACCACTTCTGACCCGACGACCGCGCCGGCCGACGGCAGCTCGCCCTGCTCGGGCACCGACAACAACGGCCAGGACAACACGGTCACGACGCCGACGACGACCGACCCGGGTACCACCGACCCCGGCACCGGCGACACCGGCACGACGACTACGCCGACCACCACCACTCCCGGCACCACCGACCCCGGCACCGGCGACACCGGCACGACAACCTGCCCGACGACCGGCAACGGCGACGGCACCGACACGACCGGCACCAACGGCGACACGTCCGGCACGGGCACGAGCGACAACGGCCAGAGCGACAGTCTCGATTCATCGGGCTCGGGCGTGGTCAGCTTCTGCATCCCGGGCAGCGGGACCTCGGCCGCCAGCGGCGGTTCGTCCGGCTCGGGTACCTCTGCGGCCACCGGCTCGGGCGGCTCCTCCTCCAGCACCGCGACTACGAGCATCTCCGCGGCGAGCAACGGCGCTCAGGGCGCATCAAACCTTCCGGCCAACTCGCCGACGCTGACGGGCACGCCGGCCACGACCGGTCCGGTCACGACGGGGCCGACCACGGTCACGCCGAAGACGCTTCCCTCGACCTTCCAGAACGGTGCTCCGACGCTGACCTCCTCGACCGGCTCGTTCGGCGGTGGCCTGGCAAGCCGCCTGACCGGCGGCGGCGCGGTCGGCGGCGCCACCGCGACGCTCAGCGCCGGCGCCGGCACAACGCCGGCAGCGGCCGCGATCGGCCTCACCGGCTCTGGCAGCACCGCGCACACGGGCTCGAGCTCGAGCTCGAAGCTGCCGCACCCCGGGGCCCACGGCAACTCCAACGCGATCAACAGCGTCACGGCCGTCCCGCAGGCGCTGTTCCGCATCGTCAACCGGATCCCCGAGTGGCTGTGGCTCGTGCTCGCGGGCCTGGCGACGATGACCGTCGCCAGCCTCGGCGTCGCGTACCGCTCCAACCGTCGGGTCCGTCTGCAGGCCGGCGCGATGGCTGAGGTCAGCGCCGCGGCCCTGACCGACCCGCTGACCGGCGTTCTCAACCGCCGCGGCTTCGGCGAGGCCGTCGAGCGTGAGCTCGCCCGCGCCCGCCGCTACGGCCGCCCGTTCGTGCTCGCTTACGTCGACGTTCGCGGCCTGAAGGCCGTCAACGACACCGAGGGCCACCTGGCCGGCGACGATCTGCTCAAGGGCGTCGCGAGCCTGCTGCACGACTCCGCCCGCGCCGACGACGTGGTCGGCAGGCTCGGCGGCGACGAGCTCGGGCTGCTGCTTGCCGAGCAGTCGGCCGAGGGCGCCGTCGTCGTCACCAACCGCATCCAGTCACAGCTTCCCGAGGCTCGTGCCGAGCTCGGCCTGTCCTCCCCCTGGGGCCTGACGATCGGCACCGCCGCGTACCCCGAGGACGGCGAGACGTTCAACGAGCTGCTCGCCACCGCCGACCGCCGGCTCTACGAGCAGCGCGGCATCGAGCTCCGCGAGCCCTCGCGCTCCTAAGCCCGAGGCGCCCGGGCCGCTAGCCGTGTGCCAGCGCGCCCTTGAGGCGATCGATCATCACGACCGGCGTCGGATCGACGCCGCGCAGGACCGCCAGGTACAGCGACAGCAGGTCGCCCAGCAGCACCAGTGACGCGAGCCGGTCGGCGCGAGTCTCGCCGATCGTCTCGATCCGGAAGGTGGCGGCCGCCTCGGCATCGATCAGGCCGCGGGTCAGCTCGATCCGCTGGCGGGTCCGCGGGTGCAGGTCGGAGTCGTCGAGGAACACGGCGCTGAACGGACCCAGGCTTCTGGCGCCCGCCCAGCCGACGATCTCGTTGTGGTCGAGCTCGGGCAGCTCGACCGAGAACGCCGGCGCCTTGGCGTTTTCGTTGATCTGGCACTTCCACCGGTAGGCGATCGGCGCCGTCAGGCCGGCGCCGGCAATCTGCGGCACCGTTCCGAGCAGGCCGCGCGCGAGCTGCTTGGGCAGCGAGTCGTCGGGACCGTCGGGTCCCCACCTGGCGACGAGCGCCTCGGCGTGAGCGGCGGCGACGTCGATCTCGGAGTGCAGGTGCTCGCCGGCGCCGCACAGCGCGGCGACTTCGAGCGCGATCACGAGCATGTAGGCGACCGCAACCCGCGGCTGAAAGCCGCCGGGCAACGGGATCACCGGCACCGAGTCCTTGCGTGCCTCGTCGGCAAGCGCGCCGCCGGTCGTGGCCACGATCCGCCGCGCTCCGAGCGCTCCGGCGGCCTCGTAGATCGCCAGCGTCTCCTCGGTGTTGCCCGAGTAGCTCGTGCACAGCACGGTCGTGTCAGTCGTCGTCCAGGCAGGCAGCGCGTAGTCGCGCGCGATTACGATCGGACGCGAGGCGCGGTCGCCGAGCACGGCACGCGCCAGCGCGCCGCCGATCGCCGAGCCGCCCATCCCCGCGGCGACGAGGCCACCCGGGGCGTCGTGTGGCTCTAGGTTGGCCGACTGCACGCGCCACAGCGCATCGCGCAGGTGGTCTGGCCAGGAAAGGATGTCCTGGAGCTGGCCCGCTTGGTCGACCGCTGCAATCGCCGCGCTCGTCAGATCCCCGCTGGTCGTCAAAACTTGATCGCTCCCTGTGGCAACTCGACGCCGGGGAAGATACGCGCACCGGCAGCCAGCACGTTGTCCGGCCCAATACTGACGCCCTCACCGAGCACAACCTGATTCTCGATATGGCAGTGCGAGCCAACCGAGACCGACGGGCCGAGGATCGACCCGCGGATCGTGGTGCGCTCCCCGATGCTGGCGCCGTCGAGCACGACCGAGCCCTCGATGTGCGCCGCGCCGGCGACGGTCACGTTACGGCCGAGCACGGTCCTGCCGCCGACGATCGCGCCGAGCGCGATGTCCGAGCCCTCGCCGACCAGCACCGGCGCGACCACGCGCCCGGCGATCGTGGCGCCATCCCACAGGGCGAGCCCGCTGTCGTCGAGCCGGTGCCCGATCTCGGTGCTGACGTTTCCCTCGAGGATGTCGTAGGTCGCCTGGAGGTAGCGGTCAGGCGTGCCGATGTCGAGCCAGTAGCCATCGGCCTCGTAGCCGAACAGCCCGTTGTCGACGAGCTTCGGGAACACCTCTCGCTCGATCGAGATGTTCGTGCCCGCGGGCGCCATGCCGGCGAGCACGCTGCGCTCGATGATGTAGGCGCCGGCGTTGATCAGGTTGGTCTCGGTCTGCTCGGCGCCGGGCTTCTCGACGAACTCGCGGACCGAGTGGTCGGGGTTGCGGTAGACGAGGCCGTAGGCGGACGGGTCCTCGACCGGGATCAGCGCGAGCGTCACGGTCGCGCCGGTGTGCTCGTGCTGCGCAAGCTCCTGCGTCAGATCGATGTCGGTGAGCACATCGCCGTTGAGCATGAAGAAGCGCTCGTCGAGCAGCTCCTCGGCGAACTTCAGCGCGCCGCCGGTGCCGAGCGGATGTGGCTCTTCGAGGTAGCGCAGGCGGATCCCGAGCGAGGATCCGTCGCCGAGCACGTCGCGCACGCCGTCGGCCATGTGCCCACAGGCGAGGATCACGTCGTCGACGCCGTGGCTGCGTAGCCACTCGAGCATGTAAGAGATGAACGGGCGCCCGACGAGCGGCACCACCGGCTTGGGGATCGTCGACGTGAGCGGGCGCAACCTCGTGCCCTGCCCTCCGGCGAGGATCAGCGCCTGCATCCGAGGCTCACTATCTGCCGATGCCCTCGTAGGCGAATCCCGACGCCAGCACCGCCTTGGTGTCGACGAAGTTGCGGCCGTCGATCACGACGCGGCCGTTCATCACGTCGGCCGCGGCCGACCAGTCGAGCTCGGCGAACTCGGGCCACTCGGTGACGATGATGCACGCGTCGGCGCCGGTCAGCGCACCGATCGCAGTGTCGGCGAAGTCGACGCCGGTCATCAGCTTGCGAGCCTCGTTCTCGGCAATCGGGTCATACGCCCGCACGCGGGCGCCGTCGGCCTGGAGCCGCGCGGCGAGCACCAGCGAGGACGCCTCGCGCATGTCGTCGGTGTCGGCCTTGAATGCGAGCCCCAGCAGGGTCACGGTCTTGCCGATCAGCGAGCCGAGGTGCTTCTGGAGCTTGCCGATCACGCGGCGCTTCTGCAGCTCGTTGACCTCGATCACAGCGGTCAGCAGCTGGAAGTGGTAGCCAGAGTTGCCGGCAAGCTGCTTGAGCGCCGACACGTCCTTGGGAAAGCAGGAGCCGCCGAAGCCGATTCCCGGCTTGAGGAAATGGGTGCCGATCCGCTGATCGAGTCCCATCCCGCGCGCGACTTCGAGCACGTCGGCGCCGGTCTCCTCGCAGACGTTGGCGATCTCGTTGATGAATGAGATCTTCGTCGCCAGGAACGCGTTGGCGGCGAGCTTGATCATCTCGGCGCTGGCGATGTCGGTCCGTACGAGCGGCGCGTCGAGCGGCGCGTAGAGCTCGACGACGGCGTCGCCTGCCCAGTCGCCTTCGTCGCCGACCACGACCCGGTCAGGCGCGAGGAAGTCCTTCAGCGCCGAGCCCTCCTTGAGGAACTCCGGGCACGAGACGTAAGCGAACCCGGGCTTGCCCTGCTCCTGGAACGAGCGCCTGATCGCGGCGCCGGTCCCGACCGGGACCGTCGACTTCATCACCAGCGCGTGCTCGTCGGACGCCGGCATCGACGCGACCACCGCGTGGACCGACGACAGGTCGGCGTCGCCCGAATAGGTGGGCGGCGTGCCGACCGCCACGAACAGCAGCCGTGCGCGCTCGAGCGCGGGGCCGATCTCGGTCCCGAAGTGGAGCCGCTCGCGGTTGCGGTGAAGCGATTCGGCCAGGCCGGGCTCGTAGATCGGGATCTCGCCGCGCTCTAGCCGCGCGATCTTGGCGGCGTCGACGTCGACGCACCAGACCTCGCTTCCGAGCTCGGCGAAACCAGCTGCCGTGACCAACCCCACGTAGCCGGTCCCGATGACGGCGATCGGTTCGCGTCCAGAGACCATGAGCGCCGGAGGGTACACAAGCTCCCGCCGCATACGACGGTTAGGTTGCTGACAACTGGCCGGGTTCCGGTTAGCCGTGCGCTCGCGTCAGCGACGCGGCGATCGCCAGCATCTGCGCGTTGGTCAGGTTCTCGGTAAGCGTGTTCGAGACCCAGTAGACGGCGCCGCCGAGCTTCCACGCGACCATCGTCAGCTTCGAGCCGTCGAAGTACTCCATCAGCCGCTTGCCCTTGATCGTGCGGGTCGCGTCCGGGCTCTGGATGATCGGCGCCTTGAGCCAGGTCGTGCCCTGGACCCCGTAGTACTGACCCAGCAGCGAGTTGAGCACGATCGTCATCCGGTAGGCCGGGTAGCGGGTCCCGTCGCGTGCTCTGATCGTGTAGCCGCGGGGGTACGAGTTCGGGGTCGGGCCCTCGGTGCAGGTCCCGTCGGTGCAGAAGCGCGAGCCGGCCGCGATCACCTTCGGGTAGTAAACCGGCAGCGAGCTGTTGGTCGAAATCTTCGCGGCCTGGGCGACGCCGTCGGCGGCGTCGCCGGTCAGGTTCGCATCCGCCAGCGACTGCGACGACGGCTGGCGGCGCTGCTTGTTGCTGTGGTTCGAGGCGGCTTTCGGCTTTGGCTTGGTCGGGCGCATGAACTGCGCGTACGCCTGCTGCTCAGACGACTCGTCGGCGGTCACGTAGCAAGGCGTCGGGGCGGCCGCAGTCGTCGTGCCGAACCCTGTCGTCGCGCCCGAAGAGCACGGGAGGAAGATCGCCGGGAACGGGATCTGGTTGATCGAGTGTCCGTCGGAGAACGCGACCAGGTTGAACAGGTTCTCGAGGCCGTCGAGCGTGTGCAGGTCCGGGTCGGTCTGGGTGTGCGCGCCAAAGATCCGTAGCAGCTTGTCGCGGTTGGAGATCAGCTTCGAGATGCCGTACTGCGCCTTGGCCCAGCGAATGAAGTCCTGCTGGCGGGCGTTTCGCACGATGTCGGAATCGGTGTGGCGGAAGCGCACGAACGACAGCGCGTCGGCCCCGCACAGCCGCTGGTAGCCAGGCTGGATGTCGATGCTCGAGTAGTCGGTGAACGCGGTGTCGTTGTAGTAGCGGTGGTCGACATCGGTGTAGACGCACCCGATCGCGTTGACCAGCGCCTGAAACCCGCCGAAGTTGACGTCGACGATGTGGTTGACCTGGAGGTTGGGGAACACCTGCGATTTGAGCACCTTGACGAGTAGATTGGGGCCGCCGATCGAGTAGGCGGCATTGATCTTGTCGGTCGCCAAGCCGCCGCCCTCCGGGATCTCGACCTTCAAGTCGCGCGGCACCGAGATCACGTTGATCGTCGACGAGTTCGGGTCGATGTGCACCAGCATCATCGTGTCGGTGTTGGACTGGCGGAACGGCTCGCCGGCGCGGTGGTCTGAGCCGATCAGCAGGATCGTCTGCGGGTGCCCGGGCTGCGGGATCGTGACGTGCGCGTGCTTGATCGGCGCGGTCAACGAGATGTCGGCGACGAGCTGCTTGAACTGCAGCAGCCCGGCAACCGCCGTGGTCGTCGCCGTGAACGCGATCACGATCACGGCAGCCGCGGCGAAGCGCGCCAGCGAGCCCCGGCGCGACCGCGGGATCAGCCACCTCACGCGAGCCCTCCCTCGATCGCCTTGAGCCCGCGTTCGCCGGCGTCGGCCTCCTCAAGCCACATCGGCAGCGCCCGGACGAAGTCGCCGAGCGCACGCCGGTAGCGCGCCAGCGAGGCCAGCGACACCCACTCCTCAGGCCCGTGGTGACCGCCGCCGGCGGGCCCGAACTCGACCGCAGGGATCCCGGCGCCGAGGAACGAAGCGGCGTCAGAGGCGCCGTCGCGGCCGACGCTGATCGCCTCGCCGCGGATCGAGCGCGCGACGGCCTCGCGCAGCGCCCGCACGTATGGGTCGCTGCGCGACACCGACACCGGCGGCCAGATGAACGTCCGGGCGACATCGATCTCGGGGATCGACTCGACCTGGGAGAGGATCTCCGCGGGGTCCTGCCCGGGCAGATAGCGAACGTCGACGGCCATCGTGCACTCGTCGGGCACCATGTTGATCGCGTCGCCGCCCTGGATCCGGCCGAGGTTGATCGAGGGGCGATCGAACATCTCCGAGGACTCGCGCGTGAACGGCAGCGTCTCGATCACGCGGAATACGTCGATCGCCTTGAGCACGGCGTTGTCGCCGAGCCACGGCGTCGAGCTGTGGGCGGCGCGGCCGTGGACCCGGACGCGCATCGCCAGCACGCCCTTGGCCTCGACCCCAATGTGCAGATTCGTAGGCTCGCCCGTGATCGCGAAGTTGCCGCCGAGCCCCCGCTTAACGAATCCGTCGGTCGCGCGCTCGTCGAGCTCCTCCGATTCCTCGTCGGGCACGACCACGAGCCGGACACGCACGCGCTCCTGGGGTTCGACGTCCTTGAGCGCGCACATCATCCCCGCGAGCCCGCCCTTCATGTCGTAGGCGCCGCGGCCGATCAGCTTGTCGCCGTCGACCTTGGGCTCGAACTGCTCACCCTGGCCCGGGACGACATCGAGATGGCCGTGGAAGACGACGCACGGCAGCTCCTCACGCGCAGGCCCGACCTCGGCCATCAGCACCGGCAGCCCGTTGTGATCGTGATGCAGGACTTCGATGTCGCGGGATTCGAGCCATCCCTTGACAAATCCTGCGGCCGCGACAAGCTCCTCGGCGCGCGAGGTGTCGTATGTGATCAGCCGCTCGGCAAGGATCCGCTCGTCGACCATACGACCGCGGCTAGTGCTTCCCGCCCGAGGCGTGAAGCACTCTACGACCCTTCGGCAATGGCCAGGAACCGCTCGAGCCGGTGCTTGTTGCGCTGCGCGACGCGCTTGCGCTCGCTGTCGTCCTGCGCCGACTCGAGCTCGCGCTCGGCCTGCTGTAGGCGATCACGAAGATCGCCCGCGTTGAGATCACCGGGCGCGTGCGCCTCTTCGACGAGGATCAGGGCACGGTTGTTGGCGACCTGAAGGTAGCCCTCGGCCTGGGCGAAGCTGACGATCTCTGACTCGGTCTTGTAAAGCCGCAGCTCGGTTGGGTCCAGCATCGCCAGGATCGGCGCATGATTGGCGAGGATTCCGATCGAACCGACCGTCGTCCGCGTCGAGACCATCTCGACCTCGTCGTTGAAGACCTCCCCTTCGGGGGTCAGGACCTCAACCGGGAACTTCTGATGCGCCATTACTCGTCGCCGTCGTCCTTGTCGCCCTCGTCATCGGACTTCTTCTCGTCCTTGCCGGTGTCGCCCCCGCCGACCTCCTTGAGGACGTCGTCGATCGTGCCCTTCAAAAAGAACGCGCGCTCGGGCACATCGTCGTGCTTGCCCTCGAGGATCTCCTTGAAGCCGCGGATCGACTCCGACACGGGCACGAACACGCCGGGGGTTCCGGTGAACTGCTCGGCGACGTGGAACGGCTGCGACAGGAAGCGCTCGAGCTTACGGGCGCGGTTGACCGTCAGCCGGTCGTCGTCAGACAGCTCCTCGATCCCGAGGATCGCGATGATGTCCTGGAGGTCGCGGTAGCGCTGGAGCACTTCCTTGACCTCGTTGGCGATGTTGAAGTGCTCGTCGCCGAGGATCTCGGCCTTGAGGATCGTCGAGGTCGAGTCGAGCGGGTCCACCGCCGGGTAGATCCCCTTCTCCGCGATCGACCGCGACAGCGTCGTGGTCGCGTTCAGGTGTGCGAACGCCGATGCCGGCGCCGGGTCGGTGAGGTCGTCGGCGGGGACGTAGATCGCCTGGATCGAGGTGACCGAGCCCTTGCGCGTCGACGTAATCCGCTCCTGCAGCTCACCCATCTCGGACTCGAGCGTCGGCTGGTAGCCGACCTGCGAGGGCATCCGCCCGAGCAGCGCTGAGACCTCGGAGCCGGCCTGCACGAACCGGAAGATGTTGTCGATGAACAGCAGCACGTCCTGCTCTTCCTCGTCGCGGAAGTACTCCGCCATCGTCAGACCCGACAGCGCCACGCGCATGCGTGCGCCAGGCGGCTCGTTCATCTGCCCGAACACGAGCATCGTCTTGTCGAGCACGCCCGATTCCTTCATCTCGAGCCACAGGTCGTTGCCCTCACGCGAGCGCTCGCCGACGCCGCAGAACGCCGACAGCCCACCGTGTTCCTGAGCGAGGTTGTGGATCAGCTCCTGGATGATCACGGTCTTGCCGACGCCGGCGCCGCCGAACAGGCCGACCTTGCCGCCCTTGGCGTACGGCGCGAGCAAGTCGATCACCTTGATCCCGGTCTCGAACATCTCGGTCGTCGGCGTAAGTGCCTCGATGGTCGGGGCGTCGCGGTGGATCGGCCAGCGCGGCTGGTCGTCGGGGAGCGGGTCGCCGAGGTCGATCGGCTCGCCGAGCAGATTGAAGATCCGGCCGAGCGTCTCGCGGCCGACCGGGACCGTGATCGGCGCACCGGTGTCGACCACCTCGGCGCCGCGCGCGAGCCCGTCGGTGGTGTCCATCGCGACCGCGCGCACGCGGTCGTCGCCGAGGTGCTGCTGGACCTCGCAGACGAGCCATTCGTCGACGGCCGCGGCCGTGTCGATGTCCTCCTCCGCGCGCGCTGCTTCGGGCCGGCGGATCTTGATCGCGTGGTAGATCTCGGGCAGTCTCTCGGGGAACACAGCCTCGATCACGACGCCCTGGACCTCCTCGATCCGGCCGACGTTCTCGGTTCGCTGCTCGTCTGAGTCTTTGGTTTCTGCGGTGGCTGACATATGTCTCCTAGGTTAGTGCCCCAGTGGGTCTGCTTGGAGGCCCACTTAGCCGGATACGCCTTCAGCCCCGGCGACGACTTCCATGATCTCCTGAGTGATCTCGGCCTGGCGCGCGCGGTTCATCTCGAGGGTCAGATCCTCGATCAAGGTGCCGGCATTTTCGGAGGCATTGCGCATCGCGGTCATCCGCGCTCCGTGCTCGGACGCGGTCGATTCGAGCAGCGCCCGGTAGATCGAGATCTCCACATAGTCGGGCACGAGCCGCTTGAGGATCTCCTCGGGCTCGGGCTCGTACTCAACCAGCGCGCGCGGTCCGGATTGCTCCTGCGACTTCTCCTCCTGCTCGTCCTCGTCGCCTTCCTCGAGCACCGTCGCGCGCTGCAGCGGCAGCAGCGTCTCGCGGCGCACGATCTGCGAGATCGGCGAGATGTAGCCGTTGTAGAAGATCTCGACCTGGTCGACCTCTTCGTCGACGTAGGCGGCCATCACGCGTTCGGCGATCCGGCGGGCATCAGCGTACGACGGCCGATCGGTGAAGCCGGTGAAGCTGTCGGCGAGCGCCAGCCCTCGAAACGCGAGCGACGAAGCGGGCCGCCGGCCCGACGCGAAGTACACGGCCTTGTGGCCGTCTGACTCGTGCTCGCGCCCGGCGCTGACGCCGCGGCGGACGATGTTGGAGTTGAAGGCTCCCGCGAGTCCGCGGTCACCGGCGACCAGCAGCAGCCCGACATTCGAGATCTGCTCGCGCTCCGCGAGGATCGGCAACTGCGGGACGCTGCCCGCCGCCTCGGCGGCCTGGCGCGTCATCCGGCGGATCGCGCTCGCGTATGGGCGCAGCGCCTCGATCCGCTGTTCGGCGCGGCGCAGCCGGGCAGCGGCGACCATCTCCATCGCCCGGGTGATCTTCTGGATGTTCTTGACCGCGCCGATGCGGTTGCGAACGTCGCGCTGAGAGGTGGCCATCGGGCGTCAGGAGAGGCGGCTACGCCGCTTCGGCCTGCTCCCCGGTTTCGTCGCTTGAGTCGTCGCCGCCCGAGTCGTCGCCGCCGGAATCCTCGTCGCCCCCGCGCGAGCGGGTCGGCTCGTCGTCGCCCTCGTCGATCGGGTGGCCCTCCTCGTCGAGGTCGAAGCCGAAGTCCTCGGCGAACTGGGACACGACCTTCTCGACCTCGGACTGGGTCTCGTCGCTCCAATCGCCGCCGGCGATCTTCTCGAGCAGGTCCGGTGCGTTGCCGCGGATGCTGTCGGTCAGGTCGGCGAGGAAGCGCTCGACCTTGTCGACGACGATCCGGTCCAGATAGCCGTTGGTCGCGGCATAGATCTGCATCACCTGGTCCTCGGCCGGAATCGGGTGGCGCTCGGCCTGGTTGAGCGTCTTGACCAGACGCTCGCCACGAGCCAGCGTCCGCTGCGTCTCGGGGTCAAGCTCTGAGCCGAACTGCGAGAACGCCTCGAGCTCGCGGTACTGCGAGAGCTCGAGCTTGAGCCGGCCGGCGACCTTGCGCATCGGCGTGATCTGCGCGTTGCCGCCCACCCGGGAAACCGAGATCCCGACGTTGATCGCCGGGCGCACGCCCGAGTAGAACAGCTTCGGCTCGAGGAAGATCTGCCCGTCGGTGATCGAGATCACGTTGGTCGGGATGTACGCGGACACGTCCCCCGCCTGGGTCTCGATCACGGGTAGCGCGGTCAGCGAGCCACCGCCCGGGAGCTTGTCGCCCGTACGCGGGTCGACGAGGTCTTCGGACAGCTTCACCGCGCGCTCGAGCAGCCGCGAGTGCAGGTAGAAGACGTCGCCAGGGTACGCCTCGCGACCCGGCGGCCGGCGCAGCAGCAGCGACATCTGCCGGTAGGCGTAGGCGTGCTTGGTCAGGTCGTCGTAGATCACAAGCGCGGCCTTGCCGTTGTAGAGGAAGTACTCGCCCATCGCGCAGCCCGCGTACGGAGCCAGGAACTTGATCGGCGCTGCCTCGTCGGCGGCGGCCATCACGATGATCGTGTTGTCCAGCGCGCCGGCGTCCTCGAGCGTCTGCGCAAGCTGCACGACCGTCGCCTTGCGCTGCCCGATCGCGACGTACACGCAGACCAGGTCACGATCCTTGTTGTTGATGATCGTGTCGATCGCGATCGCGGTCTTGCCGGTCTGGCGGTCGCCGATGATCAGCTCGCGCTGGCCCCGGCCGATCGGGATCATCGAGTCGATCGCCTTCAGGCCGGTGAGCATCGGCTCCTTGACGGGCTGGCGTTGCACAACGCCCGGGGCCTTGTGCTCCGCCGGCCGGGTCTCGGTCGTGCGGATCTCGCCCTTGCCGTCCAACGGGTTGCCGAGCGGATCCACGATCCGGCCGAGCAGATCGTCGCCGACCGGGATCTCGAGCAGCCGCTTGGTGCGCTTGACGGTGTCGCCCTCGACGATCTTCTCCCAATCGCCGAACAGCACGACGCCGACGTTGTCGGACTCGAGGTTCAGCGCCAGCCCGGTAACGCCGTGGGGCAGGTCGAGCATCTCCAACGACATGCAGTTCTCGAGACCGTGGACGCGGGAGATGCCGTCCGCGACCGATAGCACCGTGCCGACCTCGGTCAGGTCGGCGCTTGAGCTGTCGAGGCCTTCGATACGGCTCTTGAGGATGGAAGTGATCTCGTCTGGCTTGATCTGCATGAAGTAGCTCCTTGGCGCGCGCCGCCTACGCCTGCGCGACTTGCTTGCGAAGTTGGTTCAGCCGGTTTCGAATCGAGGCGTCGAGCACGAAGTTGCCGACACGCAACACGATCCCGCCGAGGATCTCCGGATCCACCTTGCTCGACAGCTCGACCTTCTGGCCGGTCTGCTCGCCAATCCGATCTCCGATCGACTCGAGGGTCTTCTTGTCCAGCTCGACTGAGCTTGTGACCTCGACCGGGAGCAGCTTGTTCTCGTGATCCCAAAGCTGTTCGAAACGTGTCCTGATCCGGAAGATCGCGGGCATCCGGTGGCGCTCCAGGAGCGCCTCGAGGAAGTTCATGAACGCCGGGTCCGCGTCCTTGACGGTGCTATGGAGCCCACTCTTCTTCTCCTCGCTGGAGAAGTACGGCGAGAAGAAGAACACCGCGAGCTGGCGGTTGTCATTGAGCGCATCGCTGAACTGCCCAAGCTGATCGTGGACGTCGTCGAGCACGTCGCGCTCCTGGGCGACCTCGAACAGCGACCGGGCGTATACCTCGGCGATCTCTTCCACTTAGTTGCTCTCCGCCTCCGCGAGCGCGCTGAAGTCGAGCTCGCCAAGCGCCTCGTCGAGCAGCCGCCGCTGGTCCTCTTCGGTGAGCGACTTTCGGGTCAGCTTCTCGGTCGCGAGGACCGTCAGATCGGCGACTTCGCGACGAATCTCGTCGATCGCGCGGCGCGTCTCGACCTCGATGTCGCGACGGGTCTGCTCCATCAGCTGCTCGCGGGTCTCGACCGCCTCCTCCTTGGCGCGGCGCTCGTGCGCCTCGGCGGTCTTGCGCGCGCGGTCGATGATCTCGTCGGCCTGACCCCGGGCCTCCTTGAGACGCTCGCGGTACTCGGCGAGGATCTCGTCGGCCTCGTGCCGCGTCCGGTCGGCTGCGTCGATTGAGTCCTCGATCGCCTTCTGGCGACGGTCGAGCGCCTGCGCGATCCTGGGGAAGGCCAGCTTCCACAGGACGAACAGCGAAATCCCGAAGAGCAGCAGCGTCCAGATCATCAGCCCGACGTTGGGCGTGATCAGAAACGAGCCGCCGGAAGAAGCAGTAACCGTCATTTGACTACTTCAGGACCCAGGAGAGCAGGCCGGCCACCAGGCCGTAGAAGAACACGGCCTCGGTCAGCGCGAATCCGAGCCACTGGATGCTCGTGATTTCGTCGCGCATCTCTGGCTGGCGCGTAACGGCCTCGATCACCTTTCCGAAGATGATCCCGATGCCGACGCCGGCCCCGAGGGCGCCCAGGCCGCCGCCGATCCCGATTCCAAGGCCGGCGCTGACACCGGCCGCGATATGCAAGATGGGGAAAAGCACTTCGAGCTCCTTTGGGTTAGTGGTGGGACACCGCGCCACCGAGGTAGATCGCGGACAGCGTGGCGAAGATGAATGCCTGAAGCGTGGCCACGAGGCCCAGTTCGAACAGGTAGATCAAGACTCCGAACGGCAGCGTGAACCAGCCCAGCCAGCTCGCGCCGAGGATCACGGCGAGCCCACCGGCCATAAACAGGATGATCAAGTGGCCCGCCAGGATGTTCGCGAACAATCGGACGGTCAGCGAGATCAGCCGCATGAACGTCGAGATCACCTCGAGCGGCGCGATCAGGATCAGGATCGGGCCGTGGATACCGGAAGGGATCAGGCTCTTTATGTAGCCGATCGGGCCGTGCGCGCGGATCCCCGCCACGTTGAAGCCGATGAAGGTGACCAAAGCCAGCGCGAGCGGCACCGACACGTTCGCCGTCGCGGCGTACAGCGCGAACGTCGGGATGTGGGCGCCGAAGATCGTGAATTTCTCTTCGCTGTTCGTCGGCAGCGGCAGGTAGCCGATCAGGTTGCAGTACCAGATGAACAGGAACAGAGCCCCGATGTATGGGAACCATTTGGCGGCCATCTCGTCGGACATGTTTCCGCGCGTGATGTTGTCCCGCATCAGCGAGAAAAGGACCTCGACCCCGGTTTGCACGCGGTTGGGGCGAGCCTCCATGCGGCCCGCGATGTAGACCATCGTGAAGATCGTCAGCAGCGTCGCGATGAACAGGTACAGCACCGCGCGATTGATGCTGAAGACGCCGAGGCTGACCCAGTTGATCAGCTTGAACTCGTTCTGCGGCAGGAACTCGTGGTTCATGTGCGTGCTGATGCCGAAGATCACCGCGAGCACGATCAGGCCGAACACGTAGAAGGCGGTGATCCCCCACAGCAGCTTTGCGCGGTCGCTCATCGTGGCCTCGGATGGACGAAGGCGGATATGACGAGTTGCACCGTGAACGCGAATACAACGACCGCGAGCGCGGTGATGCCGGCATCGCGTCCGAACGCCTGCCGCGCGACGATCACCGCACCCGCGAGCAGGAACAGCCGCGTGAGCATGTAGCCGAGCCGCAGCCCGATCTGCTGGGAGGGCTGTGGGACCGCCGTGGCTGCGTGCTCGATGCCGACGCCGACGCCGCGCAGCACGATCCACGCGCCCGCGCCCACCAGATAACCGCCGGCGGGCACTCCGATCAACAGCATGATCGGCGCCGCGACGACCAAGAGTGCGACGTCGAAGTAACGCAGCAGGGCCACGGGAGCATCAGATATCTCGGAAGCGCTTAGAGACAACGAATATTCCCAGGAAGAAGCCGATAAAGAAGCCCAGCAGCATCAGCGGCACCACCGCGTTCACAAGTGCGCCCAGACCAGCGCCGATGCCGGCGCACGTGAGATTGACAGAGAGCAGGAGCATTCCGGCTCCGGCAACGTCTCTGCCCGTGACTCGGGAACGAGTGTTCGTCATGTCGATGCAAGCTGTTCAAGCCCAGAAAAGGGGTCAGACGCGGCGTACCCTAGCGTCGCCTCCACGAAAACGTAGTCGCGATCAGTCGCTCCGTACACCACGTTGCCGATACCCGAA
The DNA here is from genome assembly GCA_036490775.1 of Solirubrobacteraceae bacterium. Taxonomy (GTDB): domain Bacteria; phylum Actinomycetota; class Thermoleophilia; order Solirubrobacterales; family Solirubrobacteraceae; genus Palsa-465. The sequence continues at coordinate 7,284 of DASXDD010000246.1, read as the reverse complement.
CGGGGCGTCGGCGTGCGCCTCGCCAAGAGTAGCGCCCGCGCCGGTGTCAGTGCGCGTTGGTCGCCCGAAGAACGGGCTTGGGCAGCTGGCCCTCGGCCCACATCGCAGCGATCCCGGCCCTGGGCAGGCCTAGCGTCCCGTCGTAGACGAGGTAGCGCGGCTCCCAGCGCGGGAAAAACTTGGCGTTGAAGCGGTACAGGCTCTCGATCTGGAAGAACGGATTGCCGAGCGCGACGAGCTTGCCGAGCGTCCGCTCAAGCGGGTTCGAGGGGCTGTGCATCCATTTCGCAAACGCCGCGAAGTTCAGCGACATCTCCGCCAGCCCGTGGTCGCGAAGCAGCTCGGCCGCGCGCGCGACGAGGAACTCGGTCAGGCCGTTCGGCGTCGCGGGGTCGCGGCGCATGAACGAAAGCGAGACGGCGTTGCGGCCGTAGCACGGGACGAAGTGGAGGACGCCGCGGACCGCGCCCTGGTCGTCGCGAGCGACCACGACCATCGTCGGATGGCCCTCCTGGCCGCTGATCGAGTCCATCGCCATCGAGAAGCCTCGCTCGGGCGCACCCTGGCGCCCCAGCTCGATCACGTGCTCGATCTCGCAGATCACAGCGTCGTCGAGCGACTCGAGCTCGTGCAGCTCGGCCTCATAGCCGGCTTTCTGCAGGCGTGTGACCGACTGGCGGACCTTGCGGATCGGCCGTCCCTGCAGCGAGAACTTCGAAAGATCGACGATCGCTTCGTCGCCCAGATAGATCGTGCGTAGGCCCAGCTGCTCATACAGCGAGCAGATTCCCTCGCTGGCGCCGATCGCGCCGAGCTTCAGGCCACGGGAGTCGGCGAACGCGCGCAGCTCGGTCAGCAGCGGCGCGATCGCCTCATCGGGCCCGACCGGATCGCCTGACAGCAACAGCACGCCGTTCTCGATCCGGTACCCGACGAACGCCTGCTGGTCGATCGAGAAGAAGTACTGCTTGTCGCCGCGCAGCTTGAAGAACGAAAGCGTGTCGGAGCCGTGCGCGCGCACCAGCGATGCGGCCTGCTGACGCGCCGCCTGGCTCGGCAGCCGTCGGGGCGCGGCGATCGGGCGGAAGATCACGTAGGCGACCGCGAGCAGCGTCGCGATCTCGACCATGTGGACGCCGAGCGGGATCCACGCAAACTGGTGGTGCAGCGCCGTATGGGACTCGAACTCGAGCGGGCCGTGCTGCCACCGAAGCAGGTCGAGCGTCTCGCGTGTGACCGTGCCGATCGACGGGTGGCCCGCGGAGACCCACGCGGCAACTGTCGCAAGCGCCAGTGCCCCGATGCTCAGCAACGGCACCCGCCACACCGCCGAGCGCAGGGTGATCGGATCGTGACGGACGGAGAACGCGCTGCCGCCGGCCACCAGGATCCCGGCCGCGGCCCACGTGATCACGGTCTCTTCGAAGTCCAGGCCCTTGAGCAGGTCGACGATCCCGAGCACGAGCATCAGCGCGATCGCGACCTGCCAGGCGCGACGGCGGCGCTTGAGCAGATAGGGCGAGACGAGCAGCAGCGCGGTCCCGGCGGGCAGCGCCAGCGCGTGGAACAGACGGATCGCCTCGACCGGCTCGAACTGCAGCAGCAGGTGGCCACGCCAGCGGACGTCGGGCGTCAACGCCGAGGCGATGTTGATCAGCCCAACGATCGCCGAAGCCAACGCGGCAAGGCGCGGCAGCCAAAGTGGTTGACGTAGCGGCGGGTTAGGCACCTGGATCAAGGAATCGGCAGCAGTCACAAGCTCACGTGTTTTCCCCTGCCTGCAAAAACGAATCCTGTGAGCTCTATCGACTGATGCTTCGCACAACTGTACGTCGCCGCATCCTGACGGTTACGTCGGTCGTCCGCGTCGGCAGCAGCAGCGCCACGCCGAGCGCCAGCACCGGCAGCACCGCGATCGTCTCGAACACCGCGCGCAGCCCGTGCGCGTCGGCGAGCACGCCGAGCAGCGGCGCGCCGACGCCGCCGAGCCCGATCGACAGGCCGATCGTGACTCCGGCCGCGACCCCGAGGCGGCCGGGTAGGTATTCCTGCCCCATCACGATCGTCACCGCGAACGTCGCGATCGTGACCGCGCCGGCAAGCGCGGCGAACACGATCCCGAGCGCCGGGCCCGACAGCAGAAACGCGGCGATCAGCGGCGGCAGTAGCACCATCGAGCCGATCAGCACGGCGCGGCGGCCGAAGCGATCCGCAAGCGGGCCGCCACTCAGCGTCCCAGCCGCGCCGCCGAGCAGCATCGCCGACAGCGCGAGGTTGCCCAGCGCCTTGCTGGTGTGCAGGTCGGCGACGTAGTACAGCGGGATGAACGTCACCAGACCGAAGTAAACGAACGACCGCAGCGCGATTACGGTCGCCAGCAGCGCGAACGGTCCCCACGCCTCGGGCTCGTCGGTATCGCGGACCCGACCCCCGACGACGTCGGTGCGGAACGACCTCAGCCTCGGGAGCTCGTGAATCAGCACGACCGCCATCAGCAACGTTGGAATCAGCACGAACACCGTGCCGTGCAGGCCGAATGCGATCACCAGCGGCGTCACCAGCACCGGCCCGAGCGCGAACCCGACGTTGCCGCCGACCGAGAACAGGCTCATCCCGCTGGCGCGCCGCGCACCCGACACGTAGTTGGCAAACCGCGAGCCCTCGGGATGAAACGCGGCGACGCCGATCCCGCTCAGCAGGACCGCGGCGAACGTCAGCGGGTACGTCGGGGCGAGACCGGCGAGCGCGATCCCGAGGCCGCCGAGCGCAGGTCCCAGCGGCATCAGCCACGGCAGCGAGCGGCGATCGGAGATGTGGCCGAACGCCGGCTGGATCACCGACGAGGAGATCGTCGCGGCGAGCACCAGCGCCGAAGCGGAGGCGTAGCTCAGGTGGTCCTGGATGATCAGGAACGGCAGCAGCGCAGGGATCGAGCCCTGGGCGATGTCGGTGAACAGGTGGCCCGCCGACAGCGTCGCCATGGCCCGGCGGTCGACCCCGGCCGCCGTAGTGCTCACTGGTCGAGTTCGGCCCGGCGCGTCTGCACGCTGCGTCGCTTCTCGGTCAGCTCGCGCTCGAGCTGCTCGAGCTCGCGCCGCCGCTGCTTGACGAGCGCCAGTTGGTTTGCGATGTGGCCGAGCGCCTGGTCGAGGATCCGCCGCTGCGTATCCGGATCGTGGGCCTGCGCGAACTCACGCCGCAGCTCGGCCCGAGCGGTCTCAGCCTCGAGCAGCTCCGACAGCTGATCGAGCGACAGGCCCAGCAGGTCGCGCAGGCGGATGATCTCGCGCACGCGCTCGACGTCGGCTTCGGTGTAGGTCCGATGCTTGCCCTCGGTCCGGTCGACCGCGCCGGGGAGCAGCCCGATTTCCTCGTAATAGCGGATCGTGCGGGGCGTCGTCCCGGTGAGCTCGGCGACCTCGCCGATCCGCAGTGCCTTGGTTGCAACCGTGCTCATGCGGCCGCCTGGATTTCGGGGGCGGAGATCCGCTCTTCCTCGGCGTCGTACTCCGCGTGCTGAGGCCGGGCGGCCGCTACGAACGCTCCGAACAGCGACACCGCAGCCAGCGTCCACAAGGCCGTGTGCATGTTCGAGATGAACGGGTCGAGTTGCGCGGTCGAGATGTGATCGGCCAAGCCGGAGAACACACTGAACAGCACATTCTTCGGCACCGACGAGGTGACGACCGCCAGCACGAACGCGATCGAGATGACCGCTCCGGTGTTCTGCACGAGCACCCGCGCGCCGGCGGCGATTCCGCGCCGGTGCGTCGGGACCGTGCCCATCATCGCGGCGGTGTTGGGCGAGTTGAACATCCCCGAGCCGACTCCGACGATGAACATGTAGATGCCGGGTGCGAGATAGCCGGTGTCACGCTGCAGCGAGGTCATCAGCGCCAGCCCCACGGCCTGAACGACCATCCCCATCACGGCCAGCATCCGCGAGCCCTTGCGGTCTGCCCAGATGCCCGCCAGCGGCGAGGAGAACAGCATCCCGAGCGCGAGCGGCGCGAGCTTGATCCCGGCGACGATCGGCGAGTCGCCCTGAACTCCCTGGAAGTAGAAGACGAACAAGAACATCAGCGCGAACCGCGCGAGCCCGTTGATGAAGGCGGCGGCCGCGGCCGTGGAGAACAAGCGGTTCTGGAAGATCGACAGGTCGAGCATCGGCGCCTTGCTGTGGCGCTCGATCAGCACGAACAGCGGCAGGAACACCGCAGCGGCGATCAGGCTGCCGATCACCAGTGGCTCAGTCCAACCGGAGATGCCGCCCTTGGAGATTCCGAGCACGAGCCCGGTCAGTCCGATCAGGAACGTGATCGTGCCGGCGAAGTCAAATGAACGGTCCTCAGAGCGGCCGCTGAGTTCGCGCAGCACCATCCAGGCCCAGGCGCTCCCGGCGAGGGCAAACGGCACGTTGAACCAGAACACCCAGTGCCAGGAGATCAAGACAAGCGCGCCGCCGAGCACCGGACCGATCACCAGGCCGACCGCGGCGACCATCGTGTTGGTCCCCATCGCCATCCCGAGCTGGTTACGCGGGAATGCGTCGGTGACGATCGCGGCCGCGTTGGCGAACAGGAACGACCCGCCAATCCCCTGGAGGATCCGCCAAACGATCAGCTCCGTCCCGTTGGCGGCAAAACCCGCGCCGAGCGACGCCAGCGCGAACGCGATGAAGCCGCCGATGTAAGCCTTCTTTCGCCCGAACTGATCAGACAGTCGGCCGGCGCTGAGCACGAGCACGGTCGACGCGATCATGTAGACGAGGATCACCCAGACCAGCTCGAGCAGGCTCGTGTGGAGGCTGCGCTCGAGGTCGGGCAGCGCGATGATCAGCGTGCCGGAGTTGATCGTCGCCAGCAGCATCCCGAGGCTGGTGCACGACAGCGCCCACCACTTGTAGGAGTCGTGCTCGGCGTGGACGCCGATGCGGCCAGAGAATCGGGGCTTGGCTTGCAACGTGGTCAGAGCGACCATCCTCTCGGGATTTTCACAAATTGATTCTTACGTAAACGTAAGATAGCATCTCTGACCCTACGATTCAAACGCGGCGACCGTCGCGAGGATCACGAACGTCGCCATCAGTGCCGTTCCCTCAAACGCTGTCGCCTCGCCGTCGCCCGTGATCTGCCAGACGATCACCGCGGTGCCGAACAGCGCGCCGATGTAGACCGGCGCGAGCGCGAACGTGAGCTGTGTCTTGGTCAGCAGCGACACGAGCACGAGCAGCGGGTACAGGAACGCGGCAATCTGCGCGACCGAGTTCTTCACGACGGAGATCGCGAGCTCCGACTGCCCCTTGGCGGCGAGCACAATCCCGACCGCGTGCTCGACCGCGTTGCCCGCGATCGCGACGATCACGAGACCCGCGAACGCCCGCGAGATGTGGAGCGTCTCGATCGTCGGCTGCAGCGCGTGGACAAACCAATCGGACACGAACGCCGCCCCCAGGCCGCCGAGTGCCAGCAGCACGAGCGCTTCGCGGGTCGACAAGCGCGGCTTCTCGTGCGGTGCCGAGTCTGTCGCCTGCGGGGTCGTCAGGTACTGACGGGCCCACACGCCGTAGACGGCGAGGATCGCGACCGCCCCGATGATCGAGATCGTCTTGGTGTGATGGCTGGCGGGGTCGTGCGCCATGTTCGCCAGCCCGACCAGCACGATGATGAACGTCGCGACGAGCAGCAGCGTGGCGGTGTCGTTCGGTAGGCGCGCGCTGAAGCGCATGATCCCGTCCTTTTCGCGCCGCGCGCCCGCGACGATCACCATCCCGAGCACCAGCAGCGCGTTGACGAGGATCGAGCCGACGATCGCCGTCTCGGCGACGATCAGCTCGCCGGCGTTGAGCGCGAAGATCACGACGAAGAACTCGGGCAGGTTGCCGAGCGTCGACTGCAAAAAGCCGGTGATCGCGGGCCCGAAGCGGCCGCCCAACTGCTCGGTCCCAAACGACACCACCCATGCGATGCCGGCGAGCGCAATCCCCGCCACAACGAACGCGAGCACGTGCGGGACGCCGCCCACATAGCGGGTGATCCCCGCGAGGGCCGCCAACAGGACGACGACGCCGAGGGCGACGCGTTCGGTACGGGTCAGGCCGTGCAGCTCAGGATCCCGTGCGGGTGGCGTGCGGGGGCACTAACCCACCTTCTCAAACTCACCGGTCTCGACATCGCGCTGCACCCGCGCCGCGACCTCGCTGTCGCTGCGGTCAGGCTCCTGCTCGTGGATCTCGCGCGAGCGGCGGCTCTTGAACTTCAGGATCTCGAGCACGTAGACCAGGTAGATGCTCGCGCCGACCGCGATCAACACGATCGCGATCATCACCAGCGACCAGCCGAGCCTGAAGTACGACGGGTTGTCGTGGTGGTACGGGATGAACCGCAACGCAACCGCGACGGCGGCGAGCAACAGCGACCAGACGTACAGATACGCGACGGTCTTGCGCTCGCTGAAGCCGATCCGCGCCATCCGGTGGTGGAAGTGGTTGGCATCCGCCGACCATGGCTTGCGGCGGTATTTGAGTCGCTTGGCGACGACGAACCCCGTGTCGAGGAACGGGACGGCGAGCACGAACAGCGGCACGACCAGGGCGACCACCGCGTTGGTCTTCAGCGAGCCGATGACCGCGGCGCAGCCGAGCAGGTAGCCGAGCAGGTTCGCCCCCGAGTCGCCCATGAACACCGACGCCGGGTGGAAGTTGTAGAACAGGAAGCCCAGCGAGGCGCCCGCGGTGAGCGCCGCGAGGATTCCGGCGGGGCCGACGCCGAGGTCGAACGCGATCACCGAGAACGCGATCCCGTCGATCGCACACAGCCCGGCGGCCAGCCCGTCGACGCCGTCTGAGAAGTTGACGACGTTCATCAGCCCGACGAGCCAGATCACCGTCAGCACGCCGCCCTCGTTGGGGAACTGCAACGCGCCGACGAACGGAATCGTGACGTCGGTGACGACGACGCCGGACTCGACCGCGACGAGGGCCGCGGCGATCTGGCCGAGCAGCTTCCACTGCGGTCGCAGGTCAAACGCGTCGTCGAGCGCGCCGACGAGCGCGATCAGGGCCGCGCCGGCCATCAGCCCCCAGGTGTGAACGATGCCGCCGCCAGTCCCGGGCTTGGCGCCGACCAGCCGGGGTAGCCGGATGATGTCGGGCATCCACAACGCCGCAGCGACCAGCACCCCGGCGAGGATCGCGAGCCCGCCGAGCAGCGGCGTCTCGTACTTGCCCAGGCCGCGCTCGCGGATCTTCGAGACCGCGCCGACCCGACGCGCAAAGCGCGCCGC
>DASXDD010000245.1:0-19280 GCA_036490775.1 Solirubrobacteraceae bacterium | reverse complement strand
AGCGGCGACCCGAGCATGGTCGCCGTGAACGCCAGCTGGGGCCTCGGCCTGGCGGTCGTCGGCGGCGAGGTGACGCCCGACGACTACCTCGTCAGCAAGGTCACGCGCGAGGTCGTTCGCGCCGAGATCCACGACAAGCACGTCGAGTACGTCCCCGACCCCGAGGGCCAAGGCGCCGTCTGCGTCGAGGTCCCCGCCGACCGCCGCGAGGCCCGCTGCCTCAGCGACGACGCGCTCGCCGCGCTCGTCGACGTCGCCAAGCGCGTCGAGCGCCACTTCGGCTCCCGCCAGGACATCGAGTGGGCGATTGCGCGCGACACCGAGCCACCCGACGGCCTGTACCTGCTCCAGTCGCGCCCGGTGACCGCCGTAGCAAAGCCCGACCGCAAGCCGGCGCCCGAATCAGCGATCGCGGCCGTGATGAGCACCTTCGGCGCCAACGTGACCAAGCGGGGTGACCAGTGAATCTCTCCGACGAAGACGTCAGGGAGATCCTCAGACTGATCGACGAGTCCGATCTTGAGGAGCTCCAGATTGAGACGGAGGGCTTCGTCCTCCACGTCTCCAAGGGCCCGAACGCGCGGGGCGATGATGCTTTTCGGACTCCCTTGCGGGAGGGAGTCCGAAAAGCATCGGTGCCTCGCGCAGCCGAGGAACCCAAGGAGGCCGAGCCACAGGACGGAGCGGTCATGATTGAGAGCCCGATGCTGGGCACGTTCTACCGCGCCGAACGCCCCGGAGCGGATCCGTTCGTCGACGTCGGCGCTGAGGTCGAGGCCGACACGATTGTCTGCATCATCGAGGTGATGAAGATGATGAACTCGGTCCCCGCCGGCGTGGCCGGGACGATCGTCGAGGTGTGCTGCGAGAACGCCGCGCTGGTCGAGTACGGGCAGCCGCTGTTCCGAGTGCAACCGACGTCATGACCTCGATCGAGTACGTCGACACGACCACGCGCGACGGCAACCAGAGCCTCTGGAGCGCGACCGGCCTGACGACCCCCGACGTGCTCGCGATCGCGCCGACGCTCGATCGCGTCGGCTACCACTCGCTCGACTTCACCTCGAGCACGCACATGGCGGTATCGGTGCGCTTCCATCACGAGGACCCATGGGAGCGGATCCGGCTCGTCAGCGAGGCGATGCCCGAGACCCCGCTCGGGATGATCACGACCGGGATGCGCTTCATCTCCTGGACGCCGGCCGATCCGGACGTGATCGCGCTGTCGTTGCGACTGGTCGCGCGCAACGGCATCCGCCGGCTGCAGATCGCCGACCCGTCGAACGACCCCGACCGGCTCAAGCGGATCGCGGCGATGGCGCGGCGCGAGGGGATCGAGGAGGTCGTGATCGGGCTGACGTATTCGATCAGTCCGGTGCACACGCACGCCTACTACGCCCAGCGCGCCGCGGCGCTCGCCGACTGCGCCGACATGAACCGCCTGTACCTCAAGGATCCCGGCGGCTTGCTGACGCCCGATGCGGTCCGCGAGCTCGCGCCGCACTTCGTCGCGGCGGCCGGCGGGCGAACCGTCGAGCTGCACAGCCACTGCACGATCGGGCTTGCGCCGCTCGTCTACGTCGAGGGCGTGCGCGCCGGGTTCCAGGTCGTCCACACGGCGTGCGGCCCACTCGCGCGCGGGACCTCCCAACCCGACGTCGTCAACACGACCTCAAACCTCGACGCCGCCGGCTACTCCCACGATCTCGACCTCGATGCCCAGGCGATCGTCTCAGAGCACTTCCACCAGCTCGCCCGGGCCAAGGGCCTCCCGGCCGGAGCGCCGCGCGAGTTCGACGGTGCCTACTACCGCCACCAGCTCCCCGGCGGGATGGTGACGACCACCCGGCGGATGCTCGAGGAGCTGCGCCGGCCCGAGCTGTTTGACCAGGTGCTCGAGGAGGTCACGCGCGTGCGCGCCGAGATGGGCTATCCGATCCTGGTCACGCCGGTGTCCCAGTTCGTAGCCAGCCAGGCGGCGCGCAACGTGATCGACCCCGCGCGCTGGGCCAACGTCTCCGACGAGACGGTCCGCTACTTCCTCGGCCACTACGGCGAGCCGGTCGCGCCGGTCGACCCCGAGATCGCCGAGCGGGTGCTCTCGCGTCCGGGCGTCGCAAAACTGCGCGAGCTCGAGCCGCTGAGCCTCGAGGGCGCCCGCGAGCGGTTCGGTAAGCGGATTACCGACGAGGAGCTGCTGCTGCGCCTGACGATGCCTTCCGAGCAGGTCGACGCGATGATCAGCGCGCGCGGCAGCTCGCCCGCGCCCGCCGCACGGCCGGGCCGCGCGCCGCTCGTGACGCTCCTCCAGGAGCTCGCGCGGCGCCCGGCGATCTCCGCGTTGGAGTTGCACAAGGACGGCGAGAGCGTGGTCTGGCGCCGTGCTTGACGGCATCCGCCTCGATGACGTGCGCGGGTTTGTGTTCGACGTCGACGGCACGCTCGTGCATCGCGGGCCCGACGGCCGCGGCCGCCCGCAGCCCGGCGCCGTGCAGGCGATCGAGCGGATTCACGCCTCCGGCCGGCCGCTCGTGCTGTTCACCAACGGCAGCCACGTCGGACCGGCGGCGATCGCCAAGGGGCTGCGCGAGGACGGCCTCCCGGTCGGCGATGACGAGGTGCTCACACCCGTGCAGAGCGCGATCACCTACCTGCGCCGCCATCATGGCGGTCAGCCGGTGCTGCTGTTCGCGTCGGCGGCGGCGACCGAGTTGATCGCGCAGGCCGGGATCCCGATCGCGCACGACGAGGAGGGCGAGGTCGTGTTCGTCGCCCATGTCGACGAGATCGACTTCCCGTCGCTTGAGCGCGCGGCGCGCGCGGTGACGCGCGGCGCGCGGCTGCTGACCGGAAGCTGGGTGCCCGGCTACGCCGGCGCCAACGGGATGATCTTCAGTCGTGGGGCGATGGTCACGGCGGCGATCGCGAAGGTCGCGAGCACGCGGCCGAAGGTCGTCGGCAAGCCGTCGCGCGCGGCCGTCGCCGAGGTGGCGACGCACCTTGGGCTGCCGACGAACGAGATCGCGGTGATTGGCGACGACCTCGGGATGGACATCGCGCTGGGCCGGATGGGAGGGTCACGCACGGTGCTCGTTCGCAGCGGCATCAGCGGCAAGATCGATCTCGACAGCGTTCCCGAGAGCCGCCGCCCCGACGCGGTCGTCGACGGCGTCGCGGATTTGCTGCCGCTACTGTGACGCCGCCGCGGCGGCGCGTCGGATCTCGCTCGGCGTCGCGCCGAACTCGCGCTTGAACACGCGCGAGAAGTGGGCCGCGTCGCAGAACCCCCACCGGAACGCGATGTCGGTGACCGAGCCCGTGTTGGGGCGCTGCAGATCCTCGAGGCAGCGCAGCAGCCGTTCGCTGCGCACGAGCCCGGCGACCGACTCGGCAGCGTCCTCGAACAGTGCGTGTAGCGCGCGCACCGACATCGCGTAGGCGCGCGCGATCGAGGCGGGGCTGAGCGATGGATCCGACAGATGCGTGCGCACGTAGCGCCTGATCTCTGCGCGCGTCGCCGCGCGCGTGACCGAGCGGCTCGGCGGCAGCGTTGGCTCGATCGCGGCCCGCAGCAGCTCGAGCGCCGCATTCGCTGCCGCGCTGCTCGCGGGCTGGTCGAGCCTCGGCAGTTCGGCGACGAGCGCGTTCATGTATCGGACGAGCAGCCGGGCCGGCCCGCTCTGGGCCATCGATGGGAACGCGTTGACCTCGCCAAGCCGCGGGCACACCGCCAGCACCCGCCTGCGCGGGAACAGCAGCGTGCGCTTGTAGAACGACTCGACGATCTCCACATCCGTCGGCTGCATCCCGTCCCAGAGGACGATGTCGCCGGCGGTCAGCGCCAGTTCGCGGCCGCCCTCCTTGACCTGCTCGACCCCACGGCAGACGAACTGGAACCCAAGGATCTCCTCGCTCTGATGACCGTCGCTCGATGCGCCCATCACTGCGCGGCTGCGACGTCCGACGAATGGCGATGCGGCGCAGTCGACCAGCATCAGGTCGCCGATCTTGCGGCGGGTCACCGCACCGTCGAACCTGCTCGGCGTTCGCGGCGTCGAGTCGACCTCGAACGCAAGATGCGTTTGAGCGAGGATCTCCGCCCACGACTCGAGGCGGCGCGAAGTGCTTGCACCATTCACCCGCCAGCGCTCGGGCTCGCGGATCCCACTGCTCTGTGCTGTCGCCGATGCGGTCAGTTCAGCCAGGGCCAAAAGCTCACTCTCCTCGCAATCCTTGCTGGAAACCATCTTAATGGGTTGGGTGCGTTCGGCTGTATCGTCGCCGCATGACGACCATTTCCGTTCGCTCCGATGTGATCGAGTCGGCCGGCCTGTCCGCTGCCGATGTCACGGCGTGGTCGCACGCAGCGCCGTCGCACCACGCGTCGTTTCAGTCGGCGACTGCTGCCGTCGCCGACTTTCTGTCACGCGGCGTCGAGCTGCTCGAGCGCCTGCCTGAGCCGCGCGACCGAAGCGATGCGCAGCGCGACGCCGCGACCGCGATCAAGGAGTTGCTCGCGAGCGTTCGCGAGGACTACCTCCGCGTCCATGTGATCGATCTCTACAAGCGGTTGACGAACGGCTACGCGACGCCGGTACGCCTCGAGCAGCTCGTCTACGACGCCGCCACCGAGGTTCCCGGCCTGACCCCGAGTCGCACCGAGATGGAGGCCGAGCGCGAGCGCAAGCTCGCCGACAAGGAGGGGATCGAGCTGGCCCAGGGCCTGCTCGCCTCCTACGTGCTCGCAGCTGAGGGCCCGGGACGCCACCTCATCGGCACGATGCTCGAGCCGATGCCGGAGGCCTTGGAGCACGTCGAGCGGCTGCGTGCCGACGGTTCGGTCGACCTCGGGCACGCGCGTGTCACCCGTGCCGGCCGTGCAGCGGTCGTCGAGCTCGTCAACCCTCGCCACCTGAACGCCGAGGACGGCGCGACGCTCGGCCCGACGGAGGTCGCGATCGACCTGGCACTGCTCGACGCCGACGCCGAGGTCGGCGTGATGCGCGGTGCCATCGTCGATCATCCGCGCTACGCCGGCGAGCGGATCTTTGGCGCGGGCATCAACCTCACGCACCTGTACATGGGCCGGATCGACTTTCTCTTCTACCTGGTCCGTGACCTCGGCTACGTCAACAAGCTCTACCGCGGGATCACGACCACCAACGGCACGGTTGAGAAGCTGTGGATCGCGACCGTCCAACGGTTTGCAATCGGCGGCGCCTGCCAGCTCCTGCATGTGATGGACCACGTGATCGCGACGCGCGGCTCGCGGCTGTATCTGCCCGCCCGCAAGGAGGGGATCATTCCCGGCGCATCGAATCTGCGGCTCCCACGGTTCGTCGGTGATCGCGCCGCCCGTCAGGCGATCCTGTCGGGCCGCGAGTGGATCGCGGGCGAGCCCGACGCGTTCGATCTGTGCGACGAGGTCGTGATCGACGAAGAGGTCGACGCGGCGCTCGCAGGGCGCGTCGATGCGCTGACCAGCTCGGGGGTGATCAACGCCGCCGCCAACCGCCGGGTGATGCGCGTCGGCCAGGAGCCGCTCGACCTGTTTCGCGAGTACATGGCCGCCTACGCGCGCGAGCAGGCTTACTGCCACCTGAGTCCGGCGCTCGTACGCAACCTCGAGACCCACTGGAATGCACACGAGCGCACCGTCTGAGCCGCGGATCTGGGACGTCGCGGCCGAGACGCTGCCGCGAGCGCAGCTCGAGGCGCTCCAGCTCGATCGGCTGCGCGAGACCGTCGCGCGGGTGTTGCACGCCGACGGCCTCGGCGCTCGACGGCTGGCTGCCGGAGCCGTCGGCGCGCCGTCGGACATCGGCTCGCTGGCCGACCTGCGCCGGATCCCGTTCATGGTCAAGTCCGACCTGCGCGACCAGTACCCATTCGGGCTGCTGGCGGTGCCGCGCGAGCAGCTCGTACGGCTGCACGCGTCGAGCGGCACGCACGGCAAGCCGACCGTGGTCGGCTACACGCGCGGCGACCTCGACACGTGGACCGAGCTGATGGCGCGCTGCATGACGATGGCCGGCGTCCGTCCCGGGATGCTGATTCACAACGCAAATGGCTATGGCCTGTTCACCGGCGGCCTTGGGTTTCACCAGGGCGGCGAGCGGATCGGCGCGACGGTCGTGCCGGTGTCGGGCGGGTTCACGGCGCGTCAGGCGTTGCTGCTGTCAGACCTCGGCGCTCAGGTGCTCGTCTCAACCCCTTCCTACGCGCTCGTGATCGCCCAGGCGGTGCTCGACAGCGGCACCGATCCGACGACGCTCGGGCTCGAATTCGGGCTGTTCGGCGGCGAGCCGTGGACCGAGCAGCTGCGGATCGAGATCGAGCGGGCGCTCGGCCTTCAGGCGATGAACTTCTACGGGCTGTCTGAGATGTGCGGGCCCGGGGTGGCGGCCGAGTGCCTCGTCGCGCGTGCCGGCCTGCACGTGCAGGAGGACCACTTCCTCGTCGAGGTGCTCGATCCCAACGGCGACGAGCCCGTCGCCGAGGGCGCCGAGGGCGAGCTCGTGCTGACGACGCTCACCAAGGAGGCGTTGCCGCTGATCCGCTACCGGACCGGCGACCTCGTGTCGATCACCACCGAGCCGTGCGAGTGCGGCCGCACCAGCATCCGCCTGCGCGAGCTCCACGGCCGTCGCGACGACATGCTCGTGATCCGCGGCGTCAACGTGTTCCCCTCGCAGGTCGAGCACGTGCTGCTGAGCGTCGAGGGCGCGGCGCCGCACTACCGGCTGATCGTGGAGCGCTCCGGCCCGCTCGACGAGCTCACACTCGAGTGTGAACCGGCGCCCGGAACCGACCCCGACGCGCTCGCCGTCCGCGTCGCCCGCCAGCTTCGCGAGCACATGGGGATCCGCTTCGAGGTCGCCGTGCTCGCGCCGGGGAGCATCCCCCGCAGCGAGGGCAAGGCGGTCCGCGTCGTCGATCGCAGACCGCGCTAGGCGGCGGCTTCGGACCTGCGCGCGGCGGCGAACTCGACGAATGCGTCGAGCGCGCCAGGCTCGGCGAGCGCGTCGCGGCTGGCGACCTCCTCGGGCTTGGCGCCGAGCAGGATCCGCTTGACCGGGAGCTCGAGCTTCTTGGCCGTGAGCGTCCGCGGGATCGCCGGCACGGCCTCGATCGTGTCGGGGACGTGGCGGGGCGAAAGCGCCTTGCGCAGCGCGAGCGCGATCGTCGAGCGCAGCTCGTCGTTGAGCCGCTCACCGGGCGTGAGCACGACGAACAGGATCAGCTCGCCGGGCCCGCCCTCGGCGTCCTCGAGATGGAGCACGAGGCTGTCGGCGACCTCCGGCAGCTCCTCGACGACCGCGTACAGCTCGCCCGAGCCCAGGCGCACGCCGCCACGGTTGAGCGTCGCGTCCGAGCGGCCGGTGATTACGCAGCTGCCGCGGTCTGTGAACAGGATCCAGTCGCCGTGGCGCCAGACGCCCGGGAAGTCTTCGAAGTACGCGGCCTTGTATCGCTCGTCGCCCGGGTCGTTCCAGAAGCCGACCGGCATCGAGGGCATCGGCGATCGGATCACCAGCTCGCCGAGCTGGTTGACGACCTGGTGGCCGTCGGCGTCGAATGCGCAGACATCGACCCCCAGGCACGGGCCCGCGATCTCGCCTCGGTAAACGGGCTGCAGCGGGCTGCCCTGGACGATCCCGGTGCACAGATCGGTGCCGCCGCTGCCGTTGTTGAGCAGCAGGTCTTGGCCGAGCTGCTCGTAGATCCAGTCAAATCCCTCCGCCGGCAGCGGCGAGCCGGCGACGCCGACCGACCGCATCTGCGACAGGTCGAACTGATCACCGGGCCGCAGCCCGGCCTTGCGGCAACCCATCAAAAACGCAGGGCTGAGCCCCATCATCGTCGCGCGCGTCTCCTCGGCCAGGCGCCATTGGAACGCAAGGTCGGGATACACCGGGTTGCCGTCGATCATCACGATCGCCGAGCGCAGCAACAGCGCCGAGATCAGCGCGTTCCACATCATCCATGCGGTCGTCGAGAACCACATCAGCCGGTCGCGCGGCTGTAGGTCCCAGCTGAGGCCGTGGTTCTTCAGGTGCTCGATCAGGATCCCGCCGTGGCTGTGGACGATCGCCTTCGGCAACCCGGTCGTTCCCGACGAGAACAGGACGTACAGCGGGTGGTGGAACTCGAGCGCTTCGAACTCGAGCGGACCGGACTCGCCGAGCAGGTCGTCCCACTCGATCGCATTCGGGACGGAGTCGTCGCGCCCACCGCGGTAGGGGACGTGGATGACATGCTCGAGCGACGGCACCGCCGAGCGGATCGCGGCAACATCGGCGCGGCGGTCGATCGTGCGCTCGCCGTAGCGGTAGCCGGCCACGGTCAGCATCACCTTGGGCTCGACGATCCCGAATCGCGCGGTGACGCTGCGCGGCCCAAACTCGGGCGCGCACGCCGCCCACACCGCTCCGAGGCTCGCGGTCGCCAGGCACGCGACGAGCGTCTCGGGGATGTTCGGGAGGTACGCGACGACGCGGTCGCCGCGCGTGACGCCAAGGCGCTGCAGGCCGGCCCGGGCACGCGCGACCTGCTCGCGCAGCTCCCCGAAGCTCAGCTCGATCGGCGCGCGCGTCTGCGAATGAGCGATCACCGCCACCTGCCCCGTGTCTGCGTCGGTGCCGACAGCGTGCTCGGCGAAGTTCAGTCGCGCACCCTCAAACCACCTCGCGCCCGGCAGCTCGTGGCCGCTCAGCACCTGCTGGTAGGGCGCTCGCGCGCGCACGTCGAAGAACTCCCAGATCGACGTCCAGAATGCCTCCAAGTCGGTCACCGACCACTTCCACAGCTCGTCGTAGCCGCTGACGTCGACGCCGCGGTTCTGCGCCACCCAGCTGATGAAGCGACCGGCTTGCGATTTCGTAAGCGCGTCAGCCCGCGGAGACCAGAGGACCCTCGCGGCGTCGCTCACGTGTTCGACGCGTCCTGAAGGGCTCGCCAGACCGTCTCGCCGTTGACCGGCATATCGACGTGCTTGATGCCGTAGGGCGACAGCGCATCGACGACCGCGTTGTGGACGGCCGGCGTCGAGCCGATCGTGCCCGACTCGCCGATGCCCTTTACCCCGAGCGGATTGATCGGCGTCAGCGTCTCCATCCCGACCAGCTCGAACTGCGGGAACTCGGTGCTCGCGGGGAACATGTACGTGACGAGGTTGGCGTTCTGCGGGTTGCCGTCCTCGTCGTAGGTGAGCTCCTCGAACAGCGCCTGCGCGATTCCGGCCGCGACGCCGCCGTGCACCTGGCCTTCGGCGACGAGCGGGTTGATGATCCGGCCCGCGTCATCGAGCGCGATCATCCGCTTCAGATCGACGCCGCCGGTCTCGGTGTCGACTTCGACGACGGCGATGTGCGCGCCGAACGGGAACGTCGGCTGCGCGGCAGTGAAGTCGACCTCGGCGCTGAGCTCCATCAGCCGGTCCTGTCCCTGGAGGCGGCCCGCGAGGTCGCCCCAGCTGAGCCCCGCCTGCGGCGCGCCGGCGACGTGGAAGCGGCCTCCATCGAGGTCGAGCACCATGTCCTCGGGGCTGGCTTCGAGCTCCTCGGCGGCGAGCCGCTTGGCGATCTCGACGACCGCCTCGGACGCCTGGCCGGCGGCGACGCCGCCGATCTGGGTCGACTTCGAGCCGTACGTGCCGGTTCCCCGGGCGACCACGTCGGTGTCGCCCTTGAGCACCGTGATCTTCTCGATCGGGATCCCGAGTCGCTCGGACGCGATCATCGCGAACGTCGTCTCGTGACCCTGACCCTGGGACAGCGAGCCGGTCTTGATGATCGCCTCGCCGTCGCCCGTGATCTCAACGGCGCCGAACTCGGTCTCGGAGATCCCATTGGTCACTTCGACGTACACGCTCATCCCGATACCGAGCTGGAGCTTGGTCCCGTTCTCGCGACGCCGCGCCTGCTCGGCGCGCAACTCCTGATAGCCGGCCTTCTCCATCGCGAGGTCGAGCGCGCGCTCGTAGTCGCCAATGTCGTAGTTGGCGCCCGACGCGGTCTCGAACGGGAACGCGTCCTTAGGGATGAAATTCTTGCGGCGCACGTCGGCGGGGTCGAGCCCAAGATCGGCGGCGAACATGTCGACGGAGCGCTCGAGCGCCTGCGTCGCCTCGGGCCGTCCCGCGCCGCGCACCGGGCCGGTCGGCGTCGTGTTCGTGACGACCGCGATCACCTCGATCTCGATCTTCGGGATCTTGTAGACGCCGCTGGCCATCATCGCGGTGAGGTTGGGAAGGAACGCGCCAAGACCGGGATATGCGCCGGAGTCCTGGAGGATTCGCCAGCGCATCGCCTCGATCGTCCCGTCGCGCTTGCCGCCGATCTCGAAGCTGATCTGCTGCGCGCGGCCGTGGTGCATCGCAACCAGGTTCTCGCTGCGCGTCTCTGTCCAGCGCAGCGGCCGGCCGATCTTGCGCGCGAGGTAGGCGATCAGCACGTCCTCAACGCCCAGGCCCTTGCCGCCGAAGCCGCCGCCGACGTCGGGGGCGACGACGCGCACCTGCTCGGGCTCCAGCCCGAGGATCATCGACAGCCCACTCTTGTCCTGGTGAGGCGTCTGCGTCGACAGCCAGACGGTCAGGCGGCCCTGCTCGTCGACCCGCGCCGCGGTCGCGCGCGGCTCGAGCGGGCAGGCGGCCAGCCGCGGGCTGATCACCGTGCCGCTGGTCGTCACCTCGCAGTCGGCGAACAGCTCGTCGGACGCCTCGAGCGGCCGGTGCGCACACGTGTTGGTCCCGACATCGGGGAACAGCACGACCTCGTCGCGCACCGCCTCGGTGATCGCGGTCACGACCGGCAGCGGCTCGTAGTCGATCTCGACCAGTTCGGCCGAGTCGATCCCGCTCTCGCGGGTGTCGCTCAGGACGACGGCGACGATGTCGCCGACGAACCGGACCGTGTCGGCCGCCAGGAACGGGCGGAACATGCGCTCGTCGATCCCGAGGAACGGTGGCTGCGGGTTGACGCCGAGCTCGACGTCAGCGGCCGTGAACACCTGCGTGCCGGGGATCGCGGCAGCCGCCGAGGCGTCGATCGAGGTGATCTTGGCGTGCGCCCAGGGCGACCGCACGAAGTTGACGTGCAGTGCACCTTCGAGCCGCAGGTCATCCACATAGTTCCCTTGTCCTCTAAGGAACCGTGGATCCTCTCTGCGGCGAACTCTCTGTCCGACCACGTTCGCCAAAGCGGGCGAAGCTTTGCACACTCACACCCGAACGGCCACTAAGCCGATTGCCATCAGCAGCAGCGCGAGCCACATCGCCGACAGCGCGCCCTCGAGCGGCTCGGCCAGGCGCTCCTTGCTCAGCTCGATCACCTGGCCGTCGTTGAGCACTTGCTCGCCGGCGACCGAGGCGGTTCGCCGTCGCAGCTCGCGTGCCGGCGTGCTGAGCCGGCGCTGCGCCGCGCTGAGCATGCAACAGGCAGCGGCGACGAGGACCCCGGCCGGCCTGATCGTCAGCGCATTGGCGAAGTAGCCGGTGAAAGCGGGGAATCCGCCCCACGCCAGCGCGAACCACGCGTCATTGTGAAACCGGCCGCCCGCGAGCTCCAGGTTGTAGGCGGGGACCAGCACCGCTCCGACGACGACCAGCGGCGCGAGCAGCGGCGAGACTACGACGATCCCGATGATCCCGATCGCGATCGCTCCGGCGAGTCCGATGATCGCGAGGGCGATCAGCGTGCCGCGGCTGAGCTTGGTGTTCAGCGGCCGGCCCCGCAGTTCGTCGAGCGCGTGCGCGCTGATACCGACCGCGAGGAAGAACGCGAGCAGCGCCGCGGCGAGGCGATCGGCGTGGATCACCGGCGCGGCCGCGGCCCCGAGCGCGACGTAGCTCAGATGCCAGAGGGTGTACGGCGGATGCAGGATCGTGACGAGGTCGCGCCAGCCGCCCGACGACAGCGCGTAGAACGCCGGCCGGTCCAGTTCACGCGGAGCTGTGGCCATCTCTCACGCCCCAGATCAGCAGCCCGGCGCCGAAGCTCATCTGCAGTTGCCGCACGTCGGCGATGCCGGCGCTGCGCCACAGGCCAGGCAGGTCGGGTTCGTTGCGTTGCAGCCCCTCGATGCTCGGGCCCAAGAAGCGCCCGACCTCGTACCACGCGGGCGAGGCGAGCCTGCCGATCGCCGGCAGCCCGACGCGCGTATACGCGCGCCACGCCTGGCGCAGCAATGGCTGCGGCGGGACGCCGAACTCGAGCATCCCGATCCGACCGCCCGGACGCACGACTCGCGCCAGCTCGCGCATCGTCGCGGCGCGATCGTCGACGTAGCGCAGCAGGTAGGTGAAAGAGAGGGCGTCGAACTCGCCATCGGCGAACGGGAGCCGCTCGGCTTCACCTCGCACGAACGTCACCCGGCTCGCGAGCTCCGGGGAGCGCGCGGCACGGACCTGCGCGCCCGCCAGCATGTCCTCGCTCTGGTCCAGTGCGACGACCTGACCCGCGCCGTGGCGGACGAGCTCGGCCGTGACCAGCCCGGTCCCGGCGGCCACGTCGAGCACGCGCTGGTCGGGTCGTGGGTCGATCCCGGCCACGAGCGCCCGCCGCCACCGCGGATCCTGGCCGAAGCTCATCACTGCGCCCATCCGGTCGTAGCGCCCCGGCAGATCGGCGAACAGCTCAAGCGCGTGGCTCTTGCGGGGGGAGCTATGGACGGACGCCGCCACCTCGCGTCAAGCCTACGCCGTCGCGGCTACCGAGCGTGCGCCGCTATCGGGCGTGCGCGGGAACCGTCACCGAGCCGACGGCATGCAGCTCGTCGGGGGGCTCGCCGGGGAGCAGCCAATCGTCGCCCGTCCACATCACCGTCGACCGATCGGCGAGCTCACCGAGCGCCTTGGTGACCGTCGGTCGGCGCGCCGCGACCAGATCCGCCAGCGTCGAGTGGGTCAGGTACAGGGGGACGTGGACGCCGTCCTGGCGTACGGTGCCCCAGCGGTCGGCGAGCTCCCAGAACAGCATGTGCAGGCGCAGGTCGATCCGCGGCTGCTGGACGATCGCCATGTTGACGGCGATGTGGCGCGACCGCCGCAGCGCACGGCCGAACAGCGTCGACATCACCTCGGGATAGCGGGTCAGGCGCAGCGCAAAGTCGCTGTCGAGCACCGCCATTCGGCTCGGGCGCAGCGCCCGCCACTTGCCGGTTCGCGGGAGCGTCGTGCTGCCGTCGTCCTGGTGCCAGGGGCGCAAGATGTCGCCGTCGCCGAGCAGCTCGGCGCCAAACCGGCCCGCTACGCCGACCCTGCGCACGACGAGCCCGTCAATGATCAGCAGGCCGATCCCAAAGCGCATGCTCTCGACTTGGTCAGGGGGCATCCACGGCCCCGTGGGCACGTTGATCGCCCGCGCGGTGCAGTCCCTCGTGGCAGCCGCAAGCCGGTCACCGCGCAGATTCTGCGCCAGTTCCGGGTCGTCGAGCAGCACTTGGCTCGTGTCATTTGTTGCGTGTTCGTACACGCCCATAGAAAGTGTTATTCCCCGATCTGGTTTGCAAGACTCATGCAGCTTTAAAAGGCCAGCGTCCGGCCGCATTCAGCGCCGGACGCTGTCGTGGCTCGGCCGAGCTGTCGTACGGCGTCAAGCGGTCGCGTCGACCCTGGGCCGAGCGCGCCGATCCGGCGCGAATGCGGGCACAGCGGGCTGCTCTGCCCCGAGCGCCATCAGGTGATCGATCGCCTGGAGTACGGCGTGGTGGGTGACGTCATCGTGCTTGGAGATCGCGTGCACGGCGTGGGTGCCGACCGATTCCAGCGACGGATGACGATGGTTCGCGAACTTGCGCATCCGCGCCGGCACCAGCGACCGCATCCACTCTTTGCGCCGGAAGTGCTTCTCCCAGATCGTCAGGTACTCAGCGCGCCTGCGCTGCACGTCGACCGACGTTCGGCTGCCGACGATGATCGAGGCGTACGCGTACAGGTCCTGCCGGCGGCGATCATCGATCGTGTCGTTATAGGCGCGCAGAAACGATCCGATCACCGGGCAGACCGAGGCGGGGTGGTCGGTGAACGGCTCGCCGGCCAGCATCGATGCCAGCTCCATCACGCATGCCCCGTCGTCCGGCGACGAGTGCTTTCCCTTGCTGAGGTTGATCGTTTGGTAGCTAACGGGAGACATCGGCGCCTTTCCTGAAACTTGTCTTGCCTGCTGTGCAAGAGGGTTCCCTGAATGCGCGAGATCCAGTCAGCCAGTTGGAGGTTTCTCAGGCATGCCGTAGCTTCGCGAAGCCGGCGTTGAGCAACTGCTCGGCCTGGCCGGTCGTGTTGCCCGAGTGCAGCAGCACGACTCCGAGCCAAGAGTGTCCGCGGCGCGCGGTCGCGACCAGGCAGGGCCCCGACGCCGTCGTGAACCCGGTCTTGACCCCGTCGGCGCCCGGATAGCGCGTGATCAGCAGCGGATTGTTGTTGTAGAGAAACAGCTTTCCGCCCTTGATCGGGAACGGCAGGATCGCGCTGCGCGAGCCCACGATCCTCCCCAGCAGCCGGTTGGTGAGCATCGCGTGGGCGAGGACCGCGAGGTCGCTCGCACATGAGAAATTGCCCTGGTCGACGACCCCCGAGACCGTCGAGAAGCGCGTGCATCGCAGCCCCATCGCACGCGCCTGCGTGTTCATTTTCGAGATGAAGTCGACCTGGTTGCCAGCGACGTGCTGCGCCAACGCGATCGCCGCATCGTTGCCCGATGGCAGCAGCAGGCCATAGAGCAGCGCCCGCTCGGGGACCTTCTTGCCGCGCGGCAGCAGCCCTACGCCCGAGCCGGTGAACTTCGTCGCGGCGCTCGTGACCAGGACGCGATCGCTTGGCTTGGAGTGGGCGATCGTGACGAGCGCGGTCATCATCTTCGTCAGGCTCGCGATCGGGAGCTCGTGTCCTGGGTCGCGCTCCCACAGCACGTCGCCGCTGTGCACGTCGAACAGCAGGCCACTGCGAAGCTGCTTGGGATTAAGCCGGACCTGCTCGGCGGCGGGCGCGAGCTTGATCCCGTATTCGGTGTGCGGCGGCGGGCGCTTGGCCGCGTGCCTGGCCGGGGGGTCGGCGCTGCTGTGGACGTTGGCGGGTCCCGACGCCCTCGACGGCATCAGCACCAGCAAAGCGGCGGCGCCGATCATCAGGACCACGAGCGTGAACGCCAGGCGCTGCGGCCAGCGCCGCCGCTTGCGGCGGCGCCCACGGCCGGCCTCGAGCACGGATCGACGCTGACTCACCGGCGCGGCGGTCCGAGGGCGCCGACGACCCCGATCATGATCACGCCGAACAGCAGCGCCGAGAGCACGCCGATCGCGGTCACGCCGTTGCGCTCAAAGTCGATCACCGTTCCCACGCCGATTGCGGCGGTGAACACCAGAGCGATCGTGAATACGAAGATGCGCATGCTGATCAATAAACGGGATACGGCGGTGGTACCTGCTTACGGTTCGTCGCAAGCGCACGGATCGTCAAGGCGCCGAACGCAAATCCCCCGATGTGGGCGAAATAAGCGACGCCGCCGCCCCCGCCGGTCGGATTCGTGAGCCCGACAGCGCCGAACACGGCCTGCTGCGCGAACCAGAGCCCGAGCATCACCAGCGCCGGCAGCTCGATCACCGTAACGAACAGGATGATGAAGATCAGCGTCAGCACCCGCGCTCGCGGATACAGCACGATGTAGCCGCCGAGCACGGCAGCGATCGCACCCGAGGCGCCGACCGTCGGCGCTGTCGAGTTGGGGTCGACGGCGACCTGCAGCCCGAGCGCCGCGACTCCGCCGACGAGGTAGAACGCGATGAACTTGAACGGTCCCATTGCGTCCTCGACGTTTCTGCCGAAAATCCACAGGAACAGCATGTTGCCGCCGATGTGCAGGATCGAGGCGTGCATGAACATCGCGGTGAAGACTGTCTCCCACGCGGGGATCGTCCCGAACGCCGGTACGTGGGCGTTGACGCCGTTGGGAAGCGTCTGCCCGTTGCAGAAGACACCGACCGGCTCCGGTCCCGCGAATGTCTGTTGCACGAACTCGGCGCAGTGGGCGCCGGAGTGCGTCAGTGAGTACGGGATCGCGCCGTACTTCAACACCTGGTGGTCGTCCGGACCGCTGAACAGCGATCCGCCGTGGCGGATCGACAGCAGATACACGACCACGTTGGCGACGATCAGCGCGACGGTGACGAACGCAAACCGGTCCGTCGGGATGTTGTCCTTCAGCGGGATCACGCGCTGTGTGAGAGTAGGGCGGTCGGCGGTCGCGGCGCCCCGGTCAGGGGCTTATGCCCTGGCGAGTGGCGCGCGCACCGCGGCAATCCGCCACGGCTGTGCCGCGGGTCCGTCGAGCGCGAACATCCAGTGCTCGGTGAAGCTTGACTCGCGTGTCTGGCTGCCAGCCAGGACGGCCGCGGTGTCGCGATCCTCGACGTAACGCCGGCCGGCGAGATCGACCTCCACCGTCATCGTCGGCGGCGTCGCCGCCGCGTCGAGCCCGACGATCCGGATCTGCTTCAGGCGCGGGCCGCGGACGACCAGGCGAGTGCGGGCGCCATTCGGGTGCAGCAGCTCGCTGAGCACCTCGGGGTGGGCGATCGCCCTGAGGTCGGCATCGGCGCCGTCGACGGCCTCGGCCCAGGCGGCGACTGCCCGGCGCGCGGCGACCTCGAGCACGTCGGGCGCAAACCGCCCGTCAGCGAGGCTCAGGTCCAGCGCGGCGCAGCGCGCGTCGCCCTCGAACTGGAGATCGGCGACCTCGGCTGGGCTGGTCCCCTCCGGCAGGGCGTCGGCGATGGCGCCCTCGACGAGCGCCTCATCTCGCATCGACTGCTCGTCTGACCACGGCGTCGCGACGAGCTGACCCTCGAGCGCGTGCGCGCCCTCGGCGCCCTGCTCGATCGAGGCCAGGATCCAGCGTTGACCGCGCTTGCGCAGCGTCCAGAACTCCCGGACCCGCGTGGTCTCGGTGAACTGGCCGTCGCGCTTGATGTGCTTGCCGTTGCGATCGACGACGTAGTCGCGGAGCTTGGCCTCGATCCGCACGACGACGCGGTCGCCGCCTGCGTCACCGCGGTTGGTGAGCCCGACGTACTCGACCCGTGGCGGGTCGATGGGCTGCACTCGGTTGCGCCATCCGCGGCGGTCGAAGTCGTCCAGCCGCCGCTCCCACTCAGCCAGCAGCTCGGGCGCGACGAGTCGGTGAAGCCCGGCGCGGTCGCCTGCGTCCCAGGCGGCCTGAACGTCGAGGAACAGGCGCTCGGCAGCCGGCTTGACGACGTCAGGGGCGAACGTCGGGTCTTCCTCGGCGGCCTCTGCCGCGGCGAGCTGCACTCGCCGCTCACGCTTGGCGGTACGGGAGCGATCGGCGCGGCCGGTGCGCTGGCGCGCTGACCAGAACCCGGTGGCGCCCGGTCCGACGCGTTTGAACGCGAACCAGATCAGCGCGAGCACGATCAGGAAGACGGCGCCGAGGCCGTGGCCGAGCACCGCGATCCGGAACAGCAACTGGAAGATGATGAAAAACGCGGCGCCGCCGCCACGGCCGCCGCCGCCTTCGCCGCCGCCTCCTCCGCCGCTGAACCCGGACGAGCCGCCGCCCGCGCCCGCAAGCGCGTCTGGGGCGAGGAGAAGCAATACGAGCGCTGTGAGCGCGAGAGCGATCGCGACGCGGCGGCGGGTCATACGGCTGCCGCGCCGGTCTGGGTCGCGAGCGGTCCGGTACCCGGTTGGCTCTGAGGGACGTGCTGGTCGGCGTGGTAGCTCGAGCGCACCAGCGGCCCGGCCGCAACGTGCTCGAACCCGAGCGCGTACGCCGCGTCCTCGAGCGCCTTGAATTCGTCAGGGTGCCAGTAGCGCACGATCGGAAGGTGGTTCTCGGTCGGCCGCAGGTACTGCCCGATCGTCAGCACCTGGACATGATGCTCGCGCAGCGTGCCGAGCGCGTCGACCATCTCGTCGAACGTCTCGCCGAGCCCGACCATCAGGCCGGACTTGGTGACCACATCGGAGCCGCCCATCTCCTTCGCCATCCGCAGCACCCGGGCCGAGCGCAGGAACTGGGAGCCGCGGCGGGCCACCGGGTACAGGCGCGGCACCGTCTCGACGTTGTGGTTGAAGACGTCGGGCTTCTCGTGGACGACCTTGGCCAGCGGCATCTCCTGGCCGCGGAAGTCGGGGGTGAGGATCTCGACCTTGCAGCCCGGCGCCTGCATCCGGATCGAGCGGATCACGCCGACGAAGGCGCTCGCCCCGTAGTCGGGTAGGTCGTCGCGGTCGACCGAGGTGACGACCGCGTGGCGCAGCCCCATCTTCTTCACCTGATTGGCGACCCGCAGCGGCTCCAGCGGGTCGTTCCAGCTCGGCACGCCGGTCTTCACGTTGCAGAAGCCGCAGCGGCGGGTGCAGACGTCGCCGAGGATCATGAAGGTCGCCGTGCCGCGCTCCCAGCACTCGCCGACGTTGGGGCAGTTGGCCTCCTCGCAGACCGTGTGCAGGTTGTCGGAGCCGATCATCGACTTCAGCCGCCGGTAGGTCGGTCCGCCCGGGGCCGGCACCTTCAGCCACGGTGGCTTGCGGGCGCGGCGGAAGGGAACCGTGTCGCCGGTCTCGGCCGCGGTCCCGCCCGGCTTGGCGCGGGAGCGGGTGACGTGGAGTCGCTCCGCGACGCCAACAGTTTTCGAGACTGCCCCGTTCGGACCCGGCCCCGAGGTCGGGTTTTGCTCCGGGATGCGCTCTGCGGTTGGCTCGCTCATGCAACGCCGAGCCTAGCGTTGTCGAGTCCCAGGTCATGCGGGGAGGTCGCCACCGGCATCCGGTCGTAGACGTCGGTGAAGTTGTCGGCGAGGGTGGTGGCGAAGGCGCCGAGGCTCTGCTCCTCGCCGGTCTCGCGACTGAGCGAGGTCACCTGGCAGCCCTCGATCCCGCAGGGCACGATCCACTCGAATGGCTTGAGGTCGTTGTTGACGTTGATCGCCAGCCCGTGCGTGGTTATCCCACGGCTGACGTGGACCCCGATCGAGCCGATCTTGCGCGCCTCGTTGCCCACCGATGGGCCTGAAACGTCCGCTATATGGACGTTTGAGGCCCGTCGGCCCTCGGCCGGCGGCTCGCCCTCGGTCCAGACCCCGGTCAGGCCCTCGATCGTCCCCGCCTCGACCTCGTATTCGCCGAGCGCGCGGATCGCCACCCGCTCGAGGCGCCGCACGTACTCGTGGACGTCGTCGCCGTAGGCCGCGAGGTCGACGATCGGGTAGGCGACCAGCTGGCCGGGGCCGTGGTAGGTGACCTGGCCGCCGCGGTCGGT
>DASXDD010000244.1:0-12542 GCA_036490775.1 Solirubrobacteraceae bacterium | reverse complement strand
CGAACATCATCGTCCTCGCGACCCGGGAACTGGCGGTCGCGCTGCCGAGGCTGCAGGGGTTCAAGGACATCCATGCGCAGGTGGTCGAGATCCACCGACTGGAGAACGAGGGCGACCGGATCGTCCGCGGGGCGATCACCTCGTTGTTCAAGGCGGGCGTCGATCCGATCGTCGTGATCCGGTGGAAGGACATCTTCGAACGCCTTGAGCAGGCGATCGACTCCAGCGAGCGAGCCGCGTCCATCCTGGAAGGGATCGTCATCAAGAACGCATGAACGGCGACATCATCCTCGTGATCGTGATCGTCACCGCGCTGGCGTTCGATCTCACCAACGGGTTTCACGACACCGCCAACGTCGTCGCAACGTCGATCTCGACGCGCGCGATCGGGCCCCGCCAGGCGGTGGCGGTCGCGTCGCTGTTGAACTTCGCCGGCGCGTTCATCTCACTGCAGGTCGCGACGACGATCGGCAAGGGCTTCGTCGACACCGGTGCGGTCACGATGACGGTCGTGTTCGCGGGGCTGGTCGGCGCGATCGTATGGAACGTGATCACCTGGTCCTACGGCCTTCCGTCGAGCTCTTCGCACGCGCTGATCGGAGGCCTGGTCGGGTCCGTGGTCGCCGCCAGCGGCTGGTCGGCGGTCAACGGCGGCGGGCTCGTCGGCAGCCTGATCGTGCCGGCGATCATCGCGCCGATCGTCGCGTTCATCGCCGCCGGCGGCTCGATTCTGCTCGTCTACCGGATCGTCGGCCGCCTGCGCCCCGGGCCCGTGAGCCGTGGCTTTCGCCTCGGCGAGCTCGCGTCCGGCGGCCTGCTCGCGCTGTCGCACGGGACCAACGACGCGCAGAAGACGATGGGCGTGATCACGCTGGCGCTGATCGCCCACGGCGACGTCTCGGCGAGCAACTTCCAGGTCCCGGACTGGGTCGTGGTCTCGGCGGCGAGCGCGATCTCACTGGGCACGTTCACGGGCGGTTGGCGGATCATCAAGACGCTCGGCACCCGGATCATCAGCATGGACCCAGCGCAGGGCTTCGCGACCCAGGGCGCGGGCGCCGCGGTGATCCTGGCGGCCTCGAGCGTCGGGTATCCGCTCTCGACGACGCACGTGATCTCCGGCGGGATCATGGGCGCGGGCGCCGCTAAGCGGTTCTCGGCGGTCCGCTGGGGCGTCGCGGGAAACATCGTCGGCGCCTGGGTCCTGACGCTGCCTGCCGCCGCGGTGTTCGGCGCACTCGTGTATGCGCTTGCGACGCTGTTCGGCAACGGCATCGGCGGCCCGATCGTGATCACGATCCTGCTGCTCGCGGCGCTCGGAACGACCTTCGCCCGCCGGTTTGCGCAGGCACAGCCAGCTCCCAGCATCTCATGACCCGCGCCGCGATCGACACAAGCGCGTTGTTGAAGATGGTGTACACGTCGCTGGTGGCGAGCATCACGATCGCGGTCGTGTTCGCGACGTCGATCCTCGGCGCGATCCGCGCAACCGACATGCGCCGCGCCAACCGGAGCGTCGCCGCGGTCGCCTACGCGACGGTGGCGGTGATCGGTGTCCTGTTTGCCGCCTCGGTTGTCGTCTACGGGCTCGTGCTGATCACCCGCAAGGGATGACGAGTCAGTAGCTCGAGACCCCCGCCGCGCGGGTCTGGTCGTCCTGGAACGGCGGATACGTCTCGGTCAGCAGGAGCAGATACGCGTCGGATCGCGCGATGTAGGAGTTGGCCAGCACCATCACGTCGAACAGCCCGCGAGGCATCCGGCCGACGATCAGGATCACGAACCATGCCGCGACCGCTACGACCTCGAGCAGCAGGTTGATCACGTAGCGCAGCACGACGATCGGGATCGCGAGGATGAACCGAAAGCCGGTCTTCAGGCGGCTGTAGGACGGCAGCGGGCCGGCGAACTCCATCCGCACTGGATAGCTCGCGTCCGGGGCGCCGCTGAACGGTGGGTAAGGATCGCTCAGCAGCGCCGTGTACGCGGTGACGCGCGCGACGAACCGCAGATACCCGGCCAGGAAGCTGTAGAGCCCGTCGGGGTAGCCGCCGGTGATCACGATCGCGAACCACGCGATCAGCACGGCGATGGTGGCGACGATGCTGTACAGCCAGAGCACGATCGCGACCGGAATCACAAGAATCAGCCGGAAGAACGTCGTCAGTCGGTTGCGCTGCTCGACGTAGTCGACCTCGAACGACACTGGATAGGTCATGTGCGTATTAGACCAGCGTGGCGCGTGCTTGACCAGCGTTTGCGCCGCTCCGGCGATCGGGTAGGGCCGGAGAACACTCAAACAAGGAGAACACGATGGCTGACAAGCACGTCGACGAAGCCAAGGGCCGCGCCAAGCAGGCCGCCGGCAGCCTTACCGACGACAAGAGCCTGAAGAACGAGGGGCGGGTCGACCAGGCCAAGTCCAGCGTCAAGGACAAGGTCGACAAGGCCGCCGACAAGCTCACAGGCAACGACAAGGACTAGGCCGTGGCGGCCGGCCGCGCTCAGGCGCGGTTGTGGTTGACGACCTCGATGTTGTTGCCGTCGGGGTCCAGCACGTAGGCCGCGTAGTAGCCGGGGTGGTAATGAGGTCGCTCACCGGGTTCGCCGTTACCGCGATGCCCGGCGGCGACCGCCCCGTCGTAGAACCTGCGCACGGCGTCGTCGTCGCCTCCGAACGCGACGTGCAGGTTCGCAGTCGGCGGACCCGACACGAGCGAGAACGAGGCTCCGCGCGCCGCATCGCCGGAGAACGTCGAGCGATCCTCGACGCGCTCCCGCAGGGCGAAGCCGGCGGCAGCGCCGACGAGCTCGTAGAAGCTGGTCGCGGCGTCGAGGTCCGCGACGCGGATCCAGAGGTGATCGATCACCTGCTCGCGGTGGCGGTGCGCCTCGTAGTGAACCGCCTCGATGCTGTTGTAGCCGCTGGGATCGCGGAGGAACGCCCCGTAGTAATCCTTCAGGTACTGCGGGCGGGGTCCCGGCGCGCCATCGTCCGCATAGCCGGCGTCGGTGCCGGCCTGCCAGAACGCGTCGACCTGCTCACGCGACGGCGCCACGAAGGCGACGTGCAGTCCGCGCGTCGCTGGATGCTTGGCGGACGCTTCGGCGACCATGAAGTCCTGCCATTCGGTGAACGCCTTCGTCCGGTAGCTCGTGTCGATCCCGAGCGGGCCGAGCACCGTCTCAAAAAACTGTTCGGCGGCGGCGCGATCGGGCACCCTTATCGTGACGTGATCGAACATCTGCCCTCGGAAACCTAGACAACTGTCGCCGGCGAGCCAGATTGTCCACCCACGGGCTCTCGGTTTAGACGACTTTGCGGTTTGTTGTGCCCGCGACCGGGTATCAAAACCTCGCCAAAGCTATGATTCTGATTGAGCGCGAGCGCCTCACGAAGTACTCAAGCGGTTTTGTAGATCCCGATCTGCCGTATGTGAGGGACTCCTACCCGGCGGTTGCCGACTCCGTGCCCGTCGCACGCCGCGCCGTCACCGAATGCGCGGTTGCAGCCGGAGCCTCCGAGGAGCAGACGCAAGCGATCCAGCTCGCGGTCTCCGAGGCGCTCACGAACGTCGTGCTGTACGCGTATCCCTGGCGCACCGGCGAGATCCACGTCACCGCCCGCGTCGCCGACAGGGAGCTATGGGTACTGATCGCCGACACGGGCTGCGGGCTTCACGCCGGCCGCGACACCGATGGACTCGGGCTCGGTCTGGCACTGATCTCGGAAATGACCGACGGCTTCTCGGTTGTAGGACGCTCGTCGGGCGGGACCGAGCTGCGGCTTCGGTTCGCGCTCAACGCCGGCTGAGCCGGGTACGTCACGGACGCGGGTGGGTCGCCTCGGCCTGTCGCCCGGCCTCGTCGCGCTTCTGCACGACGAGGTAGCCCGCGTGCCTCTCGACGACCGTCTCCACGTCCGGGAGCTCGTGGCCGGGAGCGACCAGGAACCGCCGCGGATGCGCGCGTACGCGTTCGTAGTCGCGGGCCTTGAGCTCGATCAGACGGCTGCAGCCGAGCCGCGCGCACTCACACCGGTAGGCGACCGGGGCCGCGTCCTCGCCCGGCCAGCGCCCGCTGCGCAACGCCTCGTTGACATCGCGGAACATCGACTCGTTGCTCGCGACCCGTCGCTGAAGCTCCTCATCCATAGCGAAATCTTCGCAGTTCGTGCGACCCGAAAGATGGGTGCGCGCCGCCCCGAACATGGGGAGTCCTCCCGATGTGTGCGCAGCGGCACGTTCGTAGGGTCGTCGGCGTGAGGTACGTCGATCAATCAGGAGGCGAGATGCCCAGATACATAGTCCAGCGCACGTTCCCCGACGGCCTCGAGATCCCGATCGCCGACCGCGGCATCGACGTCTGCAACGGCGTGATCGAGCAAAACGCGCAGGAGGGCGTGACCTGGGTTCATTCCTATGTGAGCGAGGACAGGCGCAAGTCGTTCTGCGTCTACGACGCCCCGAGCCCCGAGGCGATCCGCAAGACCGCCGCGCGCAACCACCTCCCGATCGACCAGATCACGCGCGTGCGCGTGCTCGACCCGTACTTCTACGTGTAGACCGGCGTCACGGCGTCAGTGCCGCGACGAGCTCGGCGGGCCCGTCATCGGTCGCCGGCGCCGGCGAGCGCGGCTCGTCTCCTGGGCGATCGGTCGCCGCGTTTGGGATCACGCGGTGTGGCGCATCGGGCCAGCCGAGTCCGAACAGCTCGGTCACGAGCGTGTCGCCAGCCCCGAGGCAGCGTTGTTTGTAGGCGGGATGGGCGCGGCTCTCGTCGCTGAGCAAGAAGCGCGTCCCGAGCACCGCCGCAGCCGCGCCGGCGTCAAGCGCCGTGCAGACGCCGTCGGCGTCGACGATCCCACCGGCCGCGAGCACCGGTAGCCGGATCGCCCCGCGCACACGCTCGACGAGCTCGAGCACCGGCGTATCGCCGCGGACGTGGCCGCCGGCCTCCGAGCCCTGGGCGATCACCGCATCGGCGCCGGCCGCCGCGGCCGCCAGCGCTTCGTCGACCGAGCCGCATTGGTGGATCCAGGTAGCCGCCGCCGGGCGGTGCGGCTCGCCCCAGAACGTGACGACCACGTCGGCGGCGCCCGCCGCCTCGAAGTCCTCGGGGCCCGCGAACGGCAGCAGGAGATTGACGGCGATCGGCCTGCCGGTCAGCCGGCGCGCCGCCTCGAGCTCCGCCGCGATCGGCAGACCGACGCCGGCGATCGTTCCGAGCCCGCCCGCATCCGAGACCGCCGCCGCGAGCTCGTGTCGAGCTACGAACCCCATGCCCGCCTGCACGATCGGAGTCTGGAGCTGTCGTACGTCGAAGGCGGTAGCCACGTTCGCACCCTACCGCGGTCGATTTCGACCACTCCCGTTCGTCTGATAGACGACCATTCAAAGGAGGCAGAGATGAAGTACATGCTGTTGATCCACCACGGCGACACGCCGACCCCGAACGACCCGGAGGCGTGGGGACGCCTCTCAGACGAAGAGCAGCAGCAGATCGCCGCCGACTACAGGGCGCTCGGCGAGACGCCCGGCGTGACCCCGGCGCCGGTGCAGATGCAATCGCCCGAGACGGCCACGACCGTCCGCGTCGCTGACGGCAAGACGCTCACGACCGACGGCCCGTTCGTCGAGATCAAGGAAGCGCTCGGCGGCTACCTGTTCTACGAGGCCGACGACCTCGACGCGGCGATCGAGCTCGCCTCGCGGATCCCGGCAGCGCGACTGGGCGGTGCGATCGAGATCCGGCCGCTGGTTGAGTGGTAGCGGCACTCGAGCAGATCTTCCGCGACCAGTGGGGTCGGGTGCTCGCTGCGCTGATCGGCTTCCTCGGCGACTTCGACCTCGCCGAGGAAGCCGCGCAGGAGGCGTTCGCCGTCGCGGCCGAGCGCTGGCAGCGCGACGGGGTCCCCGCCAACCCGGGTGCCTGGCTGATCGCAACCGCGCGCAACCGCGCGATCGACCGGATCCGCCGCAACCAGACGCTCGCGCTCAAGACGCGACTGCTCGAGGTCCCGGAGACCACCGAGGACGTAATGGACGAGACGACTTTCACCGATGAGCGGCTTGAGCTCGTGTTCACCTGCTGCCACCCGGCGCTCGCAACCGACGCTCAGGTGGCGCTCACGCTGCGCACGCTCGGCGGGCTGACGACGTCCGAGATCGCGCGCGCGTTCCTGGTCAGCGAGGCGACGATGGCCCAGCGACTGGTGCGTGCCAAGCGAAAGATCAAGGCAGCCGGGATCCCGTTCCGTGTTCCGCCCGATCACCTGCTGCCCGACCGGCTCGCCGCCGTGCTCGCGGTCGTGTATCTGATCTTCAACCAGGGCTACTCCTCCCCCCCGACCCACGGTGATCTCGCGACCGAGGCGATCCGCCTCGGGCGCGCGCTCGCCGAGCTGATGCCCGACGAGCCCGAGGTCCACGGGCTGCTGGCGATGATGCTGCTGCTCGACGCACGTCGCGAGGCACGGTTTCGCGACGGCGAGCTCGTGCTGCTGGCCGACCAGGACCATGCGCTGTGGAACCAGGGCCAGATCGCCGCGGGACGCGCGATGCTCGACCGGGCGCTGGCCCTGCGGGGGCGGGGCCCGTACGTCGTCCAGGCCGCGATCGCATCGCTGCACGCCGACCAGCCGCGTGACTGGCGCCAGATCGCCGCGCTCTACGGCGAGCTCGCCCGGCTGACGAACTCACCGGTGGTGCAGCTCAGCCGTGCGATCGCGATCGCCGAGCAGCGCGGCCCGGAGGCCGGGCTGGAGATCATCGATCGCCTCGCGCTCGATGATTACCACTACCTGCATTCGACCCGGGGCGAGCTGCTGCGCCGCGCGGGCCGTGGCGACGAGGCTCGCGATGCCTACCACCGCGCGCTGGGACTGGTCAGCGACGATGCGGAGCGAAGGCTGCTCGAGCGGCGGTTGGCAGAGCTGGGACCTGCATAACCCCTCGCGGCGCCCTCAGCCGGATAGGCGCGCGGGGTTATGCACATGGGGCATGCATAACTTGACGCGCCCCCGGCTGGATCTGCGTGCTGCGGGGTTTTGCAGGGTCGGGCCAGGCTCTCGCCGTGCCACCTCCGGACCCTCGGGTAGCCTCGCCCGGATGCCGAGCCGCCGCACCTCCCGCGTCGTACTCCGACCGCCGACCCCACGCGACCGCGACGACTACCTGGCCGCGATGCGAGCCAGCCGGAGCCTCCACAAGCCGTGGCTGGCTCCGCCGGCGACGCCCGAGGACTTCGACGCGCTCGTACAGCGCGCGCGGGCGCAGGAGTTTGAGCCGATGCTCGTCCGACGGCGCGAGGACGGCGCGATCGTCGGCTTCTTCAACATCAGCCAGATCATCCGCGGGCCCCTGCAGAGCGCGTTCCTTGGCTACGGCGGCGTCGCGGGGTACACCGGGCAGGGCTACATGACCGAGGGGATGGAGCTCGTGCTCGAGCGCGCCTTCACCGAGCTCGCCCTGCACCGCCTCGAAGCCAACATCCAGCCCGCCAACGCCGCGTCGATCGCACTCGCGCAGCGCTGCGGGTTCGTCCGCGAGGGGTTCTCCGAGCGGTATCTGAAGGTCGGCGGGCGCTGGCGCGACCACGAGCACTGGGCGATCCACGCCGAGCTGTGGCGCTCGAGACGGCGCCGGCAGTGACGGGTTAGGCTGAGCGCGTGCCGCTGCGCGCGTTCCTGGTGATCTACGCCCGCGACGTCGAGGCGGTCGCCGCGTTCTACCTGCGGCTGGGGTTCGAGGAGGGCTTCCGGATGCTCGCCGGCGTCGAGCCTGGCCCTGGTCCCCGCCATGAGCTGTTCGTGTACGTCGCCGACGTCGACGCCACCGTTGCGGCGCTGCGCGAGGCCGGCAGCTCGATTTTCGCCGAGCCTGCCGACATGTTGTGGGGCGAGCGCCTCGCTTACGTTGCCGACCCGGAGGGCAACATCGTCGCGCTCGCCGCGCCACCGCAAACGTGAAGCTCGACCACTGCGTGATCCACGTCTCAGACTGGGAGCGGTCAAACCGCTTCTACCGTGACGTGCTCGGCGCTGAGCTCGTCGATCGGGGCGGCGGCGCATGGGCGTATCGGTTCGGCACCGAGCAGCTCAACGTCCATGGTCCCGGCGTCGACGCCGATCCGGTCGCTCGCCTCCCCGTCGCGCCGGGCAACAGCGATCTGTGCTTTGAGTGGGAGGGCCCGATCGACGGCGCGCTCGCGCATCTGGCCCAGCAAAAGGTCGAGGTCGAGCAGGGCCCGGTGAGCCGCAACGGCGCCAGGGGCAACGGAACAAGCGTGTACTTCCGCGACCCTGACGGCAGCCTGCTCGAGCTGATCTCCTATGGCTAGAGCACCGAGCATGCGGGCACGGCGCCCGCGGGCCGGCAAGCACACCGACGCAGGCCACGAGCTTTCGGTCCTCGGCGGCCTCTCGGCACTCAGTCTCGACGCGCTCTCGAGTGTGGCCTACGGCCCCGAGGCGATGGTGCTGGTGCTGGTCACCGCCGGTGCGAGCGCGCTCAAGTCCACGCTGCCGCTGACGCTCGTGATCACCGGGATGCTCGTGATCCTCGTCCTCTCCTACTCGCAGGTGATCGCAGCACACCCCGATGGCGGTGGCGCTTACGCGGTCGCCAAGCGAAACCTCGGACGGATGCCGGCGCTGCTCGCCGCCGCTTCGCTGGTCGTCGACTACGTGCTGACCGTCGCGGTCAGCCTCGCGGCAGGCGCAGCGAGCCTCGCCAGCGTGTTCCCCGGGCTCGCGCATCACCTGCTCGCGATCAGCCTGATCGCGCTTGCGCTGCTGACCGCGGTGAACATGTTCGGGATCGCCGAGTCGGCAAAGGTGCTGGTGGTGCCGTTCGCGGTGTTCATCGTCAGCGTGTTCGCGACGCTGATCGTCGGACCGTTTCACTCCCAGCCGGTCGCCCAGGTCGGTACCCCGATCCCGATCCACGCGACGGCCGCGCTCGGCGTCGTCTTGCTACTGAAGGCGTTCGCCGCCGGCTGCTCGGCGGTCACCGGGGTCGAGGCGATCGCCAACGGAGTCCCGGCATTCAAGGAGCCGCGCGTGCAGACCGCGCAGCGCACCGAGCTCGCGCTCGGGGCGCTGCTGGCGGTGATGCTGATCGGGATCGCGACGCTGATCCGGGTCCACGACGTGGCGCCGCGCGGTGGCGTCACGATGCTCGCCCAGCTGACGGCGGGAGCGTTCGGAACCGGCTGGCCGTACTACGTCTCAAACCTCGCCGTGACCGCCGTGCTGGGGCTCGCGGCCAACACGAGCTTCGGCGGGCTGCCGGTGCTGATGAGCATCCTCGCCCGAGATCATCGTCTCCCCCACGCGTTCTACCTGCGGGCCGAGCGACCGGTTTACCGTTACGGGATCATCGTGCTCGCGGTGGCGGCGATGCTGCTGCTGATCGCCGTCGACGCCGAGACCAACAAGCTGATCCCGCTCTATGCAATCGGCGTGTTCATCGGCTTCACGATCAGCCAGATCGGACTCGTCCGGCACTGGCTGGAGGAGCGCCCGTCGAAGTGGCGCGCGCGGATCGGCCTCAACGGCTTCGGCGCGACGCTGACCGCGATCTGCGTGGTCGTGTTCCTGTCGACGAAGTTCCGCGAGGGCGCATGGGTCGTGGTGATCGCGATCCCGCTGATGATGTGGCTGTTCTCGCACACCGAGAGCTACTACGCGAAGGTCGCGAGTGAGCTGCGGCTCGGCAAGACGCCAGGGATTCCGCACGCCCGAGAGAGCATCGTGATCGTCCCGACCTCGACGGTCAACCTGCTCACCGAACGCGGGCTCAACGCCGCGTTGTCGCTCGGAGACACGGTCGTCGCGATCGCGGTCGCCGGCAACGACGAGGAGCGCGAGCGCGTACTTGACGACTGGGCGCAGTGGAAGTGCTCAGTGCCGCTCGAGGTCGTGGTCGACCCGCACCGCTCACTGGTGAAGACCGTGCTCGACTACATCGAGAACATCCCCAAGGACGACGTGACCGTGACCGTCCTGATCCCGGAGCTGATCCCGAATAAGCGCCGCCGCGAGATCCTCCACAACCAGCGCGGCAGGCTGCTCGAGGCGGCACTGAAGTCGCGGACCGACGTGGTCGTCGCGACGCTGCCATTCCACATCAAGGCATAGCGATGACTCGCACCGTGCCATAGAGTCACTCTCGATGTTCGAAGCGGGGACCGAGCTCGCCGGCTTCGTGATCGAGTCAATCGCGGGGCGCGGCGGGATGGGAGTCGTATACCGGGCGCGTCAGCAGCTGCCCGACCGGATCGTTGCGCTGAAGGTGATCTCGTCAGAGTTCGCCGACGATCCGCAGTTCCGGACGCGATTTGAGCGCGAGGCGGCGATCGCCGCCCAGATCGAGCACCCCAACGTGATCCCCGTGCATGCCGTCGGCGAAGCGGACGGCACCCTGTTCATCGCGATGCGCTACGTCGACGGCGTCGACATGCGGACGCTGTTGTCGCGCGAGGGCCGACTCGAGCCCGCGCGCGCCACGGCGATCGTCGACCAGGTCGCCCAGGCGCTGGACGCGGCGCACGCGCAAGGCCTCGTGCATCGCGACGTCAAGCCCGCGAACATGCTGATCGCGTCGAGCGGCGCGCGCGAGCACGTCTACCTGTCGGACTTCGGGCTCGCGCGCCACATCGTCGGCAGCCATGGCCTGACCGGCACGGGCGCGTTCATCGGCACGATCGACTACGTCGCGCCCGAGCAGGCACGTGGCGAGCGTGTCGACGCGCGTGCTGACGTCTACTCGCTCGGCTGCGTGCTGTTCCAGGCGCTCACAGGAACGGTCCCGTACCCGGCCGACAACGACTTCGCCAAGCTGTTCGCGCACGGCTCGCGACCGCCGCCGTCGGCGCTCGAGCGCCGGCCCGACCTCCCGGCGGAGTTCGAGACGGTCCTGAACCGAGCGATGGCCAAGGACCCTGACGACCGTTACGCATCCGCGGGCGATCTCGGCCGCGCCGCCGTCGCCGCCAGCTCGGGCGAGCAGTCCACCACCCCCGAGCGCACCGTCGCGATCGGCCCCGCCGCTCCCGGCGCCGGCGCGGCTCCCGGCGCCGCCGACACGCAATCCACCGCGCCCGCGGCTCCCGTCGCCAGGCAGCGAGCGGCCCCAACCCTGCGGCGCAGGTGGATCTGGGCGGGCGCGGCCGTCGCTGCGATCGCCGCCGCGGTCGCGATCGTCGTCGCGATCTCCGGAGGCTCGAGCAAGCAGACGACCTCGACGCTGTCGCTCACCCCGGTCCAGGCGCAGATCGTCCCCAAGATCCCCAGACAACGCCCGGTCCAGTCCCGCGCCACCGTCGCGCCGGGCGGTTACTCCTACCGGGTGACGCTCGACACCGTCGATGCGCCCGCGAATGCGTCGCAGACGACGCCGCTGCCGCTGTACATGACGCTCGAGGGCCGCCGCGGATCGGGCCCGTTCGTGACCGTGGAGCGGGTCAAGCTGCCTGCCTCCTGGCGGTGGACGGCGAGCTCGAGGGTCGCCTCGTTCACACTGGACCCAGAGCCCGACGGCTCAGGGCAGATCGGGCTCTCGTGGTTCGTCAAAGACGGCGATCGCAGCGACGTGACCCATTACCTGGGCGTCGGGCCCCAGGGCATCCAGTTCGACGACTAAGCCGGGGGGGAGCACCTAGATCCCGAGCGGGATCCGCGGCTCGCCGAGCGCCGCGCGCGCGATCTCGCCGTACCACATGTCGCGCAGCTGGAGATTGCGGTGGGCCGTCGCGACGGCGATGTCGCGGAAGATCCGCGCGGTCCGCTCACCGTCGCGCGCAACGGATGCGCCGACCGTCTGAAACAGGTCGTCGTCGATCACGTTCCAGCACATCAGCAACACCTCGCGGGCGATCCCGGCGACGAGCATGTCGTCGCCGTAGCTGTAGTCGATCCCGTCGATCACGTTGCGACGGCACAGCTCCATGTGCATGTCCGCGGCGCGATGTAGCGCGGCCTCGGCGGTGGCGATGTGGGTCAGCGCCCGCCCGTACCAGCGCTGGTACTCGCGATTCTCGATCCGTGGCTGAAACGGCGGCATCCCGGTCGTCTTTGAGCGCATCAGCCGCTCGTACTCGTCGAGCATGTTGTAGGCGGCCCCCACGGTCACGGCCCCGAGCGAGATCGTGAACACCGACATCGCGCGGCCGGCGTACATCGGGTTGCCATGCAGCCGCCAGCCGGGCGTGCCGCCGGCGACGTCGACGTCAATCATGTTGCCCTCAAACGCCCAGTGCGCCGGAATCCGCGTGTGCTCGAAGCGGATGCTGTGCGAGCCGCTGCCCTTCAGGCCGAGCATGTCGCCCCAGTCGTCGAGCATCTGCCACTGCTCGCGCGGCGCAACGAACAGCAGCGTCGGTGGCGGCGCGGCGCCGCCGGGGTTGGGCAGCATCGCCTGCCCCATGTAAAACGTCGAGTAGGGCGCGCCGGACGCGAACCCGACCTGTCCGTTGATCTCCCAGCCGTCGTCGCTGCGCTCGGCCGTCCCGACCGGCGCCGCGACCGACGCTGCCCGGAA
>DASXDD010000243.1:0-10164 GCA_036490775.1 Solirubrobacteraceae bacterium | reverse complement strand
CTCGGCGGCCATCGCGGCTGCCGTGGGGTCGGCCAGCCCGTAGCTGGAGGCGAACGCGACACACGCGTCGGGATCGAGCACGATCAGCGCGACGTTGTAGGCCCGGCGGTCGCCGATTGCGATCGCCTGGCCGATCAGCGGGCTGCCCTGCTTGAGCTGCTGCTCGATGTTCGCGGGCGACATGTTCTTGCCCGCGGCGTTGATGATCAGCTCCTTCTTGCGGTCAACGATCTTCAGGTAGCCGAGCTCGTCGAGCTCGCCGATGTCACCGGTGCGAAGCCAGCCGTCAGCGCCGATCGTCTCGGCGGTCTTCTCCGGCTGGTTGCGGTAGCCGGCCATCATCGTCTCGCCGTGGACCAGCACCTCGCCATCTTCGGCGAGACGTACCTCGATGCCGGGCATCGGCGGTCCGACAGTGCCGAACCGGATCCGCTCCGGCGGGTTGATCGTCGCGACCGACGCCAGCTCCGACATCCCCCAGACCTCGCAGATCGGGATCCCGATCGCGGCGAAGAACTCGAACACCTCGAGCGGCGCCGGCGCTGCTCCGGTCACGTACGACGTGCAGCGATCGAGTCCGAGCCTCGCGCGGATCGGCGCGAACACCTGCTCGTCGGCGCGCGCATAGCCATCGAGCAGCTCCCCGCTGACCGGGTCGCCGGCCTGCTCGGCGCGGACCTTGCGGATTCCGAGCTCGATCGCGGCCTTCGCTGCCGCGCGCTTGGCGTCGTCGGGCTCGGCCTCGATCCCAGCCTCCAGCGCCGCCTTGAGCTTCTCCCAGACCCGCGGGACGGCGCCCCAGCGGGTTGGGCGCGCATCGGCGACGTGCGCGAACACCTGCGTGACCTCCGGGCAGCAGGTGAGGGTCTCACCCCACGCCATCTGCCCGTAGTGCGTAAGCCCACGGTCGGCGATGTGGGCCATCGGCAGAAACGAGACGATCGAGCCGCCGCCCTCGGGCCAATGCTTCACCGCGTCGAGTCCCCGGCACTGGGCGAGCTCGTTGGCGTGCGTGAGCTGCACGCCCTTGGGCGGCCCGGTCGTGCCAGACGTGTAGATCAGCGTGAGGATGTCGTCGGGGACCACCGCGCGCCAGCTGGAATCGAAATCAAAGCCGCCCGGCGCGAGCGCCGACTCGAGTTCCTCGAGCGTGATCGAGTCGGCGGTCGCGCCGTCGAGCGTGATCAGGTGCTCGACGCTCCCGTGGCCGTCACCGAGCACCTCCAGCACGCGGTCGACGAACGCCGCCTCGACGATCATCACGCGGTTGGCGGCGTCGTCGAGCAGGTAGGCGATCTGCTCGGGAGAGCAGGTGTTGTAGATCGAGAACGGCGTCGCCGCGAGGTGCATCGCGGCGGTGTCGAGCAAGTGGAACTCGGGCCGGTTGGTGAGCATGAAGCCGACCGTGTCGCCGTGACCGACGCCGAGCGCGGCGAACGCGCCTGCGAGCTGGCGCACGCGCTGGGCGTACTCGCCCCAGGTGATCGAGATCCCGTCGGCGATCGTCCGCAGGGCGACATCGTCCGGGCGCTGCGCGGCCGTGATCTGAAACGCCTCGCACATCGTGCTCGCGTCCAGGGCACGGGGCCCGGTATTGCGCGCCGGCGCTGTGGTGACGGCACCCTCCATCTCTGGCCGATATTCCTATCAGCCCGGAGCTTGGGTGACCAGCAGGCGCTACAGATTGACCGTGCGGCCGGCCTCGAACCCCTCGCACGCCACGATCTCCTGGACGAGCGCGTGCGGAACCGCGGCGTCGGTGGTGATCGTCATCGCCGCGAGGCGATCGTCGCCGCTGCTCGAGTTCTCCGGCTGGCGCCCGACGGCGGCCGACACGATGTTGATCCCGTGCTGGCCGAACACGGTGCCGACCCGGCCAAGCATGCCAGGTAGGTCGCGGTAGCGGAAGATCGTCACGTGGTCATCGAGCTGCACATCGAACCGCTGACCCCAGGCCTCAAGCAGATGCGCGTGATTGCGGCGGCCGATCAGCGTGCCGGCGACCCGGACGCTGCCCTCGCCGCTGGTGACGATCACCCGCACGAGGTCGGCGTAGTCGCGCACGGTCGGGCGCTTGGTCTCGACCAGCTCGATCCCTCGCTCCTCGGCCATCGTCGGAGCGTTGACCTCGTTGACCTCCTCCTCGGTGTGGCCGCGCAGGACCCCGAGCAGCACCTGAATCCCGAGCAGGCGCGTGTCGCGCTCGGCGATCCGTCCCATGAACTCGGTCTCGACGCGGTCGACCGACGAGCCCTCCGCGAGCTCGACCGCGATCCGGCCCAGGGCGCGGCACAGCGTCACGAACGGACCGAGCACATCCATGTCCTCCGACGGGATCGCGGGTACGTTGACGGCGCTCGTGACGACGCCGCCGGTCAGCGCCGCGATCACCTGCTCGGCCGCCTGGTAGCCCGCGCGGTCGGTCGCCTCGGCGGTCGACGCACCGAGGTGCGGCGTGACGATCACGTTTGGATAGCCGAACAGCGGATGCTCGGTCACGGGCTCGGACTGGAACACGTCGAGCGCCGCGCCGCCGACCTTGCCGGAGTCAATCGCGGCCTTGAGGTCATCGTCGACGACCAGCGGTCCGCGCGCGACGTTCAGGATCCGTACGCCGTCCTTGCACTTGGCAAGCGCCTCGGCGTCGAGCCAGCCCTTGGTGTCAGGCGTGTTGGGTAGGTGCAGGGTGATGAAGTCCGCGACCGCGTACAGGTCGTCTGAGGACTCGGCGCGCTCGACGCCGAGCTCGCGGTAGCGATCGGCGGCGACATAGGGGTCAAACCCGATCACGCGCATCCCGAACGACAGCGCCCGGTGGGCGACGAGCTGGCCGATGCGCCCGAAGCCGACGATCCCGAGCGTCTTCTCGTACAGCTCGACTCCGGAGAACTTCGAACGCTCCCACTTGCCGCTGACCAGCGAAGCGTGCGCCTGCGGGACGTTGCGAGCGAGCGCCAGCAGCAGCGCCATCGTGTGCTCGGCCGCTGTGATCACGTTCGACTGCGGTGCGTTGGCTACGACGATCCCGCGCTTGGTCGCCGCCGGCACGTCGACGTTGTCGACCCCGACGCCCGCCCGACCGACCGCCCGCAGGCGGTCGGCTCTGCCGATCAGTTCCTCGTCGAGCTTGGTCGCCGAGCGGATCAGGACGCCGTCGTAGCCACCGATCCGATCGGCGAGCTCCTCGCGCGACCAACCGACGCCGAGTTCGACGTCGAAGTGCTCACGCAGCAGCGCGATCCCGGGATCGCCGATCTTCTCGGCCACGAGCACCTTCGGGCGGCCGTTCACATCCGCTCCAGGATCCAGTCGATGCACCCGGTCAGCGCCCGCACGTCGTCGGGGTCGGTCGCCGGGAACATCGCGATTCGCAACTGGTTTCGCCCGAGCTTGCGGTACGGCTCGACGTCGACGATCCCGTTGGCGCGCAGCGTCGCGGCGAGCGCGGCGGCGTCGACCTCCTCGTCGAAGTCGATCGCGCCGACGACCAGCGATCGCTTGGCCCGATCGGCGACAAACGGGCTCGCGTGGGGGTGCGCCTGCGCCCAGTCGTACAGGTGTGTCGAGGACTCGGTCGTGCGCGCGACCATCGCGTCGAGCCCGCCCTGGTCGAGCATCCAGGTGAGCTGGTCGGCGAGCAGGAACAGGGTCGCGATCGCGGGCGTGTTGTAGGTCTGGTCCTTGACCGAGTTCTCGAGCGCGATCCGCAGCGACAGGAAGTCCGGGATCCAGCGGCCTGCCTGTTTGGCCGCCTCGATCTCCTGCACCCTCGCGAGCGCCGCCGGGCTGAGCAGCGCCAGCCACAGGCCGCCCTCGGACGCCAGCCCCTTCTGCGGGGCGAAGTAGTAGACGTCGGCCTGGCTGACGTCGAGCGGCAGCCCCGCCGCGGCCGAGGTTCCGTCGATCAGGACGAGCGCGTCACCGGCGCCCGACGGGCGCGCGACCGGCACCATCACGCCGGTCGAAGTCTCGTTGTGCGCCCACGCGATCGCGTCGGCGCCGGGATCGGCGGCCGGATCTGGCGCGTCGCCCGGCGGCGCTTCGATCACCAGCGGGTCATCGAGAAACGGCGCGGCGCGGGTGCATGAGGCGAACTTCGATGAGAACTCGCCGTAGCAGAGGTGAAGTGATCGCTCGCGGATCAGGCAGCAGGTCGCCGCGTCCCAGAACGCCGTGGTGCCGCCGTTTCCGAGCGCGATCTCGTAGTCGTCGGGGACCGCGAACAGGTCGCGCAGGCCGCTGCGGACCTGGCCGACCAGCTGCTTGACGGGCTTCTGACGGTGCGAGGTGCCCATCAGCGAGCTGCCGCTCGACAGCAGATGCTCGAGCTGTGCGGGGCGAACGCGCGACGGGCCGGACCCGAACCTGCCGTCGGCGGGCTTCAGCTCAGTCGGGATCTGCAGGGCGGTGGACGTGTCTGCCATGCGTGACTTCTCGAAGTTAGCGGGTCGTCCGGGCCGGGCGCGCAGCACTCGCAGGCGCCGGCGGCTGTGGCCGCGCGGCTACTCCTGGAACTCGGTGTCGATCCAGGACATCTGGGAGCGCAGCTCCCGTCCGACGACCTCGACCTGGTGGCCGGCCTGCTCCTCGCGCATGCGCTTGAAGTTCTCCTGGCCCGCCCGGTTCTCGGCGATCCACTCCCGCGCGAAATCGCCCGACTGGATCTCCGACAGCAGCTTCTTCATCGCCGCGCGAGACTCGGCCCCGATCACGCGGCTGCCGCGGGTCAGGTCGCCGTATTCGGCCGTGTTCGAGATCGAGTACCGCATCCCCGCGATCCCCTTCTCGTACATCAGGTCGACGATCAGCTTGAGCTCGTGCAGGCACTCGAAGTACGCCAGCCGCGGGTCATAGCCCGCGTCGACCAGCGTCTCGTAGCCGGCGCGGACAAGTTCGGTGACGCCGCCGCACAGCACCGCCTGCTCGCCGAACAGGTCGGTCTCGGTCTCGTCCTTGAACGACGTCTCGATCACGCCGGCGCGGGTGCAGCCGATCCCC
This sequence comes from Solirubrobacteraceae bacterium, assembly GCA_036490775.1. Classification (GTDB taxonomy): domain Bacteria; phylum Actinomycetota; class Thermoleophilia; order Solirubrobacterales; family Solirubrobacteraceae; genus Palsa-465. Next base: position 5,166 of record DASXDD010000243.1, on the reverse strand, counting down.
TTCGCGTAGGCGAGCGCCACCGCGAGCGCGTTGCCGGTCGCGTCCTGGTGAACGGCGACGAGTCCGGGCACGCCGGTTGAGTCGACGTACTGGCGGCGGACGAGATGACCGGGACCCTTCGGCGCCACCAGCGCGACGTCGATGTCGGGCGGCGGCGCGACCTCGCCGTAGTGGATCGAGAAGCCGTGGCCGAACATCAGCAGATTGCCCGAGGCGACCCCGTCCTTGACGCCGGACTCCCACACCTGACGGTGCAATTCGTCGGGCACGAGCATCATCACGATGTCGCCCTCGCTCGCCGCGTCGGCGGGTTCGACGACGCGCAGGCCGTGCTCCTTGGCCTTGGCGACGCTTGCCGAGCTCGACCTCAGCCCGACTACGACGTTGGCGCCGGAGTCCTTCAGGTTCAGCGCGTGCGCGTGTCCCTGGGAGCCGTAGCCGATGATCGCAATCGTCTTGCCGTCGAGAAGTGAGAGGTCCGCGTCGTCGTCGTAGAACATGCGGGCAGCGTAGCTGTCGCCGCCCGCAGGCGATTTCTCACCCGCCGCCGAAGCGGCGCTCGAGCGCAAGCACGCTCTGGACGTACTGCTGTGTCGAGGGATAGAGCCCGTGCGCCTGGACCGAGGGCAGACCCTGGTAGTAGCCCGCCGCGGCGGTGCCGGGATCGCCTCCGGTCGAGTTCAGCAGTGAGCGCAGCAGCAGCACGCCGCCCCGAACGTTGTCCGCCGCCGAGGCCGGTGCGAGCGGCACGCCGGCGGTCAGGTTGTGCTGGATCCAGTCCCACGTGCCCGGCAGGATCTGCATGATCCCACGGGCGTCGGCGCTTGAAACGAGGTCGTTGTTGAAGCCGCTTTCCTGCCACGCGATCGCGTCGGCAAGCGACGCCGGGACGCCGTTGGCGCTCGCGACCGAGCCGATCTGGGTCGAGCTGAGGCGCTCGGCGGTCGGGTAGGGCGGGTTGGTCGGATTGCCCTGGGCGGGCGCGCCGACCGGCTGCGTCGCGGCTGAAGCCGAGCCGAGCGAGGTCGAGACCGGAACGGCGATCGAGCCTGACGTCAGGTGGATCGTCCGGCCGGCGAACAGGATCCCGTCGACGTTGAGGCCGTTGGCGGCCGCGAGCGCGCCGGCGGTTGTGCCGGATCGCGCGGCGATCGCGCTCAGCGTGTCACCCGGAACGACCAGGTAACCGCTCGACGCTGTCGTGCCGATCGGCGCGGAGCTGCCACTGCCGAGCCCAGAGCCCACGCGGAGCGTGCTCCCGGCCAACAGGAGACCGTCGAGGTTCAAGCCGTTGGCGGCCGCAAGCGCGCCCGGGGTCGTACCCGCCCGTGCGGCGATCGCGCTGAGCGTGTCGCCGGGGACGACGAGGTAGGAGCCGCCCGCGGTGCTCACGGGTGCGGCGCTCGAGACGCCGGACGTGCTCGAGGTGGTCGATGACACGACTGAGGCGGTCACGCCCTGCGGCGGGATCTGAATCGTCGCGCCCTTGATCAGGAACGCGCTACTGGGGAGACCGTTTACGGCGGCGAGCTGTGTGATGCTCAGTCCGTCGGCAGCGGCGATTGAGGTCAGCGACTCCCCTGCCGTGACCGTGTGTGCGAAGTAGGCGGAAGCGGGAGCGGGCACGGCCAAGATGGCAGCGGCCGCCAGCGCGGTCAGCAGTCGAAATCTCATGCCGCGATTCTTGCCGACAAGGCCGCTTTGCAATACCACTGCAAGCCCTGTGTCAGGCTGCAAGATCCTATTCAATTGCAGGGAATTCGCGGCCGCGCTCGTACGGGCCGCGGCGGGCTTGAGCGCCGTTCAGGCGCTCGCCGAGGCGACCAGCGACCTGCCCGGGAGCACTAGTGCGCCGCCGGCGTCGGTGTACGTCGCGGTGAGCTCCCGCACGCGGCGTTCGACGTCAGCACGCTGTTCATCTGACAGTGGCTCGAGCGTGCGCGAGTGGGTCGGTGAGAGGTCGAGCGTCTCCCCCCAGTAGTCCTCGAACGCGTCGTACTCGCGGATCACCTCCACCGAGTCGATCACTACCTCGACGAACCCGGCGTCCTCGAGCATCTGCTGTAGCACGTCGGGGTCGGCGAGCGCGAACATACCGACGCCGCCCCGTTCGGGCGGGTCGAGGTAGCCGCCCTGGACGAACGCTTCGGTCGGGATCGTCGCCCATGGGTTCTCCGGCGCGCGGTCCCAGACCGCGATCGCGAACCGCCCGCCGGGCTTGAGCACGCGCCTCGCGTCGCTCATGCCCGCGGCCGGATCGACCGTGAGCATGTAGCCCCAGCGGCAGACGATCGCGTCGACGCTGGCGGTCGGCAGGTCGATCCATTCGATCTGGAGCTGCTTGAACTCGACGTTCTTGACGTCGAACTGCTGCGCGCGCTCGCGCGCTACGGCGAGCATCCCCTCGGTCGCGTCGCTCGTGATCAGCGTCCCGCCCGGAGCGATCAGCTCGGCCGCGAGGAAGCCGGTGTCACCGGGTCCGGCGGCGAGTTCCAGCAGACGCTGCCCGGGCTGTAGCGAGAGCTGCTCGATCAGCCAGGTCGAGACGGCCATCCCGGCCTCGCGCATCCGCTGCGCACGCTTGCCCCATCCCGACGACGCGAACTCCCAGCGGTCGATCAGCTCGGCGCGCTGCTCATCGGGGTCGGGTGTCGCCGCCATCACTGGCTGCGCTCCGAGAGCCGCCGCGTGATCTCGCTAAACGCGCCTTCGATCTGGCTTGAGAGCTGTCGCTGAAAGATCGCCATCACTGCCTCCGCCGCGATTGGCCGCAGTCGCTGGACCGCCGCCTCGATCTCCGGCCAGCGCTCGGGCGGCATGTCGGCCTGGGCGAAAGGCTTCCACACTTCGCGCAGGAACAGCTTCACGAACGAACGAGACACCGAGTCGCTGTGGCGCTCGATGTCCTCGAGCACCGACAGCGCGCTGTCGAGCGAGATCCCCCGGTCGACGACCTCGTCGCCGACCGCGAGCAGCGACGGACTCGGGACCTCGTACACGCCGTCGCCCGCGGGCGTCAGCACGCCGAGCTTCAACGCACGCGCCAGCACCGCCGGTCCCTCGGCCGGGTCGACGCGGTAGCGCCGGCTGAGCTGACCGAGCGTCAGGGTCTGCGGCACCTCGTCGCTCCGGGGGGTCGCGAGCGCCTGCTTGAACTGCAGCAGCCGCTCGGCCGTGCCCTGCTCGTCGGCGAGCAGCCGCTTGATCCCGGCGAGGTTGAACCCTTCGTCCTGCAGCTCGCGAATCCGATGCAGCTGCTCGACGTGCTCGGGCCCGTAGTACCCGATCCGCATCCGCACCTCCGGCGCAGCCAGCAGGCCGCGGGCCTGGTGAGCGCGGATGTTGCGGACCGACATCCCGGTCTGCGCGGCGAGCTGCTCGATCGTGAGCTCGTTCTGATGCTGATGCGAGCCATTCGTGCTCGGCGCGGAGCTGGACATCAGGAACGCATCATATTCCAGTCAGACGTCACATCAAATGGGGTCACGTCAGGTGATGTGATCGGGGTGGCGTGGGTCAACGTCCCGCGCTGCGTGGTTGGTGCGGTGGCGGGGACGTTTGCTCCCTGGGACGGAGCGAACGTCCCGGCGAGCTCGGGGAGGCCGTCGGGCGGGACGTTTGCACCCCCCGCGCCCGGCCACCAACCCTGCGCGGCCGGACGGAAACGTCCCACGCAATGGTCTCGTCGAACCGCCCGGGACGTTTCCGCTCTGGGAGAACGGGAACATCCCGCGGACCGCATCGCCGCCCTTCACTGGGACGTTTCCGCCCGCCCCCTACCCCCTACCCCAACTCCCTCCGGAGCAGCTTCCCAGTCTCACTCCGCGGCAGCCGCGGGACGAACTCGAACGCCTTGGGGACCTTGAAGCCCGCCAGCCGCGCGGCGCAGAACGCCCGCAGCTCGTCGGCCTCGACCCGCCCGCCGGCCGAGCGCAGGACCACCGACGCGATCACGGCCTCCCCCCACTCCGGATCCTCGCGGGCGAACACCCCGGCGTCGGCGACGTCGGGATGCGTCAGCAACACGTCCTCAACCTCCGCCGGCGCCACGTTCTCGCCACCCGTCACGATCGTGTCGGCCTTGCGGCCGGTAATCACGAGCCGCCCTCGCTCATCGAACCGGCCGAGGTCGCCGGTCCGCAGCCAGCCGTCGCCGGCAAGCGCCCCCGCCGACACCATCGGCCCGCGCACGACCACCTCAGCTTCCGCGGACACAACCATCTCGGCCCCCGGCAGCGGCCAGCCGAACGTCGCGATTTGAGAGCACGTCTCGGTCATCCCGTAGGTCGGCGCGACCGGCACGCCCGCCGCGGCGGCGCGCTCGAGCAGCGTCGCCGGAATCGGGCCGCCGCCGAGCAGCACCCAGCGCAGTGCCGGCGGTCGTGAGAGCCCCGCGTCGAGCAGCCGTGCGAGCATCGTCGGCACGAGCGAAACGAGGGTTGTTCGCCGCGCCGGGTCCATCAGCTCGCTCAGCACCGGCTCGGTCTCGAAGCGCCCCTGCACGACCGCAGTCGTCGCGTAGATCGCGCTTCGGATCGGGATCGAAAGCCCACCGACGTGCGTCAGCGGCATCGGGCACAGCCACCGCTCGGCGGGATCGAGCCCGAGCGCGACCGCCGACCCGAGCGCGTTCGCGAGCCAGTTGCCACCGGTCAGCACGACCCGCTTGGGCGCGGCGGTGGTGCCGGAGGTGTGCATGACGGTGATCGGCAGGTCGATATCGCGGTCGGCCCCGACGCGCAGCGGCGTCCTCTCGGGACGCAGCGGCTCGGTCACGACGATCTCCGCTCCAGCGAGGCGCTGGGCACGCTCGGCCTCGCCCAGCCGCAGGTCGATCGGCACCGCGACGACCCCCGCCAGCAGGCACGCATGCAGCGTGATCACGAAGTCCGCACCGGGCGGGAGCGCGATCGCAACCCGCGACGCCCCGACCAACGCGCCGGCCCGCTCCACTGCCTCCTCGCGCAGCTGCGCGTAGGTCAGGCTCCGTTCGAGGTCCTCGATCGCGATCCGATCGGGGTGCTTGGCAGCGGCGGCGTCGACCCAGGAGCTCACCCCCGAAACGGTAGTCTCAGGCGCTTCCCAAAGGAGCGCTGCTTTGCCACTGGACTGGATCCCGGCCGCCGAATACGAAGACATCCGCTACGAGCTGTCGCCCGACGAGCA
>DASXDD010000242.1:0-4201 GCA_036490775.1 Solirubrobacteraceae bacterium | reverse complement strand
GCGATCTCCCAGAAGTCGGTTCGGACCGGGCCGGGGCACAGGGCCGTGACCGTCACGCCGTGGCGTCCGAGTTCCTGATGCAGCGCTTCGGAGAACGCCAGCACGTATGCCTTCGCGGCCGAGTAGCCGGCCGAGTACGGGAGTGGCTGCATCGCTGCGGTCGAGGCGACGTTGAGGATCGCGCCCTTGCCGCGCTTGACCATCTTCGGCGAGTACGCCGACGTCAGCGCGACGACGGCCTCGACGAGCACGCGCACCTGGTCGAGCTCGCGCTCGGGGTCTGACTCGTGGAACGGGCCGCCGGTCGCAAATCCGGCGTTGTTGACGAGGATGTCGACGTCGAGGCCGAGGCTTTGAACCCGTCCAGGCAGGCGCGCGACCGACGCGGCCTTGGACAGATCGCAACCGATCGCCTCGGCGCGAATTCCGTGCGCGTCGGACAGCTCTTCGGCGATCTCGAGCAAGCGGTCGCGCCGGCGCGCGACGAGCACGAGCCCGTGCCCGCGGGATGCGAGCTCGCGGGCGATCTGAGCGCCGATCCCGGCCGAGGCGCCGGTGACCAGAGCGGTGGAGGTGGGGCTGGGTTCTGGAAGGCTCATACGGCTCCGCGGGTGGATTGGAGCACAAGTCTCCCCCCGAACGGGGGGAAGTCCATGTTTGGCCTGTATCTGCTGCCCGCTCCCTGCGTAGGTTCAAACGCATGACTAAGACAGCAATCTTGTTTCCGGGCCAAGGCAGCCAGACCCCCGAAATGCGCGATCTGGTCGCCGAGGAGCGGCCGGATCTACTCGAGCTCGTGACCGAAATCGTCGGCGAGGACCCGTTTGCGAAGGCCGAGGAGGGCACGAACTACGCCCAGCCGGCGATCTTCTGCGCGAGCCTCGCTGGTTGGGAGTCGCTCGGGCGCCCCGACGGCGACTACATGGCCGGCCACTCGCTCGGAGAGCTCGGCGCGCTCGTCGCCGCCGGTGCCCTGAAGGAGCGGGATGGGCTCGAGCTGGTCGCCCTGCGCGGGCGCCTGATGCAGGACTCCGGCGAGAAGGCGGGTGACGGCGGCATGCTGGCACTGCTCGGAAAGGGCGCCGCCGACCACGCGGCGGAGCTCGCCGACGCCCACGGGCTCGCGGTCGCAAACGACAACTCGCCACAGCAGGTCGTGCTGTCGGGTGAGCGCGCCGCGCTTCCCGATGCGGCGGCCGCCGCCAAGGAGCTCGGATTGAGGTCAGTCGACCTTCCGGTCGCCGGTGCGTTTCACTCTCCGATGATGCAAGGTGCCGTTCCGGAGTTCGAGAAGGCCGTCAAGGCCGTTGAGATCTCACAGCCGCGGGTGAAGGTCGTGTCGGCCGTGACCGCTGAGCCATTCGATGACATCGCTATGCAACTGACCCAAGCACTGACCAAGCCCGTGCGCTGGCGCGAGACGCTGCTGGCGCTGCACGAGCTCGGCGCCGAGCGGTTCGTCGAGGTCGGTCCAGGCCGCGTGCTCAGCGGCTTGGTGAAGCGCACGCTGACCGACGTGGAGCTCGTCGGTGCTTGAGGGCAACGGCTCCACCCCGGAGTTGCGCGCCGCGCTGCGGCGCCAGGACCTGCCGCCTGTGCAGCCGGCGGTCGTCTCGGTCGGGACCGCGATACCGCCGGGCCGGCTGACCAACGCCGAGCTCGCAGAGCGTCTGGGGATCAGCGAGGAGTGGATCGTTTCGCGCACGGGCGTGCACGAGCGTCCGATCGCCGGTCCTGACGATCGGTTGACCGACTATGCAGCGCGCGCCGGAGCGCAGGCGCTCGAGCGGGCGGGGATGGACCCCGCAGACGTCGATCTCGTGATCGTCGCGACGCTCACTCAGGACGAGATCCAGCCCAACGCGGCGCCGCAGGTCGCTTACGAGCTCGGTGCCAATGGCGCCGGTGCGGTCGACGTCGGCGCCGCCTGCACGGCCTTCCTGTCGGGGGTCTCGCTCGCCGCCTCACAGATCGAGAGCCACAGGGTCCGCAACGTGCTCGTGATTGGTGCCGACTTCGTCATCTCACGCGTCGCCAACTGGGACGACAAGCGCTCGCTGCCGCTGTTCGGCGACGGCGCCGGTGCGGTCCTGATGACGCCCGCGACCGGCCAGTACGGAGCGGTCGGGCCGATCGTGCTCGGCTCTGACGGCTCGCATGCGAAGACGATCCTCGTCGAGCGCGACACCCCCTTGTACATGGACGGCCCCGAGGTATATCGGCATGCCGTCGCGCGGATGGCCGAATCGACGATCGCGGCGGTCGAGCAGGCCGGTCTGACGCTCGACGACATCGACCTGTTCGTCTACCACCAGGCCAACGCGCGGATCACGCGGGCGCTCGGCGACCGGCTCGGGCTCAATCCCGAGAAGGTCGTCGATGTCATCGCACACCTCGGCAACTCTTCGGCCGCGACGCTGCCGCTCGCGCTCGCCGAGGCCGAGCGCGACGGCCGTCTGAAGCCCGGCGCGCGCGTGCACCTCGGCGCGTTCGGCGCGGGCTTCACGTGGGGCGGCGGCGTGATCGAGTGGGGCGGAGGAGGCAGCGATGACTGAGCGCGAAGGGTGTGCGCTTGTGACCGGTGCCTCGCGCGGGATCGGCGCTGCGATCGCCAAGGCGCTCGCCAAGGACGGGTGGCCAGTCGGCGTCAACTACCGCTCCGACAAGGATGCGGCCGACAAGGTCGTTGCCGAGATCGAGAGCGACGGCGGCAAAGCCTTTGCGATCGGCGCCGACGTCGCGGATCCGGGCGCGGCCGACGAACTGTTCGAGGGCGTCGAATCGCACTTCGACGCGCCGGTGCTGGTGCTCGTCAACAACGCCGGGATCACCCGTGACGACCTCTCGCCGTCGCTCGACGACGAGCAGTGGTCGGCCGTGATCGAAACCGACCTGACGGCGGCTTTCCGGCTGACGCGCCGGGCGTTCAAGTCGATGCTCCGAGCTCGCTCGGGCCGGATCGTCAACATCTCGTCGGTCGTCGCGCTGCGCGCGAACCCCGGCCAGTCGAACTACGCGGCTGCGAAGGCCGGGTTGATCGCGTTCACCAAGACCGCGGCGGTCGAGGTGGCGAGGCGCGGCGTGACCATCAACGCGGTCGCGCCGGGCTGGATCGAGACCGAGATGACGGCCGGCGTCTCAGACGAATTGCTCAAGGCCGTTCCGGCGCGGCGCGCCGGCAAGCCAGAAGAGGTCGCCGCGTGCGTGCGGTTTCTGGTCTCAGACGACGCCGCCTACGTGACCGGCGCCGTGCTGAGCGTCGATGGAGGACTTGCCGCCTAGGCGGCCGAACCCCGCCCAGGCAGTCAATTACGTACCAAAGGAGAATCAGTGGCAGCAGTTACCGCAGATCAAGTCGAGGCTCGCGTCGTCGAGACGCTCGCCAGCTTTGGCCCCGACGCAGATCAGATCACCCGTGAGTCGACGTTCGAGGAGCTCGACATCGATTCGCTCGACCTCGTCGAGCTCGCCCAGGTCGTCGAAGACGAGTACGGCGTCGTGCTCAAAGGGGAAGACATGAAGGACCTTAAGACCGTCGGCGACTCAATCAACCTGATCGTCAGCCGCGCGGAGTGAACGGTCGTGTCATGACTCGTCGCCGAGTCGTGGTGACCGGGCTCGGAGCCGTGACGCCGCTCGGCATCGGCGCTAAGCCCCTGCACGAACGGTGGGCTGCGGGCGAGGTCGGGATCGTCGACGGCGTCGGCGCGTGCACCGACTTCGAGCCTAAGGAGTTCCTGTCGGTCAAGGAGATGCGGCGGCTGGACCGGTTCTCGCAGCTGGCGCTGATCGCCGCCGACGAAGCGATCGCGCAGGCGGGCTGGAACGGCGAGCTGCCGTATGACTCGATGCGCATCGGGTGCGTGATTGCCACCGGAATCGGCGGAATCGAGACCGTCGAGACCCAGCACGACGTAATGCGCGACCGCGGCGCGAAGATGGTCTCGCCGCTCGGGATTCCGCTGTACATGCCCAACGCCGGCGCCGCCGCGGTGTCGATGCGCCACAAGCTCCAGGGACAGATGTACGGCCTGGTCTCGGCGTGCTCGGGTGGCGCGCACGCGATCGGGGCGGCGCTGCGGATGATCCAATACGGCGACGCCGACGCGGTCGTCGCGGGCGGTGCCGAGGCGGCGCTGACGGCGTTCGGGTTTGCGTGCTTCAACTCGATGCAGGCACTGTCGCCGACCGGCATCTCGCG
>DASXDD010000241.1:0-2208 GCA_036490775.1 Solirubrobacteraceae bacterium | reverse complement strand
AGGTCGTCGATGTGGTGGGCCGGCACGAGCTTGGCGCTCGGCTTGCCATGCATGTCGACGAACTGCGCGAATAGAAATTCGATGCCCTGCTCGCTGACGACGCGGCGAACCTCGTCGGCGGCACTGTCGGGCTGGGTGTTTTGCGCGTGCTCTGTGGTTGCCATGGCGCCATATATATAGCTCCGGCTAGGTTGCGGACAATGGCCGCTGGCACTCGTTGCTGGCGACTAGCATGTGCGCGACGCACATAGGAGGTGCTCCGGGAAGTGTCGCGTAGAGGCCGTTTCGAAACGAACGTACTTGGCTGGCGGGCGCCGGATCAAGCGGGCCGAGGACGCAGGATTGAAGCGGTAGCAGCGCTACCGCGAGATCCGAGGACGAAGGATCCGCGCAGATCCGCCGCCGCCAGACGAGTGCGAGCGTTTTGACACGGTCTCTTGGCGCAGATCCCGCGATGTCTCGCGGCGCAGAGCTTCGAGGACTACGCGAAGAGAACCAGACGCTCTACAGCGTCATCAGGCTGGTGTCGTCGTCGCTCGAGTTGGCGCCGATGCTGCAGGGCGTCGTCGACCTCGCGACCGAGGCGACCGGCTGCCACGCGTGCTTCATCTATCTGCTCGAGGGCGACCGGCTGACGATCCGAGCCGCGTCGCCGGTGTTCGCCGAGGCTGTCGGCAACGTCCAGATGGCCCTCGACGAGGGGCTGACGGGCTGGGTCGCGCGCCATCGCACGCCCGAGTTCATCCGCGACAGCGCGATGGACGACCCGCGGATGAAGTACATCCCGCTGTTGCAGGAGGAGAGCTTCCAGTCGATGGTGGCGGTCCCGATCCTCGCGCGCGCGGGCGACACGATCGGCGTGATCGTGCTGCACACGCGGGCGCCGCACGAGTTCACCGAGGACACGCTGAAGCTCCTGTCGCACATCGCTTCGTTGACCAGCGGCGCGATCGAGAATGCACAGTTGTATGACCAGCAGCGACGCCGCGCCGACACGCTCACCCAGTTGTCGACGCTCGGTCAGGAGGTGGCCGCGGCGACCGACACCGGGGACCTCAGCCGGGTCGTCGTCGCCGAGACGCGGCGGCTGCTCGACGCCGCGGTCTGCCAGCTCTACCGGCTCAACGATGACGGCGGTGGCCTGACGCTGCTGGCCGGCGAGCCCGAGCTGACCCTGCCCGCGCCGACCGTGTCGGCGGCCGGGCTGCTGCTCGCGACGCTCGACGGCAGCACTGCACGGCCGGCGGCACGCAGCGTCTGGCCCGAGCTCGACGTCGCCGATCTGCTGGTCGCGCCGCTGACCGCCGGCGGTGAGCGGATCGGGCTGCTGTGCGCCGGGGCGCATGCTCGGCGGCGGTTCACGGGCGAGGACACCGAGATGTCGCGCGCGATCGCGCACCTCGCGGCGATCGCGATCAAGCGCGCTGAGCTGATCGAGGGGCTGACCAACGCGAGCATCGTCAAGGATCTGTTTGAGGCGCTGGCGGCGGGCGCGACCACGTTCGCTGCTGCCAAGGCTGCAGCGGTTCGCTGCGATCTAACGGGTCCGTACATGATCGTCTGCGCCGAGCCGGCGGGCGGCCGCGAGCAGGCCTCGAGCGACTGGAGAGATTCAGCCGAAGCCGTCCGGCAAGGGCTCGCCAAGCTCGTCCCCGACGCCGCGATCGACGCCGGACCCGGCCCGGTCCGGGCGCTGCTCGCGCTCGGAATGCGCCGCGCACAGAGGATCGAGGACGTGCTGCGGACCTCACGCGAGCTCGGTGAGCACGCATGCGCAGCGATTGGCATCAGCGAGGTCCACGAGGGCCCGGCGGCCGCGACGCGCGCGTACCGCGAGGCGCTCGACGCAGCGACGATCGGCCGCGCGCTGCTGGGCGACGGCGGCGCGCTGGAGTACTCGCAGGTCGGCGCCTACCGCTACCTCGTGCACATCGCCGCCGAGGACGCTCCGCACGACCGGATGCGCGCGGCGGTCGACCGCCTGATCGACTACGACCGCAAGCGCCGCACGGCGCTGCTGGACACGCTCGAGCGCTACCTCGCCGAGCGCCGCAGCGTGATCGAGAGCGCGCGGGTGCTGTTCATCCACCCCAACACGCTGCGCCAGCGCCTTGGGCGGATCGAGGAGCTGACCGGCTTGCGGATCGACGAGGACGACCTGCTTTCGCTCGAGCTCGCGATCAAGCTCGCGCGACTGCACGGCCGGCC
>DASXDD010000240.1:0-21098 GCA_036490775.1 Solirubrobacteraceae bacterium | reverse complement strand
CAGCTCGCGCACGTCGACCGAGCCCGCCACGCGCGACGCGACGCTCCGCACGCCAACGCCGGCCAGATCGTCCAAGGCGAGCGACGCTCGGCCGAGCTCCTGGTGCAACGCCCGTAGCTGCAGCGGCGACAGCTCGCCCACGCGCGCGCCGAGCTCAACGCCGAGCTGTGCGGCCGCGAGTGGCCCGCGCAGCTCATGGCACGCCCGCGCAACCACCTCCATCCGCAGCTCCAGCGAGCGGCGCGCGAGCAGCGCCGCAGCGACGGCGACGCTCGCAGCGAACCATCCGCTCCCCTCGGCGGCTGAGCAGATCACTCCACGCTCCCGTCGAGCAGCCGGTAGCCGACGCCCCAGACGTTGACCAGGAACCGGTCGCCGGCGCAGTTGAGCTTCTTGCGCAGGCGGAACGCGTGAGAATCAAGCGTCCTCGTCTGGCCCATCGACCTGAAGCCCCAGACGCCCCGCAACAGCTCCTCGCGGGTAAAAACGCGAGTCGGCTCGGCGGCGAGCGCCCGTAGCAGCGCGAACTCCTTCTTTGACAGCGTCAGCAGCTCGCCATGAAGCCAGACCTGCCTGGCGATCGGGTCGAGCTCGAGCGGGCCGACGCGCAACTTCCCGGTTCCCGGCCGCCGTCGCGATCGCCTCAGCAGCGCGAGCATCCGCGCGTGTAGCTCTTGATAGGAGAACGGCTTGACCACGTAGTCGTCGGCCCCGCGATCGAACGCGCGCAGACGGTCGAGCTCGCCGGTGCGGCCGGTCAGCACGAGCAGCGGTAGCTCGGGATCGAGCTTCCCGGCGACCCGGTCGGTCTCGCGCACGAGGCGCAGCAGCTCGAGCCCATCCTCGTCGGGCAGCCCGAGGTCGACGATCGCGAGGTCCGGATAGGCGCGCTCCATCTCCCGCCGCGCCTCGGCGGATGACTCCGCCTCGAGCACGTCATAGCCGTCGGCGGCGAGGTTGTCGGCGAGGAACATTCGGGTCGGCCGGTGGTCCTCGACGACCAGGATTGTGGCGGCGACCGATTCCATGGCATTGTGAGCCTGGAGGCGCGCTGAAATCGCCCCCATCTCTGCAACATGACGTGCATTGGCTGCGCTGAGGCAGGAATGGGAAATAAGATGCCGACGGCCCATGTACCGACGCGGGAATTACAGCTCGGGCGACGACTTCGTGCTCGAATACGGTGACTTGCGCTTCACGTTCAACGAACGTGACTTCCAGGAGCGCTGCGAGCAGGCTGCGCGCAAGCTCGGGTTCATCGGCGGCACGATCGCCGACGACGAGGCCGAGGACCTGATCAACCTCGTCGTCAACGGCGAGGTGACCGATCCGGCCTCTGCGCTGGGCGAGCACGTCAACGACTGCTGGCCCGAGCTCGTCGGACCGTCCGAGCGCTCACTGGTCCACTGGATGCGCCGGCTGATCTTCCGCAGCGCCTGGCTCGACCAGCGCGTCAAGGAGGGCGAGCTCGACATCCGCTTCGACGAGCGCCACAGCTCGTTCGTCTACGTCCAGCCCGACCGCGGGGGCGAGCCGGTCGAGCTCGCGCCCGAGCCAAGCTGGAATCGCGTCGCCTACGTGCGCCGTTAACGCAGCCGTCGCGCATCGACTCACTACGCTGCGCAGCGATGCGGACCCCGGTCTGGGTGGTCATCCCGACATACAACGAGGCCGCGAACCTCGAGCGGATCCTCGACGCCGCCGCAACCGAGCTCGAGCGCCTGGTCCCGGGCGAGTACCGCCTGCTCGTGGTCGACGACAACTCCCCGGACGGGACCGGCAAGATCGCCGACCGCCTCGCCGAGGAGCTAGAGCCCGTCGAGGTCCTGCATCGGCCACGCAAGGAGGGCCTCGGTAAGGCGTATCTGGCGGGGTTTGCGCGCGCGCTCGAACGCGGCGCCGAGCTCGTCGTCGAGATGGACGCGGACTTCTCCCACGATCCGCGGTATCTGCCAGGGCTGCTCGACGCATCCGACGACGCCGATCTCGTGCTCGGATCCCGGTACGTGTCGGGCGGCGGCGTGCGCGACTGGGGCCTTGTGCGAAAGCTCATTAGTCGCGGGGGCGGCTGGTATGCGCGGATGATCCTCGGAGTCGACGTCCGCGACCTCACCGGCGGCTTCAAATGCATCCGTCGCGAGGTGCTCGAGGCGATCGAGCTCGACACGGTCCGAGCCCAGGGATACGTCTTTCAGATCGAGGTGACCTACCGAGCCGTGCTGGCCGGTTTCCGGGTGCGGGAAGTCCCGATTGTGTTCCCCGACCGAACTGCGGGTACGAGCAAGATGTCGGCACGGATCGCGCTAGAGGCGATCTGGTCGGTACCACACCTGAGAAAGACCGCGCGCGCTGCGATCGCACGAAATGAGCGCCTGTCGCGGGCAATCGAGACGCCGTGACGTCTGAGAACCTGCTTGATCGCTCAAAGTCCCTAACTTAAACCCAATGCCGCCCAAACCGCACTCGACCGCTGGTCCGGCATCCTTGCGCGGATGACGGTCCACGGCCCTCTCGGGGTCACTGAAGCCGGCACCTTCGAGCTTCGCCGAGATCCCGGACTGAACGCCCGCACCGGCTCCTCGCGCACCCGCCTGGGGCTGGTCGGCCTGTCCGGATTGCTCGCGACCGGCCTGGTCGTGTCGGTCACCGCGGCCGGCACGGACTCGCTGCTGCCGGAGTCGGTCCGACCCGTCCCGCAATGGCTGGCCGGCCCGTTCGGCGCCACCGGGCTCGGCCTCGGAGTCGGCGCGCTGATCGGCGTACTCGCGCTGATGTTCGCGTCATACGCGATCGTCGTGCAGGTGGCCGACCGCCTGTCGGCGCGCTCGGTGCTGATGTGCATCGCCGCACTGCACGCGCTCGTGCTGCTGGCGCCGCCGCTGGTCTCCACCGACGTTTTCAGCTACCAGGCGTACGCGCGGATGGGGAGCGTGTACTCGACCAACCCGTTCGTCCACGGCCCGGCCGCGATCAGCCTGGATCCGGTCTATCCGTTCATCGGCGCCAAGTGGGTATCGACGCCGACCGTCTACGGCCCCGTGTTCACCGTGCTCAGCTACGCGCTGGCCCACGCCTCGATCGCTGCGAGTGCGCTCGCCTACAAGGCGATCGCCGCGGTGTCGAGCCTCGCGATCGTCGCAATCGTTTGGAACGCCGCCCGGCTGCGGGGCGTCGACCAGGTCAAGGCGGTGGCGCTCGTCGGCCTGAACCCGCTGCTTGTCGTCTACGGCGTCGGCGGCGGTCACAACGACATCCTGATGCTGGCGCTGATGGTCGCCGGCGTCGCGCTCCTGATCCAGCATCGCGACCGGCTCGGCGCCGGCTCGATCGTCCTCGCGACCGGAGTCAAGTTCACGGCGGCGCTGCTGCTTCCGTTCGCGCTGGCGGGCGCCGGCGGCAGGCTGTCTCGAAGCCGCCGCCGCGACGTGCTCGTCGGCGTCGCGATCGCCGCGGCCGCCGTGGTCGCGCTCGGCCTCGCGGTCTTCGGTATCGGACCGCTGCACCTGTTCTCCTCGATCTCAAAGAGCCAGAGCGAAGGCGATTGGCACAGCATCCCGGGATTCATCTCCACCCGGATGGGGATGACCACGATCGGCCGCGTCACCGGAATCGTGCTCGCCGTAGCGTTCGCAGGCGTCTTCTGCCGACTGCTGCAGCGCGTTTGGCGCGGAGAGCTCGATTGGGTCAACGCGTCCGCATGGATGATGGTTGCGCTGCTGATCACCGCCAGCTCGTTGCTCCCGTGGTACGTGGCGTGGCTGATGCCGATCGCGGCGCTCGCCACCGATCGCCGGCTGTGGCGCGTGTCGGTCGTCATGACCGGTGCGTTTCTGG
Organism: Solirubrobacteraceae bacterium; assembly: GCA_036490775.1. GTDB lineage: Bacteria > Actinomycetota > Thermoleophilia > Solirubrobacterales > Solirubrobacteraceae > Palsa-465. The sequence goes on along the minus strand of DASXDD010000240.1, from coordinate 17,264 downwards.
CGATCCAGGTGCTCGGATACATCCCCCACAGCATCTCGCTGCCGGGACTCTGATCCCGCGAGCCGGTGTCATCTCCGTACCATGACGGTATGAGCGCGTCGGTCAACGGAAACGACGATGGCGCGCGACCGCTCCGGCTGCTCAGCGTCGTGGCTCCCGTCTACAACGAGGAAGCGACGATCACCGAGTTCTACTCGCGGGTGTGCAGCGCGCTCGAGGGCATCCCCTTCGAGCTCGTACTCGTCGACGACGGCTCATCCGACAGCTCGCCCGAGCAGCTCCAGAGGATGGCGGCGCACGACCCGCGCGTTCGGATTGTCTACCTGTCGCGCAACTTCGGTCACCAGACGGCGCTGACGGCCGGGCTAGATCACGCGGTCGGCAACGCGGTCGTGATGCTCGACGCGGACCTCCAGGACCCGCCCGAGGTCATCACCGAGATGCTCGACCACTGGCGCGCCGGCTGCGACGTCGTGTACGCCGTGCGCGAGCAGCGACCGGGCGAGTCGCGCTTCAAGCTCGCGACCGCGAAGTGGTTCTACACCCTGTTCGACAAGCTCGCGCAGGTCGAGCTCCAGCACAACTCGGGCGACTTCCGGCTGCTCGACCGCACCGCGCTCAACGCGCTGCTGTCGATGCGCGAGCGCAACCGGTTTCTGCGCGGGATGACCGTCTGGGTCGGCTATCGCCAGGCCGCGGTCCCGTATCACCGCGACGCGCGATACGCGGGTGAGACCAAATACACGGTCTCGAAGATGCTGCGGTTCTCGCTGGACGCGATCTCGTCGTTCTCACACCGGCCCCTGCAGCTCGCGACGCTGCTCGGCTTCATCATCTCGACGCTCGCGTTCATCGCGATTCCGGTCGTGATCGTGCTGCGGATCTCCGGCTCCTACCTGCCAGGGTTCGGCTCGATCACGATCGCAGTGTTGCTGCTCGGCGGCATCCAGCTGATCGCGATCGGGATCATCGGCGAGTACGTCGGCCGGATCTACGACGAGGTCAAGGGCCGGCCGTTGTACTTGGTCCGCTCGCGGCTGAATATCGCCGCCACCGAGACACCGACCCCGCCGCTGCCGCCGGTCACCGCCGAGGGCGGCGGCTTCGGGGAGTCTGCGCCGGTGACCGCTGAGACGCCGGTGACCGCCGAGACGCCGCTGACCGCCGAGACCGTCCCGTCGCGCGACGACTAATCAGCCGCCGGCGGGGTTAGGCCCGCGGGAGCGGTTGACGTCGCCGTCGCCGTAGCGCGTCGACTCGGCTGAACCGTTGCCGTCGCCGTTGGAGAGCCCCGCCTCGCGTTCGAGCGCAGCGATCCGCTGCGAGAGTGCCTTGAGCGCGTCGGCGATCGGGTCGGGCAGGTGCACCCAGTCGGCGTCGGGGCCCTCAGGCCGGCGCCCCTCGACGCGCACCGGGTGGCCGGGGTTGCCAACGACCGTCGAGTTCGGCGGCACGTCGTGGATCACGACGCTGCCGGCGCCGATCTTCGAACCGTGACCGACGGTGATCGGGCCAAGCAGCTTCGCTCCCGAGCCGATCGTGACGTTGTCTTGAACCGTCGGGTGGCGCTTGCCGGTCGCAAACCCGGTACCGCCGAGCGTGACTCCCTGATACAGGGTCACGTCGCTGCCGATCTCCGCCGTCTCGCCGATCACGACGCCCATCCCGTGGTCGATGAAGAACCCCTCCCCGATGTTCGCCGCCGGGTGGATCTCGATCCCGGTCACCGAGCGCGCGATCGCGGCGATCGCGAGTGGCAGGAACGGCACGCGGATGCTGTGCAACGCGTGCGCGAGGCGATGCGCGAGCAGCGCATGAACGCCAGGCCACGTTGCGAGGATCTGCGCCGGCCCGACCTCGCGCGCAGCCGGGTCGCGGGTCTTCGCCGTCGCCACGTCGCGGTGGATCTCGCCGAGGATGCGCCCGACCATGGGGAAAGCCTAGCTGCCGCCCGACCTCGGCTTCACGGGGCGAAGAACGGAGTCGATACGTAACGCTCGCCTGAGTCGGCGAGGATCGTCACGATTCGAGCGCCCCGGTGCTCCGGCCGGCGCGCAAGTTCGAGCGCTGCCCAGACCGCGGCTCCGCAGGAGATCCCCGACAGCACTCCTTCGCGCCGCGACAGCAGGCGCGCGGTCTCGATCGCGGCTTCGTCGTCGACCCCGATCACCTCGTCGATCACTTCGCGGTTGAGGACCTCCGGGACGAATCCCGCGCCGATTCCCTGGATCTTGTGCGGGCCGGGCGGTCCGCCGGACAGGACCGCCGACGCGCTCGGCTCGACGGCGACGATCCGGCATCCCGGGTTGCGGTCCTTGAGGAACTCGCCGACGCCGGTGATCGTGCCCCCGGTCCCGACGCCCGCGACGAACACGTCGACGCGCCCGTCGGTCGCCTCCCAGATCTCGGGCCCGGTGGTCTGGCGGTGGATCTCCGGGTTGGCCGGGTTTGAGAACTGGTCGGGGAGGAACACGTCGTCGCGCGAGGCCATCGCGCGTGCGGCATCGACCGCCTCGTTCATCCCGCCGAGCGATTCGGTGATCTCGACCCGCGCGCCGTAGAGCCGCAGTAGACCCTCGCGCTCGCGGCTCATCCCCTGGGGCATCGTCAGCACGAGGTCATATCCCTTGGCCGCGCACACGAACGCGAGCGCGATCCCGGTGTTGCCGCTGGTCGCTTCGACGACGGTCGTCCGGCCCGGCTCGATCAGCCCGTCGCGCTCCGCGGCCTGGATCATCGACACGCCGATCCGATCCTTGACGCTCCCGCCCGGGTTCAGCGCCTCGAGTTTCGCGAACAGCTCGACCTGTGGATCGTCGAGCATTCGCGTCAGCTGCACCATCGGCGTGCGCCCGACGTGCGCTGCGATGTTGTGCGGAATCGGCGCCATTGCGCCGCCAACCCTACGAAAGTTGGCCGCGAGAGGGCTTGCGCATGAGCGCGACCAACCTTGACGCGGCTAACCGAGCCGCATAGGTTCGGCCGTAGTGGGTCGCATGCGGTTGGTGTCCGCTCTGGCTGTAGGCGTGATCGTCGGGTGCTCGGCCGTGATCGCGACGTCGAGCGCGCGCCGCCTGAGGCCGGCGGCCCAGTGCGCGACGCTCGGAAACGCCGCGAGCTTCGTGGCCTTCTCCGATGGCGCCTTCAACTCGTCGCAGTCGTCGGGGACGAGCATCACCGGCCGCGTCGCGGCCGCCGGTGACGTAACGCTCGACGGTATCTCGGTCAACCCGGCCGCCGGCGACTCGACTCCGACGGTGATCGCGGGCGGCGATTTCGTCGCCGGCAAGGCCGGGCACGGAGGGACGTTGAACGGCGGCGTGCGGTACGCGGGGTTGATCGACTTGTCTGCGAACTTCACCGTCAATGGCGGGCAGCAGCACGCCCCACCGCCGTTCTCGTTCGAGTCCGAGTTCGCGGCCCTGGATCAGCTGAGCAGCGCGTGGGCAAAGATCGCCCAGACCCCTGGCGCCACCGCGAAGCTGGACCCAAATTCGCACGCCTTGCAGTTGACCGGCACGGATTCCGGGCTGAACGTGTTTCACGTCAGCGCGGCTGACCTGCAAGCCGCCGCCGGCATCGTGATCGACCTGACCAAGCCGGGCGCGACGGCGCTGATCAACGTCACCGCCGATACGCAGTTGTCGCTCGCCCCCCAGTACATGAATCTCTCGGGCAACGCCAGCGAGCGCACGCTGATGTGGAACCTGCCGTCCGCGACCGGCCTGGCTGTGACCCACGGCGTGGCCTGGAAGGGCGTGATTCTCGCGCCGAACGCCACCGTCACGACCGCCAACCGTCCCCAACTCAGCGGGCAGCTGATCGCCAGGACGTTCCCGACGAGCGACTGGGTCCTGAACTACGTTCCGTTCAGCGGCTGCCTCCCGCCTGGCTTGGCGTCCCCCTCCCTGTCCTCGACCGCGTCTGCATCGGTGCGCCTCGGGCCACGGGACGCGTCGATCTCCGACGTCGCTCACCTAAGCGGCGGAGCGACGCCGACCGGGACCATCAGCTTCAACCTGCACGGCCCCGACGATCAGGACTGCACCGGGAGCGCGGTCTTCTCGTCGACCTCGACAGCGGCGGGCAGCGGGTACTACGGCTCCGGCTCGTTCAGCCCTGAGCGCGCCGGGACATATCACTGGGTCGTCGACTATTCAGGCGATCAGACCAACCGCCCGGCAGGTCCGACGTCGTGTGACGACAGCAACGAGACGGTCCAGGTCAGCCGGGCCGACACGGGCCTCTCTTCAGATGTCCCGCGCGCCGCCGAGCCGGCAGGCACCGAGCTCCATGACACCGCCATCCTGACCGGCGGAGTCTCGCCGTTCGGCGCTCTCAGCTTCAGGCTCTACGGACCCAATGACGCCTCGTGCGCAACCCCGCCAATCTTCGCGACGACGATCGGCTTTGCCGGAGGCGGCCCGCACAACTCCCCGGGGTTCACACCGCCGGCAGCGGGGACGTACAGATGGGTTGTGAGCTATTCCGGCGATCGCAACAACGAGCCCGCGGGGCCAACCCGATGCGGCGACGCCAGCGAGACCGTCAAGCTCCGCAAGGCTCGGCCGGCGATCTCCACCGACGCGTCGCCGCGCACAAGTCTCGGCGGACAGATCAGCGACAGCGCCACTCTCACCCGCGGCTCCGACCCTACGGGCGAGATCAGGTTCGACCTCTACGGCCCCGGCGATCGGCGCTGCGCGCGCCAACCGGCGAACACGTCGGTGGTCAACGTCTCCAACGGAAACGACACCTATAACTCCGATCGGTTCACACCCACGTCGAGAGGGATTTACCGGTGGGTCGCGACCTATTCCGGCGACGGCAACAACCACGCGGCAGCCACGCGCTGTGGCGATCTCGGCGAGGCCGTCGTCGTGTCGAGACCGCCGCGCGCGCACCCAGCGCTCGGCTCGACCGCCTCGCCCGGTGCGCCCGCCGGTCGTCTCGTGCACGACACCGCTCACCTCAGCGGCGGCTCAGATCCAACAGGGACGGTCAGCTTCCGCGTTTACGGGCCCCTCAATCGCGGTTGCAACCCGCCCTTGGCCGGGTTTTCGGTCGTCAGGGTCTCTAGCGGAAACGGCGATTACAGCTCAAGGCCATTCAGGCCCAGAGCCGCGGGTATCTACCACTGGGTAGTCAGGTATTCCGGCGATCGGAACAACAGGGCCGCCGGGCCAACCGCGTGCGACGCCGGGGCCGAGACCGTCGCCATTTCCAGGGTGATAACCGCGCTACGCACGGTGGCCTCGCACGGCGCGCGCGTCGGCGAAGCGATCCACGACGCGGCGGTCCTCACTGGCGGCTCGAGACCGAGAGGGAGAATCATCTTCCGGCTGTACGGCCCTGAAGACACGACGTGCTCGCGCCAGCCGGTGTTCGTCACCCAGCAGCGGGTTTTCGGCAACGGGGCATACCGATCTCCGATGTTCAGCCCGCGGGACGCGGGAACGTACCGTTGGACCGCGCAGTACTCCGGCGATTTGAGCAACCGGGGGTCGAGGACCGGTTGTGGTGACCGGAGCGAGACCACGATCCTGCTGCGCCGACAGCCGGCCGTATCGAGCTCGGCGAGTCCGGTCGGCAGCTTCGGGCGTGGCCCCCGGGTCCGGGCCGCCGGACTTTCGATCTACGACGCCGCGACGCTGACCGCAGGCTCCAAGCCAACCGGCGAGATCACGTTTGTCCTTTACGGGCCGAATGATCGGGCATGCTCGCGGACGCCCGTGTTTACGACTGCCACGATCGTCACCGGGAACGGCATCTATAACTCCCAGCCGTTCACTCCGACTGCGTCTGGCACTTACGCGTGGGTGGCGAGGTACTCGGGCGACGCCAACAACCGCGCCGCGGGGCCGACCGGCTGCGGAGATCGCACCGAGGCGGTGCGCATCACCATCCCCGCCGTTGCGGCACTCGCGTCGTCCGCGTCGCCGGCGGTGACGATCGGCGCCACGATCCACGATACGGCGCACCTGAGCGGCGGCTCCCGACCGACCGGGCGAATCAGCTTCCGTCTGTACGGCCCGGCAAGCAACGGCTGCGCGGGCCGTCCGCTGTTCGCCGCCAGCGTCAAGGTCGCGGGCAACGGTGATTACACCTCCCCGTCGTTCACCCCGACCACGGCCGGCGCATATCAATGGGTGGCCGGCTACTCGGGCGACGCTCGCAACAAGCCCGCTGGGCCCACCGACTGCGACGACGCGGCCGAGACCGCGATCGTTCGTCAGGCCGCCGTCGATCCCGTGGCTACCGCCTTCTCGACGACCGCGTCCCCGTCACCGCAGCTCGGCGCGCCGGTGCACGACGTTGCGCATCTGCGCGGCGGCTTGGACCCGGGCGGCACGATCACCTTCGAGCTGTTCGGCCCCGATGACCAAAGCTGCGCCGGACCGCCGGCATTCGCCACGACCGTCGCGGTGAACGGCAATGGCGACTACAGCTCGGCCGCGTTCATCGTGCCGCGGCCGGGCACGTACCGCTGGGTGGCCAGTTACTCCGGGGACATCGGCAATATCGCCGCCGGTCCGACGGCGTGTACAGACAGCGCCGAGAGCGCCGTCGTCGGAGCCGATCCGGGGCCTGATCCCAACCACGGTCCCAACCACGGTCCCAACGTCGCACCCCGTCACCCCAAGCCCCCACATCGGCCCAAGCCTCCACCGCCGCCGCCGGCGTCGCCGCCCCCGGGCCTCGGATAGCCGTTTCGCAGATCAGATGTGGTACATCGGCGCCGTCGCCGAGCGTGCCTCGGCCTCGGCGATATCGCCGACGGTCGACTCGCCGAGCACCGAGCGGACCGCGGCCGCGGCGGTCGCGAACACACCGGTCGCACCGGCACCGACCGGGCCGTCGAGCAGTTCGACGATCTCGAGCACGCTGATCTCGGCGCCGGGGCGGGCGAACGTGTAACCACCCTTGACGCCTCGATGGGAGCGCAGGATGCCGCTGCGGCGCAGGGTCGCGAACAGCTGCTCGAGGAACTGGACCGGGATCTCCCGGCGGCGCGCGAGCTCGGCGATCGGCACCGGCCCGCGGTCACCCTGGCGGTAGAGCTCCACCAGCGCGCTCAGTGCGTACGGCGACTTCGTGGTGATCGAGATCATCTCTCGATGCCGATCGTATGCCACTCCAGCCGGCGGAGTCCACCGCCTCGGTCATGCCGGGTCAGCGTTGCGACCGTGAAGCCTAGATCCAGCCGCGCTCGGTGGCGATCAGGACCGCCTGTGCGCGGTCCATCGCGCCGAGCTTGCCGTAGACGTTGTGCAGGTGCGTGCGCACCGTGCTCGTCGACAGACCAAGCTCAGATGCGATCTGCTTGTAGACCATCCCGCGCGCGAGACGGCGAAGCACGTCGATCTCGCGGCTGGACATCGGGCACGGGTCGATCTGACGCGGACGGCCACCGGCGGTGGGCAGCGGCAGCTCGTACATGACCGTGCGCAGGTCGGCCGGCTTGACGCCGACGACGCGAGCACACGCCAGCAGCTCCGACGGGGAGATCACGCCGCCCAGCACGTAGTGGGCGAGCATGTCGGCGAGTCGCACGAGCGCGGCCTCACCGTCTGCATCCTCGGCGTGGTGACGCTCGATCACGCTCGCGATCGACTTCGGCAGGCCCCAGCGGCGAGCGAGGACGCCACCGACCAGCGCGTGGTCGACGCCGAGCTCGCGGCGCTCGGTCAGGATCCGCTCCTCCGGCGTGCGCGCGTCGGCGTGCACCTGACGCGGGTAGCCCGGGTAAGCGTGGACAAGCACCAGCTTGCCGACGTCGTGCAGCAGCGAGGTGACCATCAGGCGGTCGCGGAATTCGTAGCCGAGCTCGCGAGCGAGGCGGTCAGCGACGCGCTGGGTGGCGACACCGTGGAGGCGGAAGCGCTCGGGGACGCCCTGCCACACAGCGGTGCGCTCGAAGAAGTCAAACGTCCGGGCCCGGCTGGCGATCGCGTGGACCGTGCGGGGCGACAGCACCTCGACGCCCTTGACGGCGCTCTCGACGCGGCCGTGCTGACGACCGTCGACCTGGTTGGCGAGGCGCAGCACCGTGACCGCAAGCGCCACGTCTGCCTCGACGGCGGCGACGACCTCGGATGTGGGCGGCTCGCCCTGCTCGAACAGGCGCATCACCCGGTTGCGGGACTCGACCAGCATCGGGAACGCTTCAAGCGCCTCGAACGCAGCGGTCAGTCGGCGGCCATGCCCCTCGTTGTGACGGCGCTGGTCACCAGCGACGACAGAATCTGTGGAAGATGTATTTACAGCAGCCAGTGTTGCCACGAAAGCCTTGCTCTCATTGGTCGTGTGCTCGGACGCAGCGGAGACTGGCTCCGCATCGCGGGGTTTCCGCTCAGCCTCTTCTATCGGCAGATGTTCGATGCTATTTAGGCCTTTCTAAGACGCGGCCCGATCGAGCGCTCTGTCGATCCGGGCCAGCGTCTCCTCACGGCCAAGGAGCGTGACGCTTTCGAAGATACCTGGGGAAACGGTCGTTCCCGCGATTGCGACCCGTACTGGCTGGAAAATTCGCCCGGCCTTGCCACCGCTCGCGTCCACAACTTCGCGCAGTGCCGCCTCGACGTTCTCGAGCGTGAACGGCTCCGCGATCGCGAGCGCGTCGCGCGCCGCCTTCAACGTCTGCGCGCCGCCGTCGGAGTTGATCACCTTGTCAAACGCCTTCGGATCATCGACCGGTCCGTCGAAGAAGAATCCGGCGAGCGGCCAGAAGTCCGCGAGCGTCTGGATCTTCTCCTCGGAGATCTCGACGGCGCCACGCAGGCCCGAGCGCCCCGTGAACTCCTCGAGCCGTCGCGTCAGTTCGTCGACGCCGAGCTCGCGCAGGTGCTCCCCGTTGATGTGACGGAGCTTCTTCTCGTCGAACACGGCGGGGTTCTTGGACACTCGCTCGAGCCGGAAGCGCTGCGCGAGCTCGTCCATGCTGAAGTGCTCCTCGTCGGCGGCGAAGCCCGCCCCGAGCAGCGCGATGTAGTTGTTGACAGCCTCGGGCAGGTAGCCGGCGGCGCGCAGCTCCTGGACAGAGTCGGCGCCGTGGCGCTTTGACAGCTTGCGACCGTCGGGGCCGTGCAGCAGCGGCAGGTGCGCGTAGTGCGGCGCCTGCGCGCCGAGCGCCTCGAACACGAGCAGCTGCGTGGGCGTGTTGGAGATGTGGTCCTCGCCGCGGATCACGTGGCTGATCTGGGCGTCGAGATCGTCGACGGCGACCGCGAAGTTGTAGAGCACCGATCCGTCGGCGCGGGCGATCACCGGGTCGTCGCGGCTGACGTTCGGAAACCTGATCTCGCCGCGGATCACATCGTCGAAGAACGACTCGCCGCCGTCCGGGTAGCGCAGGCGAACCGCGCCCGACTCCTCGGCCTCGCCGCGGAAGCCGCGCTCGAAGCCGTGCTGCTGCTTGTAGGCCTTGACGTCGTCGGCGGTCGCGTTGGAGTGATACGCGTGGCCATCGGCGAGCAGCTGCGCCAACGCCTCGCGATGGCGGTCGGCGCGCTCGGACTGGAAGATCGGGCCCTCGTCGTAGTCGAGCTTGAGCCACTTCAGCGCGTCGAGGATTTGCTCGACGTTCTCGGGAGTTGACCGCGCGCGATCTGTATCTTCGATGCGCAGCACGAACGTGCCGCCCTGCCCTTTGGCCTGCAGCCAGTTGTAGAGGGCGGTGCGGGCGCCACCGATGTGAAGTGCCCCGGTCGGGGAAGGAGCAAAGCGAACGCGCATGGGAATGTGTCCATCATGCTAATCGGCGCCCACGTGTCAAACGCAGGTGGCCTGTCCAACGCGGTCGAGCGCGGCGCCGAGCGCGGCTGCGAGGCGATCCAGATCTTCAACCAGTCGCCGCGAATGTGGCGACCCACGGCCTACACCGACGACGACTTCGCGGAGTTCCGCGACGCGATCAAGCCGAGTCCGATCAAGGCGGTCCTGATCCACGCGGTGTACCTGATCAACTGCGCCTCGGAGGACCCCGAGATCCGCACGAAGTCGCGCGCCTCGCTGATCCAGTCGCTGCGCGTCGGCGACGGGATCGACGCCGTCGGAGTCGTGCTGCACCCGGGCTCGGCCAAGCAGGGCGAGGTCGGCAAGGCGATCAAACGCGCCGGCAAGGTGATCAAGGAGGCGCTGTCGGAGAGCGACAGCTGCCCGCTTCACCTCGAGGACACGGCCGGCGCCGGCGGCACGCTCGGGCGCTCGTTCGAGGAGCTCGCGGCGCTGGTCGACGCGGCCGGTGGCGGCGATCGGCTCGGGGTGTGCCTGGACTCGTGCCACATGCTCGCGTCGGGCTACGACGTGCGAACCAGCGATCAGCTGCGCGCGATTCTCCGGGAGTTCGACTCGGTCGTCGGCCGCACGCGACTGGGATCGCTGCACGTCAACGACTCGCAGACCCCGCTGGGGTCAAACCGTGACCGCCACGCCGTGCTCGGCGAGGGCGAGCTCGGCGAGAAGGGGTGCGCCACGTTCCTGTCCGAGCCGCGCTTTCAGCGGCTCCCCTGTGTGCTCGAGACCGGGTCTGACAGCGGCGCGCCGAGCGCCGACGACGTCGCGCTGGCGTTCAAGCTCCGAAAGCGCGGCGAGAGCTCGCGCAAGCGTTCGGCGGCGGCGCGAAAGCGCACCGCCAAGCGATAGCGTCCCGCGTCGATGAGCGAGCGCCCAGCCGACGCTCTGGTCGTATTCGGGATCACCGGCGACCTCGCGCGCAAGATGACGTTCCGGTCGCTGTACCGGCTCGAGAAGCGCCAGCTGCTCGACTGCGCGGTGGTCGGGGTCGCGGCCGCCGACTGGAGCGTTGAGCAGCTGCGCGAGCAGGCGCGCGAGTCAATCCAGCAGGCTGGCGAGAAAATCGACGAGCGCGTGTTCGCACGCCTGGCCCGGCGGATGTCCTACGTCAGCGGCGACTTCGCCGACGCCAAGACCTATGGGACCGTCGCCGAGGCGCTCGGGGACGCGAAGTACCCGGTGTTCTACCTCGAGATCCCGCCGTCGCTGTTTGCGACGGTCGTCAAAGGGCTCGCGGGCGCCGGGCTCGTCAGCCACGGCGAGCGCGTCGTCGTCGAGAAGCCGTTCGGTCACGACCTGAAGTCCGCCAGAGCGTTGGCGCGGCGCCTGCACCGCTACGTCGCCGAGCCGCAGCTCTACCGGATCGACCACTTCCTCGGCAAGATGGGGCTCGAGGAGATCCTCTACCTGCGGTTCGCCAACACGATGCTCGAGCCCGTATGGAACCGCAACTACCTCGCATGCGTTCAGATCACGATGGCCGAGAAGCTCGGCGTCGAGGACCGCGGGAGCTTCTACGACCCGGTCGGTGCGCTGCGCGACGTGGTTGTAAACCACCTGATGCAGCTGCTCGCGACCGCGGCGATGGAGCCGCCCTCAAGCGGCGATCCCGAGCTGCTGAAGGACGCCAAGACGGCGGTCTTCAGGGCGATCCCCGATGCCGACCCGAAGTACTACGTGCGCGGCCAGTACGAGGGCTACCGCGAGATCGATGGCGTTCGCCGCAACTCCGCGACCGAGACGTCGGCCGCGCTGCGACTGGAGATCGACAACTGGCGCTGGGCGGGCGTGCCGTTCTTCATCCGCACCGGCAAGTGCCTGCCGGTCACCCAGACCGAGCTGCGGCTGCTGTTCAAGAACCCGCCCAAGGTCCACTTCCTGACGTCGAGCCGCCGGCGGCCCCAGCCCAATCAGATCGTGTTCAAGATCGACCCCGGCGCCGGGATCAGGATCGTGCTCGACGCCCAGCGAGCCGATCAGCAGGGCGCCGGCGAGATCGAGTTCGACATGGAGTTCGCCCACGAGGGCGGCGAGGGCGCGACCCCCTACGAGGTCCTGCTGCACGCCGCGATCGTCGGCGACAGCACCCACTTCACACGCCAGGACGGCATCGAGCAGACGTGGAGGGTCGTGCAGCCGCTGCTGAGCTCACCGCCGAGGGTGGCGCCCTACAAGAAGGGCTCGTGGGGCCCCGCGGCGACCGACGAGCTCGTCGCCGAGTTCGGCGGTTGGCACGGGCCGTGGCTGCCGAAGTGAGTCGCGCTTAAGCGCCGCGGCCCGGACGCCGCTCGCGCTCTGCGTCCTCAAGACGGATCGCCGTGTCGCCGTCGTTCCAGGTCGGGTCGATGACCCGGGCGCTCGGCACGTAGCCGGTCCGCTCGCGCAGCGGCTCGGGGCGATTGCGAGGGCGCTTGGGGCGAAACTCGACCAACAGCACCGTCGCGACGCCGATCAGCATCACGAATCCGATCAGCTGGATCAAGCTTGAGGACGACAAGAACGTCGCTGCCAGCCCGAGCACCAGCACGAGCGCCAACCCAAAGCCGACGCGCGTCACCTTGCCACGTGGGCTCTCATCCATATTGGAAAGCGTACCCCTCGGCGCCAGTGCCGCCGACCCGTGCGCGCTTATGCGACCTGAGCTGGCTGCTTGACGGCGTCGACCGCCGCCGTCTCGGTCAGGATCGCGGCGCCGAGCAGCGAGTCCAGCTCGGCGTGCAGCCCGGCCGTGCGGGTCACGCGGAACTGCGTGCCCAGCTTCAGCCGACGCTCGCCGACCGACGTGCGCAGCTCGATCACAACCTCTGACTCGCCCGGGAATCCAGACAGCAACTCACGCAGGTCACCGAGCACCGATGCCGGCAGCGCGGTCGCATCGAGTCGCAGCCGCAACGCATCGGGCGGCGCGACCGCCTGCGCATCGCGCTCCTGAGCTTCCTCCACCTCCTCGGGCGTGGGCTCGAAGCGGTCGACCTGCTGGGCGATCAGGCACGTCTTGTCGCGGTCCTTGTGATCGACGCGGCCACGGACGACCACGATCGTGTCGGGCGCGAGTGCCTCCTCGCAGGCGGCCAGCGGCTTTCCGAACACGATCATCTCGACCGAGATCTCGAGGTCGTCGATCGTCGCGAACATCATCGGATCGCCCTTCTTGGTCCGGATCCGCTTGGTCTCGGTGATCATCCCCCCGACCGTCACCCAGTCGCCGTCGCGGCGGCCGCTGAGCTCGCCGAGCGTGCAGTCGACCTTGGCGCGCAATGCGGCCCGGACCTCCTTGAGCGGGTGCGCCGAGATGAACAGCCCGATCGACTCCTTCTCGGCCGCGAGCAGCTCGTTGCGGTCGAACTCGATCATCGGAATCGGCGCGTGGCTCGGCACCGATACGTTGCCGAGGTCGCCGCCGCCGACGTCGGCCCCAAGGTCGAAGATCGAGCCCTGTCCGATCAGAGCGTCCTGCTGGGCCTTCTGCCCGGCTCCCTGGGCCTGTTCGAGCACCAACAGCATGCCCTTGCGGCTCGCACCGGTCGAGCCGAACGCGCCGCACTTGATCAGCGCCTCGATCGCCTTCTTGTTGACCGACCGCCCGTCGACCCGGGCGCAGAAGTCCCACAGATCGCTGAACGGGCCGTCGTCGCCGCGCGCGCGCTTGATTCCCTCAACCGCCGCGAAGCCGACGCCCTTGACCGCATCGAGGCCGAAGCGGATGTTGCCGTCGACGACAACGAACTCGTGGTCTGAGAGGTTGACGTCGGGCGGCAGGATCGAGATACCCATCTGCTCGGCCTGGCCGACGAAGAACGGCACCTTGTCCTTGGTGTCCATCACCGAGGAGATCAGCGCGGCCATGTATTCGGCCGGATAGTTGGCCTTCAGCCACGCCGTGCGGTAGGCGATCAGCGCGTAGCAGGCCGAGTGGGACTTGTTGAACGAGTAGTCAGCCGAGCGCTCGTTGGTCGTCCACAGCCACTCGGTCACCGAGTCCGATGTCCCCGAGGCGCGGCAGCCGGCCACGAATTCGGGCTTGAGCTTGGCCATTGCCTCGCGGTTCTTCTTGCCGATCGCCTTTCGCAGGTCGTCAGCCTTGGCGCCGCTGAAGCCGGCGATCGTCTTGGAGATCTGCATCGCCTGCTCCTGGTAGACGACCACGCCGTTGGTCGACTCGAGGATCGGGCGAAGCCGCTCGTCGGCGTAGGTGACGCTGTCGGGGTTGTGCTTGCCGCGCGTGTAGGTGGGGATCTGCTCCATCGGCCCGGGCCGGTACAGCGCGTTGAGCGCGATCAGGTGCTCGAGCTCGCTCGGGCGGACCCGTCGCAGCGTCTCGCGCATGCCCTCGGACTCGAACTGGAACACGCCGACCGAGTCGCCCCGCGCCATCATCTCGTAGGTCTTGGGGTCGTCGAGCGGCAGCGTCGTCATGTCGGGCCGCTCGCCGGTCGAGCGCTCGATGATGTCGAGCGCGTCCTCGATCACGTCGAGGTTGCGGAGGCCCAGGAAGTCCATTTTGAGCAGGCCGATCTGCTCGATCGGCTTCATCGAGAACTGCGTGACCGTGCGGAACACGCGCTCGCCGTTGTCGTCGGTGCCGGCGTCGGCGATCTGTAGCGGCGCGATGTCGGTCAGCGGACGGTCGGCGATTACGACCGCGGCGGCGTGGATCGAGGAGTTGCGGACGATCCCCTCGAGCCCCTGGGCCACGTCGACGATCTGCCTGGCCTGACCGTCGCGATCGACCTCGGCGCGCAGCGGCTGGCCCAGCTTCAGGCAGTCCTCGAAGCTCGGCGAGCGCCCCATGATCGGATCCGGGATCAGCTTCGCAAGCCGATCGCCGGTGCCGTAGTCCATCCCCAGCACCCGCGCCGCGTCGCGCGTGGCGGCGCGCGGGAGCATCTTGCCGAACGTCACGATCTGCGCGACCGACTCCTTGCCGTACTTCTCGGTCACGTAGCGGATCACGCGCTCGCGGCCGCGCACCGAGAAGTCGATGTCGATGTCGGGCATCGACACGCGCTCGGGGTTTAGGAACCGCTCGAATAGCAGGTCGTAGCGCAGCGGGTCGACGTCGGTGATCGCAAGCGAGTAGGCGACGATCGAGCCGGCGGCGGAGCCGCGACCCGGGCCGACGGCGATCCCGGCGTCCTTGGCGTACTTGACGAAGTCCCAGACGATCAGGAAGTAGGCGTTGAACCCCATCCGGTCGATCACGCCGAGCTCGTACTCGACGCGCTCGAGCGCCTCAGCCGGCGGCGGGTCGCCGTAGCGCAGCGCGAGCCCCTGTTCCACCAGCGACCGCAGGTACTCGCCCTCCCCCGCCCCGTCCGGCGTCGGGTAGCGCGGGATCAGCTGGCGGCCGAGCTCAAGCTCGACGTCGCAGCGCTGCGCGATCTCGAGCGTGCTCTCGAGCGCCTCGGGCCACTCCGAGAACGCGTCGGCCATCTCGTCGCTGGACCGCAGATAGAACTCGTTGGTGTCAAACGTGATCTTCGGCTGGGCCAGCGTCGACTTCGTCTGCACGCACAGCAATGCCGCGTGGTGGCTGTAGTCCTCGCGGCCGAGGTAGTGCACGTCGCCGGTGCCGACCAGCGGCCTGCCGACCTCGCGGGCGATCTTGACGATCCCCTCATTGGCCTGCTCCTGCTGGGCGAGGCCGTTCTTCTGGACCTCGAAGTAGACGTTGTCTGCGCCGTAGGCCTCGAGCAGATCGTCGGCGTGCGCGCGGGCGTCAGCCGGGCGCCCGTCGAGCAGATGCTGGCAAAAGCGCGACTGCAGGCAGCCGGTGAGGACGATCACGCCCTCCGCGTGGGCCGCCATCTGGGCCATGTCGACCGACGGCTTGCCGCGCTGGTAGCCCTCCAAGAAGCCCGCCGAGGACAACTTGACGAGGTTGCGGTAACCGGTCGCCGTCGCGGCCAGCAGCGTCAGGTGAAACCGCTCCAGGCGACCCGGAGCGCGGCGCAGGTGATCGTCGACGACGTAGACCTCGCAGCCGAGGATCGGCTTGATCTGATGCTTTCGGCAGGCCGAGAACAGCTCGACGGCGCCGTTCATCACGCCGTGGTCGGTGAGCCCGAGCGCAGGCTGGTCAAATGATGCCGCCCGTTCGGCGAGCGCATCGATCTTGCACGCCCCGTCGAGTAGCGAGTACTCGGAGTGGACGTGGAGATGTGCGCAGGCGGAGCTCATAGGCAGCGCGTGGCCTGGACCGACCACGAGCGACCGAGCATAGGTGCTCGCTCAGACGGAGCCCTGCGCGTACTCCGCTACTTGCGGGGACGCTAGCTGGTGGTCGCGCGGCGCTGACCGAGCACGGCCCCGGCGATCACGGCTCCGCCGACGCCGGCGATCGCGAAAGCACGGGGGGACGGCTTACGCGACGCTCCGGGGACCTTGCCGCGCAAGTACCACTTGGCTCCGTGCCAGACCGAATATCCAAGGATCTTGTAGCCCATGTTTCAGGGCTACCCGCGGTCGAGCGGCCTCACGCATCGCTGTCGGGGTGCCTTACGCGCCACGACATTCGCGACTGCAGCGACCACAGCTCGATGAACCCGGGCGACGCTTCCTGGGAGAACAGCCCGCCGGACTCGCTGAACGTCGCCAGCTGGGCGTCGTAGATGGCGTTTGGCGACGAACGGGTGACGACCCGCGCCGATCCCTTGTAGAGCCGGACGCCGATCGTCCCGGTCACCTGCGAGTTGGCGGCGTCCATGTACGCGTCGAGGTCGGTGCGAACGGGCTCGAGCCACAGGCCCGCGTACACGAGGTAGGCCCACTGACGGTCGAGCGTCGGCTTGAACTGGTTCTGGTGAATCGTGCCGACGAGCCGCTCGAGCTCCTGGTGGGCGGTCAGCAGGATCGTCGCGGCCGGTACCTCGTAGATGTCGCGGACCTTCAGCCCGACGATCCGGTCCTCGATGTGGTCGACGATCCCGATCCCGTGGCGGGCGCCGATCGCGCCAGCCCGCTCGATCAGCTCGACCAGCTCGAGGCGCTCGTCGTTGAGCGTCACCGGCACGCCGCGCTCAAATCCGACGGACAGCGTCTCCGCCTCGTCGGGTGCCTGCTCGGGACGCGTGACGAGCTGGAACACGTCGTCGTCGGGCGCGTGGTCGAGTTCCTCGATCCAGCGTCCCTCGCTCGACCGGCCCCACAGGTTGTCGTCGATCGAGTACGGCGCGACCTCGGTCCCGCCCTTGACGGGGATCCCGTGCTCGCGCGCGTAGGCGACCTCTTCCTCGCGGCCCATGCGCCACGAGCGCACTGGCGCGATCACCTTCAGCTCGGGCGCGAGCGTCGCGATCGTCGCCTCGATCCGGACCTGGTCGTTGCCCTTGCCGGTGCAGCCGTGGGCAATCGTGTCGCAGCCGGTCTCGCGCGCGTGTGCCACCGCGAGCTTGGCGATCAGCGGCCGGCCGAGCGCCGTGAACAACGGATAGCCGGTCCCGTAGATCGCATTTGCCTTGATCGCAGGC
>DASXDD010000239.1:0-51391 GCA_036490775.1 Solirubrobacteraceae bacterium | reverse complement strand
GGGCGGCCTGCCGCGCCGGATCCTCGGGTGGCGACCGATGCTCGGCCTGGGCCTGATCTCCTACGGCGTCTACCTCTACCACCTGACGGTCGCCGAGTGGATCGGCGATCCCGCCGATCCCGCGCACTTCTCGGCGTCGGGCCTTGGCCTGGTGACGCACGTTGGCCACCTGCTGACGCTGGTGCTGCTGGCGGCGACGTTCGCCGCGACCGTGATCATCGCGACGCTCAGCTACCGCTACGTCGAGCTGCCGTTCCTGCGCCTGAAAGAGCCGCGCCGGACCCGGCCGACGAGCTAGCGGCCGACGACCCGCGCGTCGAGCGGGTCGAGCTTTGCGATCTGCTGCGCCCCGAGCGTGCCGGCCTGCTTGTCGCCAAGGCTCGCGCCCGTGAACCAGATCCAGGCGGTGAGGTTCAGTGGCTCCTGCGCGGTCACGCGGCTGAGGATCTGCTGCGCGTGTGCGACCTGGCCGCGGGCGATCGCGACGCGGCCGCGGAGGATGTCGACGTTCTGGTCGGGGTTGAGGAACGCCGCCGAGCTCAACGCCGACGACGCGCGCGCGAGGCTCGCCGGCGTGTGCGACGAGGTGATGATGTTCGTCGCGACCGTGACCTCGTGCGCTTGGCGGGCGCCGATCGCGAACCACAAGCACGCCGCGACCGCGAACGCGACCGCGGCTGCACGCAGGACAGGCACGCGCGAATCATGACGATCCGGGAAGATCGCGGCTTGTCCGCCGCCGAGCCGGGGATTGCGATCGTCGTCCCGAATTGGAACGGGCGCTCGTGGCTGCCCGGATGCCTCGACGCGATCACCGCGCAAGACCGCGCCGCCGCGGAGGTGATCGTCGTCGACAACGGCTCGACCGACGGATCGCTCGAATACCTGGCGGGCGAGCACCCCGAGGTCACGGTGCTCGCACTCGGTCGCAACACCGGGTTTGCGGGCGCCGCCAACGAGGGCATTCGCGCCGCCCGCAGCGAACTCGTCGCGCTGCTCAACACCGACGTCGTGCTCGATCCCGACTGGCTGGGGCGGATGGCAGCGGCGCTCGAAGCCCACGCGGGCGCCGCCTCGGCGGCCTGCAAGATGCTGTCGCTCGCCGATCACTCGCGTGTATACGACGCCGGCGACGTCCTGCGGCGCGACGGTGCGTGCGAGCAACGCGGGCGCTTCGGCGTCGACGAGGGTCAGTGGGATCAGCCGGGGGAGGTGTTCGGCGCGTGCGCCGGCGCGGCGCTATACCGCCGCGAGGCGGTGCTGTCGATCGGCGGTTTCGACGAGCGGTTCTTCGCCTACCTCGAGGACATCGACCTGGCGATGCGGCTACGGCTCGCGGGCTGGTCGTGCCGCTACGAGCCGGCGGTGGCGCTGCACGCGGGCGAGGGGTCCTCGCACCAGCTCAGCGGCGGCCACCAGCACTACGTCGCGCGCAACACGATCCTGGTCGTCGCCAAGACGTTTCCGCCACGCTGGCTGGGGCTCGTCGCCTACCGCCAGCTCGGCTGGGCGTGGCACGCGCTGCACGAGCGGCGCCTGCGCGCACACCTTGGCGCGGTCGCGGCGGCCCTGCCGCTATTGCCCGGTGCGCTGCGCGAGCGGCGCAGGCTCCGCGCCACCGCGCGCGTTCCGATCGAGGCGGTGATCCCGCGCGCCCCGATCCGCGGGCGCGCCCCGATCCGCGGAGGCGCGCTCAAGGCCCCGGTGCGTCGATGAAGCCGAACAGCACCGCCCGTGCCCTGAAGATCAAGAAGTCATACGGCGTCGTCCACACGTCGTCGGTCGCCAGCTCGCGCCACCGGGTGGTGCCCGGCTCACGGCGTAGCGCCGTAGAGCGCGACAGCCCCGCCTCCCCGGAGCGAAACGCGGCATCGAGCGCGGGGTTGTAGCCGATCGGCGCCGTGATCACGAGCAGCCCGCCCGGCGCCAGCACCGATCGCAGCGCACCGATCGCGCGCAGCGGCTTACCCGGGTCGCGGGGCGCCTCGTCCCAGCCGACGTGCTCGAGCGTCGAGATCGCGACGATCAGGTCGAACTGGCCGAGGCCGTCGAGCTCGAGCACGTCGAGGTTGAGCACGCCCGGCGCGTGCTCGTACTTGTCGAGCACGACGTGCGTCTGCGGTCGGTAGTGCGACAGCACGTTTCCGACCTCGAGCACGCGCTTGCCGGCGGCACCGTCGACAATCGCCTGCGCGACCGGCACCTCGACCGCGCGCTCGGTCAGCCATGTGAGCTTGTGGCCGTGATGCAGGTACGGGTAGCGGCGGCCCATCAGCTCGAAGCTCCCGCGCGATCCGCGGACGGCCCACGGCAGGCCGGCGAGCGCCTGCGTGCCGAATCGAGCGAGGTCGCCGACCACCGGCCGTACGCCGCGCATAGACACCGCGCGCCGCACACGAGCGACGGGCGGCTGGGGCGTGTAGCCGGGCTCGCTCAAGCAGTGTCAGGGTATCGACGGCCGACCGTCAGTACAGTGTCGGCGTTCGTGGAGCCCACCGCCGACTCGAATGCCGACGGCGCCCCGCTGAAGATCCTCGTGCTCGCCGATCGGGACTGGACGCACCCCCAGGGTGGCGGCACCGGCGAGAACGTGTACGCCAACGCGGTCCGCTGGGCGCGCTGGGGCAACGAGGTGACGGTGGTCGCCGGCTCATACCCCGGCTGCGCGCCGGTCGAGCAGATCGAGCCCAATCTCGTCGTGCATCGCATGGGCGGACGGGGCTCGGTTTTCCCGCGCTCGGCGTGGGCGGTGATCCGCGGGATCGGCCGCGATGCCGACGTCGTGTTCGAGGTGATCAACGGGATCGTGTTCCTGACCCCCCTGTGGCTGCGAATGCCGCGGGTCGCGCTCGTCAACCACCCCCACCGCGACCTCTACATCGGCGAGTTCGGGCCGCGGATCGGGCGGCTGATGGCAGCGCTGTTCGAGGAGCTGCCGCTGCGCCTGCTGTACCGCCGCACGCCGTTTCTGACGATCTCGGAGTCCGCGCGCGACGAGCTCGTCAGCATCGATCGGATCCCGGCCGACCACATCACGCTCGCCTACTGCGGGATCGGCCCCGGACCGTACGGCCTGGGTGAGCGCGCAGCCGATCCCCGCCTGCTGTTCGTCGGGCGCCTGAAGGCATACAAGCGCGTCGAGCTGCTGCTCGACATGCTCGTCGAGCTGGGACCGGAGGTGTCGCTCGACATCGTCGGCGAGGGCGACCACGGCGAGACCCTCAGCGAAGAGATCTCGCGTCGCGGGCTGGGCGACCGCGTGCGCGTGCACGGCCGCGTCGACGAGCAGACCAAGGCCGACCTGTACCGCAGCGCCTGGCTGCACGTCACGGCCTCGGCGTCGGAAGGATGGTCGCTGACCGTGATGGAGGCGGCGCTGTGCGGGACCCCGAGCGCGGCGCTCGCCGTCGGCGGCCTGCGCGAGTCGATCGTCGATGGGCAGACGGGCGTGCTGTCGCAGACGCCCGAGGAGATGACGCGCAAGGTGCGGATGCTGCTCGATGACTCCGAGCTGCTCGAACGTCTCGGCGCGGCCGCCCGCGAACGGGCGCTGACGTTCACCTGGGAGCGGACCGCGGCGACCACGCTTGCGGTCGTCCGCCGGCGCGTCGCCCATGAGCGCTCGTGATCAGCTTCGAGCAGGCACTGCGCCGTGTCAGTGGCGTCGAGGGCTGGCTGACAGACGACCAGGCGCGCTCGCTGTTCGAGTGCGCCGCGCGCGTCGCCGCGCCGGGACGGATCGTCGAGATCGGCTCGTTTCGCGGACGCTCGACGATCGTGCTCGCATCGGCGGCGCCGGCAGGGGTCGAGCTGATCGCGATCGACCCGCACGGCGGCGGCGACCGCGGGCCGCAGGAGACCGGCCCCAATTCCGAGCACGGCGACTGCGACCACGCGGCGTTCGAGCGCAACCTGGCTCGCGCAGAGGTACGACAGCGCGTGCGCCACGTCCGCACGTTCTCGCAGACGGCGCTCGGTGAGGTCGACGGCGACGTCGACCTGCTCTACATCGACGGCGCCCATCGCTACCGCGCGGCGCGCGAGGACATCGAGCGGTGGGGCGGGCGCGTCGGGTTCGGCGGGACGATGCTGATGCACGACGCCTTCAGTGCGATCGGGGTCACGCTCGCGCAGCTGCGTGTGCTGGTGTTCTCGTCGCGGTGGCGTTACCAGGGACGCGACGGCTCGCTCGCGCGCTACCGCCACGCGCGGCTCGGGCGACGGGCGCGATTGCGCAACGCACTCGAGCAGCTCGGCGGCCTGCCCTACTTCGCCCGCAACGTCATGATCAAGGTGCTGATCGTTGCGGAGCTTCGGCCGCTGGCGGCGCTTCTTGGCTGCCGTGAGGATTGGCCATACTGAGCGGCCCCTGCCCGAGCCTCGCGCCGGGATCGGCGAGCGGCGCCGTCGTCGCCGGCCACGTCCGGCGCAGCGCCGGGAACCGCAACACCGGCACGAGCGTCAGCGCCTCGATCGCGATCGTCAGCGAGATCTTGCTGTCGCCGACGGTCCGGTCGTAGAACACGATCGGCACCTCGGCGACCTGAAAGCCCGCGAGCAGCGCCCGGTAGGTGAGCTCGATGTTGAACACGTACCCCTGCGAGCGCAGCGTGGGCAGCTCGACGGTCTCGAGCACCTCCCGGCGGATGCAGCGAAAGCCGCTCGTCAGGTCGCGGATCCCGACGCCGAGGATCATCCGCGCGTACAGCGAGCCTGCGCGGCTCAGCAGCCGGCGAAGCGGCGGCCAGTTGACGATCCGGCCGCCCGGCACGTAGCGCGACCCGATCGCGAGATCGGAGTGCGACGCGGCCGCAAGCAGCTCGGGCACGTGCCGGGGGTCGTGCGAGAAGTCGGCATCCATCACGCAGACGAACTCCGCGCCGCCGGCGAGCGCGTGCTCGAATCCGGCCAGGTAGGCGCGTCCGAGTCCCTCCTTGCCCTCGCGGTGCAGCACCTCGATCGCAGGCAGTTCCTCAGCGAGCGAGTCGGCGATCTGGCCGGTGCCGTCAGGCGACGCATCGTCGACGATCAGCAGCCGGTGGTCGCCAGGCGCGCAACGCTCGAGCTGGTCGATCACCGCTCGCGCGATCCGCTCGATGTTGCCGGCCTCGTTGAAGGTGGGGATCGTCACCCACACCCTGCCTACGCCCATCGGCGAACCGTAGCGTGCAGTTATCAGGCGCGCGCCGCGACGCGGGCGCGCTTCAAGCGCGCGTTCTTGTCGAGATCGACCTTGCGCAGCCTGACCACATCCGGGGTCACCTCGACGCACTCGTCCTCGCGCAGGAACTCGAGCGCCTGGTCGAGCGACATCTGCCGCTTGGGCACCAGCCGCACGAGCTCGTCGGCCGTCGAGGAGCGCATGTTGGTGAGGTGCTTCTCCTTGGTGGCGTTGACGTCGAGGTCCTCTGCACGCGCGCTCTCGCCGACGATCATTCCCTCGTAGACCTCCTCGCCGGGGCCGACGAACAGGGTGCCTCGCTCCTGCAGGTTGAACAGCGCGAACGCGGCTACGCTGCCGCGGCGGTCGGCGACGAGCGAGCCGCTCGGCCGCGTGCGAAGCTCGCCGTGCCAGGGCTCCCATCGGTCGAACACGTGGTGCACGAGTCCGGTGCCCCGCGTCTCGGTCAGGAACTCGGTTCGAAATCCGATCAACCCGCGCGCCGGCACCAGGTACTCCATGCGCACCCAGCCGGTGCCGTGATTGACCATCTGCTCCATCCGGCCCTTGCGCATCGCCAGCAGCTGCGTGATCACGCCGACGTACTCCTCGGGAGCGTCGACGCTCATCCGCTCAACCGGCTCGCACACCTTTCCGTCGATCTCGCGAGTGACGACCTGCGGCTTGCCGACGGTCAGCTCGTATCCCTCGCGTCGCATCAACTCGACGAGGATCGCGAGCGCGAGCTCGCCGCGCCCCTGAACCTCCCAGACGTCGGGACGCTCGGTCTCCTCAACGCGCAGTGAGACGTTGCCGACGAGCTCTCGGTCGAGGCGTGCGCGCAGTTGGCTGGCGGTCAGCTTGTCTCCGTCCTGCCCCGCCAGCGGCGATGTGTTGATCCCGATCGTGACCGACAGCGACGGCTCGTCGACGGTGATCACCGGCAGCGGACGCGGGTCATCGGAATCGGCGAGCGTCTCGCCGATCGTGATCTCGGGGATCCCGGCGACCGAGATGATCTCGCCAGGCCCGGCGTCGTCGGCGTCGACGCGATCGAGCGCCTCGGTCACGTACAGCTCGGAAACCTTGACGCGCTCGATCTCGCCGTCGGCGCGACACCAGGCGATCGTCTCGCCGCGGCGGATCGTGCCGTTGCGCACGCGGCAGATCGCGAGCCGGCCGACGTACGGCGAGGCGTCGAGGTTGGTGACGTGCGCCTGAAGCGGGTGGCCGGGTTCGTACTGGGGCGGTGGGACGTGCTCGACGAGCAGGTCGAGCAGCGGGCCGAGGTCGGTCCCCGGGATCGAGTGATCGAGCGACGCCTGCCCGGCCTTGGCATTGGTGTAGACGATCGGGAAGTCGATCTGCGACTCGTCGGCGTCGAGGTCGAGGAACAGCTCGTAGACCTCGTCGACGACCTCGTCGACGCGCGCGTCGGGCCGGTCAATCTTGTTGACGACGAGGATCACCGGCAGCCGCGCCTCGAGCGCCTTGCGCAGCACGAACCGCGTCTGCGGCAGCGGGCCCTCGCTGGCGTCGACGAGCAGCAGCACGCCGTCGACCATCGTCAGCCCGCGCTCGACCTCGCCACCGAAGTCGGCGTGGCCCGGCGTGTCGACGATGTTCAGCTTGACGCCGGCGTAGTGGACGGCCGTGTTCTTGGCGAGGATCGTGATCCCCTTCTCGCGCTCGAGATCCATCGAGTCGAGCACCCGATCGGCGACGTCCTGGTTGGCGCGAAACGCCCCGGACTGCCACAGCAGCGCGTCGACGAGCGTCGTCTTGCCGTGGTCGACGTGGGCGATGATCGCGAGGTTGCGGATGTCGTCGCGTGTTGCCATTGCTTTTGAGGGTAGTGCGGGAGGCGGGGCGCGAGCTTCACTGACCCGCGTCGGCACTGGGAAATGCAGGTTCGCGGGGGCTTGGCGGGTCCCGCGGCAATAACCCGGTCCGTGCCCTGACCATCCGGCCAACCAGATCACACCAACTGCACAATTCCGGCCAATTGCGGCATATGATGCCGCCGCAGTGAGCGACATCCGCGATCCGCTCGAGGCCGAGCGCCTAGCGACCGTCGCCCCGGACGAGCTGCACACACGGAGGGATTTCCTCCAGCGGACTGCGGTCACCGCGGGGCTGGCGGCAAGCGTTGGGCTGACGCTGCATCCCGACACGGTGATCGCCGCGGCCGCGCGCGTACAGCGCCAGGTCGCGATCCCCTCGCCCCGCAACCTGCCGATCGACACGTTCGTCGTGCTGATGATGGAGAACCGCTCGTTCGACCACTACCTCGGCTGGCTGCCGGGGGCCGACGGACGCCAGGCCGGGCTGCGGTTCACCGACGCGCAGGGGCACCAGTTCGCGACCCACCGGCTGGCCGACAACTTCCAGGGCTGCGGGTTCCTCGACCCCGATCATTCGTGGCAGGGCGGCCGCACCGAGATGGACGGCGGCAGGATGGACGGCTTCCTGCGCGCCCAGAGCGACGTATTCTCGATCGGCTACTACGCCGAGCAGGACCTGCCGTTCACGCCGCACGTGGCCAAGGCGTTCACGGCGTATGACCGCTTCTTCTGCTCGCTGCTGTCCTCGACGTACCCCAACCGCGAGTACATGCACTCGGGCCAGTCCTACGGGATGATCGACAACACGATCCCGATCGGCGCAGGCGGCAAGCTCGGGTTCCCCGACACGACGATCTTCCAGGCGCTGGCGGCCAAGGGCGTCTCCAACCGCTACTACTTCACCGACATTCCGGTTTCGGCGCTGTGGGGGGCTCCCGGGATTGCGCGCTCCAGCCCCGTCCAGACCTACTACGAGCAGGCGGCGACGGGCACGCTGCCGGCGCTCTCGTTCGTCGACCCCTCGTTCAACGGCGAGGACCAGGGCACCTCGGGCGACGAGCACCCGCACGGCGACGTGCGCGTCGGCCAGGCGTTCATCGCCGACGTCGTGCACGCGTTCCTGAGCTCGCCGCAGTTCAAACGGGGTGCGCTGTTCATCGTCTACGACGAGTGGGGCGGGTTCTTCGACCACGTACCGCCGCCCCGCGTCCCCGACCTGCGCGCGAGCTCTGACATCAACAAGGACTTCGGCCAGATGGGCCTGAGGATCCCGGCGGTCGTCGTGTCGCCGTACTCGCGGCGGGGCCACGTCGACCATTCGATCTACGGGTTTGAGTCGATCCTGAAGATGATCCGCTACCGCTACGGCCTCGGGCCGTTGACGCCGCGCGACCTGTACGCGAACAACATCGCCAACTCGTTCGACTGGGAGTCAAAGCCCAACTACGACGTGCCCGACCTGCCGTCGCCGCCGCACATCATGGCGACGGCGTGCAGCGGCAGCTCGCCGCTGACCGGGCTGCCGGTGCCGCTCCCGCCGCTGCCGGTGCCGCTCCCGCAGCCGCCCGTGCCCGGCACGCCGCTGGCGACGCACGACAGGTGGGCGCCCGAACCGGTCGCGCCCGAGCGCCCCAAGCCCCACGACCTCGCCAACCTGATCACGTCGGGCTACCTCGAGCGCCTGCACTTCAACTACCGCCCGGCGACCCCGGCGACGATGTTCCGCCACCCGTCGAAGCTCGGGATGCGCCCGTGAGCGGCCTCGGCAGGCTGGCACTCGCGGCCACGCTGGCCACGGCCACAGCCGCCACAGCGGTCGCGGCGCAGGCCGACAGCTTCACCCCCGTACAGCTGGCGATCAAGGTCGCACCGGTCGCGCGGCTTCACCAGCCGCTGGCGGTCAACGTGCAGATCAGCGCCGACCCCGATGTGCTCGACAACGCCACCGCACCGCTGCGGATCGCAGTCAAGCTCGCCGGCGAGTGCGGCGGCACGTTCGCGACGACCCCTGGCGTGACGCTGCTCGACCAGCAGCTCAACCCACAGCCGGCGACCGGCAAGCCATACGCCGTGACGGCCCACGGCTCGGGCGCGCCGACGAACTACGGCGAGCGGACCGTCTGCGCGTTCCTGGAAGAGAGCGGCGACAACCGCATGTTCGCCAACGACACCTCGCAGCAGGTGAACGTGTCGCGCGCGTGCACGACGGCGGCCGCGCGCTACGACACCGCGCGCCGGCGTCACCGCAAGGCGAGCATCGTGGCTGCGGACCGGCGTGGCGCCCGCCGCTCATGCGGTCCGGGTGTGCCGCTGTGAAGCGCCTCGCGCCGGCCATCGCGCTCGCGGCGTGCCTGGCACTCGCCGCGTCCCTGACGTCCGCAGGCCCGGCCGTGCCCGCAAACGCTGCCCAGCCCTCGATCCACCACGTGTTCGTGATCGTGCTCGAGAACGAGTCCGCCTCGACCACGTTCGGCCCCGGGAGTCCGGCGCCCTACCTGTCGCAGACGCTCCGTTCCCAGGGCGCGTATCTGCCCAACTACTACGGGATCGGGCACGAGAGCAACGACAACTACATCGCGATGATCTCCGGACAGGCGCCGAATCCCGACACGCAGGCCGACTGCCAGACGTTCTCGGACTTCCCGGCGAGTGCGATCGGACCCGACGGCCAGCAGCTCGGAGCCGGGTGCGTGTATCCGGCCAACGTGCAGACGATCGGCGACCAACTGCTCGGCGCAGATCTCACCTGGCGCGACTACAACGAGGACATGGGCGCCGACCCGGCGCGCGAGTCGTCGCTGTGCGGCCATCCGGGGATCGGGATGGTCGACGGTACCCAGAAGGCCGAGGCGACCGACCAGTACGCGACTCGCCACAACCCGTTCGTCTACTTCCACTCGACCATCGACGACACAACGCTGTGCGACACGCACGTGGTCGGGCTCGACATGCTCACCAAGGACCTAGCGAACGCTCGCGACACGCCCAATTACGTGTTCATCACCCCTGATCTGTGCAACGACGGTCACGACGCACCCTGCGTCGACGGCCAGCCGGGCGGACTCGTCCAGGCCGACGCATTCCTGCGCAAGTGGGTCCCGGCGATCACCAGCTCGCCGGCCTTCCGCACCCAGAACGGGCTGCTGATCATCACCTTCGACGAGGCCGATACAGACGACGCGAGCTCGTGCTGCGGCGAGATCCCCGGTCCGGGGTCGCCGCTGCCCGGGATCAGCGGGATCGGTGGCGGCGACGTCGGCACGGTCCTTCTGTCGCCCTGCATCGCGCCCGGGACGGTTACCCAGCAGGCCTACAACCACTACACGATGCTGCGCAGCGTCGAGGACCTTTTCGGCCTCTCGCACCTTGGCTACGCCGGGCTCTCGGGCGAGCAGTCGTTCGGCTCCGACGTGTTCACGCGTAGCTGCCCGCTGGCGGCCACCAATGCGCCGCCCTCGGTGCGGATCAGGGCCCCGGCACTGGCGTCGAGCGCGGCGAGCAGGCCGCGGATCCCGCTGTCGTGGAGCTCCGTCGGCGCCGGCGCGGACAGCTACACCGTCCAGGCCCAGTCAGGATCCGGCGCCTGGAAGACGCTGCTGGCGTCGACCGCGCGGCGCTCGCTGGTGTTCGCCGGAACCGCGGGCAAGACGTACGAGTTCCGGGTGCGCGGCACCAGCTCGTCGGGGCTCGCGGGCGCGTTTGCGACCGCCACGACGATCGTCCCGAGCGGCGTGCACCTCAAGGGTGCTCGCTACACGGGCGACTGGCACCTCGGCAAGGTCCGAGGTGCGTGGGAGGGGCAGGCGATCCGCAGTTCTGAGCCCGGCTCGAAGTTGACCCTGCGCTACGTCGGCGGCGCGGTCCAGATCATCGGTGAGCGCGGCCCGCGGGCCGGCAGCATGCGGGTGACGTTCGACGGCAACTCACGCAACGTGCGTCTGCATTCCTCGCGGACGCACAACCGCCAGGTGATCTACAGCCAGCCCGCCAACGGCGGCACCCATCGGCTCACGGCCCAGGTGCTAAGCGGAGTCGTCTCGATCGAGGGGCTGGCGATCAACTCCCGGCGCGGCTGACTCCGGCCCCGACGCGAGCTCGCCGCGCGCACCGTGCTCGAGCTCGGCTCCCGACCCCGCGCTGAGCTCGCCGCCAGAATCGCCGGCCACCCCATTGGCCGCCCCGCGGAGGGCGTCGATCGCCGGCTTGACGAGGTCGATCGGAAAGATGATCGTCGAGGTCTGGCCGGCGCCGCCGATCTCGCGCAGCGTCTGCAGGTAGCGCAGCTGCAGCGTGGTCGGGTTGCGGCCGATCACGTCGGCCGCCTCCGCCAGCTTGGCCGCGGCCTGGAACTCGCCCTCGGCGTTGATGATCTTCGCGCGGCGCTCGCGCTCGGCCTCCGCCTGGCGCGCGATCGCGTGCTGCATCCGCTCGGGTATCTCAACGTCCCGGATCTCGACGGTCGTGACCTTGATCCCCCACGGCTCGGTCTGCGCGTCGATCACGTGCTGCAGGCTCTCGTTGAGGCGGTCGCGCTCGGCCAGCAGCGAGTCGAGGTCGACGCCGCCGAGCACCGAGCGCAGTGTCGTCTGGGCGATCTGCAGAGTCGCGTTGTGGAAGCTCTCGACCTGCGTGATGGCGCTGTTGGAGTCGACGACGCGGTAGTACACGACCGCGGTCACGCGAACCGGGATGTTGTCGCGTGTGATCGTCTCCTGGGGCGGGACTGTCAGCGTCACCGTTCGCAGGCTGACGCGGACCATCCGGTCGATTGACGGGACCAGCAGCACAAGCCCGGGTCCGCGCTGGTCCATCAGCCGGCCGAGCCGGAACACCACGCCACGCTCGTACTCGCGCAGCACGCGAACCGACGCGCCCGCGACGGCCAGGCCGATCACGACCAGCACGATCAGGACGATCAGGACTGCAATCACAGCGTCAGCTCCCATTCCTCGGCGCGGCGCACCGCGACGGTCAGTCCGTTGAGCCGCTCGACGACAACCTGATCGCCGGCGTGTAGTTCAGCCTGCTCTTCGTCGATGATCGAGCGCCGCGCGCTCCACAGCGACCCGTCGACGAGCACCTTTCCGGTCGGTTCGCTCCAGCTGCGCACGGTCCCGAGATGCCCGATCAGACCCTCGGCCCCAGATCGCACGGGGCGTCTGCGGACAGCCATGCCCTTGGTCACCGAGATGCCCACGGCCGCGACCCCGGCTACCACGAGCAGCAGCGCAGTGATCAGTGCGAGCGCAAGTCCGCCACCGAGACCGCTGACTGCGAGCACGGCACCAACGCCCACGGCGACGACGCCCGGTCCGCCGAGCATCCCAAGCGATGGCACGTGCGCCTCGGCCACGATCACGATCGCTCCCACGATTAGAAGCGACACGCCGAGTGCGGTCATGTGGTCAATGGTACGCCTGCGCCTCCCTCGGTCGGGGAGCCCGCGGCGCGAATCGCTACGCAGGCAGCGCGCTGCGGGGGCCGCTGCGCCCGCGCTTGTGCTCGAACATCGCGGCGTCGGCGCGCCGCAGCAGCTCGTCGGCCGTGTCGGCGTCGATCGGGTACACGGCACGGCCGATGCTCGCACCGAGGCGCAGGCGGTGCTCACCGATCTTGAAGGGATCCTCGAACGCGCGGGCGAGACGCGCGATCACGGCGTCGCCCTCGCTCGGCGACGTGTGGGTGTGGATCAGGATCGCGAACTCGTCGCCGCCGAGCCGCGCGACCGTGTCGTCGGCGCGTGTGCACGCACTCAGGCGCTTGCCTACGGCGACCAGCAGCTGGTCGCCGACCTCGTGGCCGAACTCGTCGTTGACGGGCTTGAAGCCGTCGAGGTCGACGTAGAACAGCGTCAGCGACTGCGAGCTCTGACGGGCTCGGTTGATCGCGACCCGCAGCTGGTCGGTGAACTGCAGCCGGTTGGCGAGGCCCGTGAGCTGGTCATGGAGCGCCTGGTGGGTGATCTGGTCGACGAGCGCTCCGTTCTGCAGCGCCGTCGTCGCCTGGGCGGCGACACCGGAGAGCCGGTCCAGCAGGTCTGGGCCCGGCTTGAGGCGCTGCGGGCGCTCGGTCACCGACACGACGAGCAGGCCGAGCAGCGCGTCTGCGGTCGCGATCGGCATCGCGATAGTCGCGAGTGCGCCGACCTTCGCGTTGAGCTCGCGCATCACCGGCGGCCCGTTGTCGGCGTCGACGAAGATCGGCTCCCGGGCGGGGTTGTTGAGCAGGCGCTCGAGCGGACCGCCGGAGGTCGGCTTGCGCGAGGTCAACCCCTCGTCGTCCTCGACCCCGTCGCGGCGGTAGATCGCCTGCTGGACGAGCTCGCCGCCGATCGGGTCCCACAGGTGCACGCTCGCGCGGTCGCAGTCGACGACGGCGGGGACCGCCTCGGCGAGCCGCAGCGCGACCTCGCGGCTGGTGCCCGCGGCCGCCAGCGCCCGGGCGAGCTCGAGCAGCGCGGCCGACTGGTCGTAACGCTGCTGTGCCTCGAGCAGCGCCGTCGCGCCGTCGAGTGCGCTCGCCGCGTAGCGGGCATAGACCTGCAGCAGCTCACGCTCCTGCGGGAAGAAGCGCTGGTCGGCGTGGTTCATCGCCAGCAGCCGGCCGTACTCGTGGCGAGTCGAGCCGACCGGGACGACGAGCCACGAGTCCGGGTGCGACGCCGGGTGGCGCTCGAGTACGAGCCGTGCGTACTCCATCGCCTCTTCCTCGTCGAAGCCCTTGTGGTGGCAGTGGATCTCGCCGCCCGGCTTCAGTCGGACTGCAACCAGGTACCGCGGGGCGCGAACCTCGACCGCCGCTCGGTCGGTGATCCGCGCGAGCACGTCATCGATGTGGTCGGCCGCGATCAGGTCAGACGCCGTGGCAAACATGCTGTGCAAACGCTCGCGCATCGCGTCGACCTGCTGGCGCAGGGCGACGACCTGGCCCGACGCGTCGGCGGTCGCCTTCGCCTCGTCGGCGTCCCAAGTAATCCGGTAGCGGCAGCGCTCGGCGCCGAATGCCGCGCATTCGTCGTGGCGTACGGAGGCGCGCGGCAGCCCGAACAGAGTCGTTGTCGTGCTCAGCAGGCCGCGCGTCCACGCGCAGTGGTGCGCGCTGCGCTCGAGGCCCGGGGCGGCCGTCGCGACGATCTCTGCGAACCCGGGACCCGCGTCGGTCGCTTCGAGCTGTGCGGCGACGCTGAACTTGCTGGCGGTCGTCGCGATCTGGCGGTAGACGTTCTCGGGCGATCCGAGCGAGCGAAGCAGCGCCGCGACCGGCGAGGCGTTGAGGCGCTCGGCGGCGTCGGTGCCGACCGCGTGGGCGAACTCGGGATGGTGGGTGACGTGCGCCCCGGCCTGCCAGAGCGCGATCGCCTCGTCGTAGGAGATCCAGTTGGTGATGTCGAGCAGGTACTCGGGCGAGCGCCGGCACTGCGCGATCGCCAACAGCTGCGCGACCGCCTGATCGCCTCCGTAGGCGTGCACGCGCGCGAGCAGCACCGCGCTCATCGAGCACGAGAAGTGATTCCCGTCGGCCTGCGGGGGACCGATTAGCACATCATCCATAGATGATTTATCGGTAGCGAGGTCCGAATCGAGTCCGTAGGGACTACGGATTGCCCGGCAGCGGCGGCGCCATGGGTAGTGTTCTGACACACCCCCCGAACCCAGGGTAAGGTTCGGAAACCTGACACTCAAAGTCGACCGGAGCGCAAGATGACCAGCACCAACGCGAGCGCAGGAGTCACCGACTTGGCGAGCCTGCGCGAGAGCGCCGGAACCCACCTCGGCTACACCGAGTGGGAGGAAATGACCCAGGAGCGGGTCAACCAGTTCGCCGACGCTACCGACGACCACCAGTTCATCCATGTGGACGTCGAGCGGGCCAAGCAGACGCCGTTCGGCGGGACGGTCGCCCACGGGTTCCTGACGCTGTCATTGACCGCAGCGGTGGGCCAGCAGCTGATGAGCATCAGCGACGCGAAGATGGCCGTCAACTACGGGCTCGATCGCGTTCGCTTCCCCGCGCCGCTGAAGGTCGGCGCGAAGTGGCGCGGCGGCGCTGAGATCGTCGAAGTGACCGAGGCCGGCGGCGGCCTCCAGGTCAAGCAGCGCGTGACGATCGAGGCCGAAGGCTCAGACAAGCCGGTCTGCGTCGCGGACTGCCTCGTCCGCATCTACGGCTAGACGCACCGTGCCCGCGACGATCGATGTCGACCGCTTGACGGCGATCGACGTGCACGTGCACGCCGAGCGCAACGAGGGCGAGCCGCAGGATCAGGTGACGCTCGAGCTGCTCGACGCGGCGGCGAAGTACTTCGGCGCTGGACCGGTGCAGCCGACCGCGCAGGACGTCGCCGACTACTACCGGGAGCGCAACATGCTCGCGGTCGTGTTCACCGTCGACGACGAGGCGGGGATGGGCCGCCGTCGTTTGGGCAACGACGCGGTGCTCGAAGCGGCCCGCGCCAACCCCGACGTGATGATCCCGTTCGGCAGCGTCGATCCGCACAAGGGCAAGCTCGGCGTGCGCGAGGCACGGGAGTTGATCGACGCCGGCGTGCGCGGATTCAAGTTCCACCCCAACACGCAGGCGTTCTGGCCCAACGATCCCGAGCACTTCCCGCTGTATGAGGTGATCGCCGAGGCTGGACTGATCGCGCTGTTTCACTCCGGGACGACCGGCATCGGCGCCGGCATGCCCGGCGGCGGCGGCGTTCGGCTCAAGTACTCCAACCCGATGGCCGTCGACGACGTCGCGGCCGAGTTCCCATCGATGGACATCATCCTCGCGCACCCCTCATTCCCCTGGCAGGACGAGGCGCTCGCGATCGCCGTCCACAAGCCCAACGTCTATATCGACCTGTCGGGCTGGTCGCCGAAGTACTTCCCCGAGAACCTGATCCAGTACACGAACACGCGCTTGAAGGACAAGATGCTGTTCGGCTCGGACTACCCGCTGCTATCGCCCGACCGGTGGCTGTCGGACTTCGAGAAGCTGCCGATCAAAGACGAGGTCCGGCCGCTGGTGCTCAAGGAGAACGCAGCGCGGCTGCTGCGCCTGCGCCCTTAGCTTCCACCGGACAGCCGGTTCATCGCGCTTCGCATCCCGTCGAGCACGACCGCCCGCTCCCGGTCCGGGAGGTCGGCGAGGATCTCCTCCTGGATCTCGGCGACCGCCGGGTCCGCGACGGCGAGCGCCTCGGCGCCCTTGGCGGTCACCGTTCCGCGGAGGATCCGGGCGTGCCTCGGATCGACCTCGCGCTGGACGAGGCCCCGGTGCTCGAGCTTGTTGAGGATCTCGATCATCGACTGCGGCGTGACCAGCGAGCGGCGTGCGAGCTGGGCGTTGGACAGGCCGGGCCGCGCGGACAGGACCGACAGCGCCGTGTACTCCTGGACGCTGAGGCCGCACTGCGCGAGCCGGTTTCGCATCTCGCGGCGAATGCCCTGATTGACGCGTCCGACGACGTAGATGAACGACGGCGCCGCCGGCTGTCGGCTGGATCGTGGCCTGCTCACGGATCCACGCTACAGGAGCAGGCGAGCGCACTCATCTAGGATGTTGAGAAGTCAACGATCTAGAGGTGAGCAGATGGACCGCGTGAAGGTCACGATCTACACGGACCCGGGGTGCCCGTTCGGGTTCAACGCCCAGCGCCAGGAGGCGCAGCTGCTCTGGCACTACGGCGATTCGATCGACGTGACGCGACGGATGATCGTGCTGTCGGAGCGCAGCTCGTCATACGAGGAGCGGGGCCTCAGTCGCGAGATGGTCGCGTCGAACTCCAAACGCCTGCGCGAGCAGTACGGGATGCCGATGCTGACCGAGCCGCGCGAACGGCTCGCGAGCACGCGCGACGCGTGCCGCGCGTACGTCGGCGCGCGCATGAACGACCCGGCTCACGCCGATGCGCTGCTGCGCGCGATGCGGCGTCGCTCGTTCTCCGAGGGGCAGGACCTCGACGACGTCGAGATGATCCGAGGCGCTGCCGCCGACGCCGAGATCGATCCCGATGCGGTCGAATCGTGGCTCTCAGACGACGGGGTCGACGAACAGCTGCGCGCCGATATGGCCGACACCCGGGATCCGCTGCCCGAGGCCTCGGCGCTCGCGCACCGGATGTCACGCAGCGACGGAAAGCTTCGCTACTCGACCGCGTCGGCCGTGTTCGAGCACGGGTCCAGGCGGTTCGTGATGCCGGGCTTTCAGCCGTTCGGCGTCTACGAGGTCGCGATGGCGAACGTCGCGCCCGACGTCCAACGCCGCGGGGCGCCTGACACCGTTGAGGCGCTGCTCGAATGGGCGCCGTATCCGCTCTCGACGGCCGAGCTGGCCGAGCTGCGCGGGGTTTCGATCGACGACGCGCGCGCGGAGCTAGAGAGCTCCGGTGCCCAGTTCGCAGCGGTCGCCGGCGACGGTTACTGGGCGAACTAGCCGGCCCGGGTCCTCGCCGCCGCCCGTTCACCCCGGCAGGGTGAGGCCCGCTCACCCTCCGCGGCACGAAGATCGCACACAACTCGTGGATCGAGAAGCCCTTCCTTACGTCGTCGTCGGCGCCGCGGCTGCGAGCCGGCGGCGCTCGCGCGAGGTCGCTTCGGCCGGGATCCGCGTCGCCGGCGTTGCCGCGTGGCCGGCCGCGCGCGTGTGGCGCTCGCCGCTCGCGCGACCGGTGCGCAGCCGCGTCGACGGCTTCTCGCTCTCGCTGGAGCGCGAGGGCCGCGAGCTGATCGAGCGAGCCAACGGCGAGCTTTCGGCGATCGCCGACGAAGTGCTCGACAGACTGATGTCCAGCGGCGCATTCGACCGGATCGTGACTGTCGTGATCAACCACCCCGCGACCGAGGCCCTGGTGATCACGATCGTCGACGAGCCTGCGCTCGAGCGGATCGTGTCGCGAGTGATGGAGAGCCGGCTGGTCGACGGGATCACGGCGCAGCTGCT
Organism: Solirubrobacteraceae bacterium; assembly: GCA_036490775.1. Lineage (GTDB taxonomy): Bacteria > Actinomycetota > Thermoleophilia > Solirubrobacterales > Solirubrobacteraceae > Palsa-465. The sequence continues at coordinate 33,457 of DASXDD010000239.1, read as the reverse complement.
CGCCAGCGACGAGCTGCAGAGCGTGCTGGACTACATCACGCGCTCGCCAGAGCTTCGCGCGGCGCTCGCGCACCAGACCGTCGGACTCGCGGAGGACGTTGCGATCGGCGTGCGGTCACGAACGTTCAACGCCGACGAGGCGACGGAGCGATTCGCGGGCCGTCTGCTCAAGCGCCGACGCAAGCCGGAGCCGCAGCAGTGACCGTCGACGCTTCGCCGCGTGTCGGCTACGCCGGGCTGGTGACACGCGCGGTGGCGCTGGGCCTCGACGCGCTCGCGATCAACGTGATCGCGATCCTGGTCGGCGGGGCGGTGAACCTGGTCGCCTCGGCGTTCGGCGACGACGGAGGCATCAGCCCGCTGCAGGCGCTGCTCGGCGGGGCGGTGTGGATCGTCTGGTCGTTGCTGTACTTCGTCACATTCTGGACGCTGACGGGGCAGACGCCGGGTGACCGCCTGATGGGGATCCGCGTGTTCAGCTCGACCTCGGACCGGATCCGGATCAAGCAGGCCGCGTTGCGCTACGGCGCGCTGCTGCTCGCGGCGCTGCCGCTCGGCGCAGGCTTCCTGCCGGTCCTATACGACGATCGCCGCCGGGGTTGGCACGACAAGGTCGCCAAGACCGTCGTTCGCTGGGACGAGGGGGAGGAGGTGCTCGCCGTCGCGGTCCCCCCTATGACCGTCAGACCGGTGGCGGCGCTTCCGGTCTCGACGCTTCCGGTGGTCTCGACGTCTGACTCGGAATCGATACCGGGCGCCGGGCAGGCGCCTATTACGTGACCCGCTCCTCGAGGTGAAAGCCCACCCTCGGCGCGGATCGGCTCACCTTTCCTTCGTCGACAGCAGCGCCGCCTTCTCGGCGGCGAACTCCTCGTCGGTCAGCGCTCCGGACGTCCGCAGCGCGGCGAGCCGCTCGAGCCGGTCGAGGCGGTCGCTGGCGCCGAACACGACCGCTGGGCCGGCGCCGCCGGCAATCGGCGCCGGGGGCGGCGGCGGTGGGGCGCCGCGGTGGTGGCGGCCTGAGCGCCAATGCTGAATTCGCACGCCGATCCCATCCAGCGTATGCCCGAAGTGGGCGTCGGGGAACTCGACCGCCGTCTGCCGGCGGATCACCTCGACTCCCGCGCAGACGAGCGCGATCATGATCAGCACCGGGATGATCATGCGGGTCGCCGGGATCGGGCCCCACAGCACGATCAGCAGCAGCACCGCGAGCACGAATCCGTAGGCGACGTGCGGGCGCTCGCGGAGCCAGGGCGCTGCGGCGCGACGAATCGCGACCGCCGGACGTCGCGTGCCGGCGAGCGACGCCCCGAGCATCACCGCGAGGCCGATGATGATCGTCGACTGCGCGACCTCCGACAGCAGCTCGGTCCCGATCGTCAGCACCGCGTTAACGGCGGGCTTGACGGCTTCGGTCGTCGCCAGCGAGCCGACCACCTGGGTGCGCAGGATGTTGCGCGCGATAAGCACGACCAGCCCGGCGATCACGAGGTCGATCCCGACGAAGAACAGCGCGTGGCGCCTGCGGCCCCGGTACAAGTAGACGCACAGCGCGTAGAGCAGCAGCGCCACCAGCGGCAGGATCACCGCGAGCCCGCGCACCAGCTTGACCACGTTCTGCACCGTGCTGACCTGGTTGCTGGACACCACCTTCAGCCGGCCGGCGCTCTGCGGCAGCGACTGCGTCACCGACGCGGGCAGCCCGAGCTGTTGGGCGAGTGTCCCGAGAATCGGCCGCAGGTCGATGAACACGGCGTTGCCCTGCAGGGTGATCAGCCGCGACTTGTTCTCGACGATGTTGATGAACTCCTGCGCCGTTATCCGCTGCGCTGTTTTCCACGCCTCCTGCACCCGCGGCCGCCCGAGCAGATCGAACGCGGCCTTCTGGGCCAGGTTCTTGAGGCCGCCGGCGGCCGGCCCGGCGAGCGGCTGCAACCTCGGCGGTAGCGCCGCCTGCAGCTCGCCCGCAACATTCACGTTGGCGTACACCTGGTCGACCAGGTAGTCGGCTACCTGAGTGCGGACCGCCGTGTTCTGCAGCAGCTTCGTGCTCGTGTTGGCCCAGTTGTTGGCGTCGAGCACCTGCCGGTTGGCATAGATCGCGACCGCGCCGACGATCGTCAGCAGCGTCGCGACGACGAGCAGGACCCGGATCACGATCCGCGTCCCGCGTGTTGTCGTCCGCGGCGTGGTCGCCGGCGGGGGCGCGTTCTGGGGCGGCTGGCCGCCGCCCGCGTCTGTCGGTTGGTCGCGCTCCAAGGCTCTGGCGCAATCGTCGGGCCGCCTCGGGTGACGGGCAATCACCCGCCGAGGGTGATTGCCGTGGGACCCGGATCCGGCCGCACGTGCTGTTCACCCCCGCCGGGTGACGCTGGCTCACCCCTGCGCTAGCGATAGTCCCGCAGGGAGTGGCACCGGCGCGCTACGAAATCCGCATCAAGGGCAAGGTCGGCGATCCCGTCCTCGAGTCGTTCTCCGAGCTCGACGCGTCGATCAAGCCGGCCGAGACCGTGCTACGGGGCGAGCTCGCCGATCAGGCCGCGCTGCACGGGCTGCTTGATCGCATCCAATCCCTCGGGCTCGAGCTGATCGAGATCCGCCAGGTGGGGATGGACACACGACCCGCGGACGGGTGACGACGACCTGACGGGTGCGGGTGCCTACCTGTCGGGCACCGTTGATTTCCGACCGACCCGGATCTAGATTGTCGGCTACTCCTACCAACCGAGGCCGTCAACAGGCTCATGCTTTGGCAATCGCTCGGTGACAGGTCCGCGGGCCTGAGCCTCACCGGACACGCAGTACCCGATGCACCGCAGCGCCCGATCGGAAGACCCAGTTGGTCGACGACCGAGGCGGCGCTTGGGCCGCGGTACCTGCTCGAGCTGGCGTTCCTAGTCGCGGCCTACTACGCCGCGGCTCATCTCGGCTTCGCACTGGCGTTCACGGGGCCTGTGGCGTCGATCGTATGGCTGCCGGTCGGCGTCGGCGCCGCGATCCTCTTCCTGCTCGGTCCCGGGCTGTGGCCGGGCGTGGTGATCGGCGACCTGCTCGTCAACAACTACTCGACGCTGCCGATCGGGTCGGCGATCGGGCAAAGCTTCGGCAACCTGCTCGAGGTGCTCGTCTGCGCGATCCTGCTGCGCCGGCTCGTCCGTCGCCAGCCGAATCCGCTCTCGACGATCACGGGCGTGACCGGCGTGCTCGCTGCGATCACGGCAGGGACCGTGATCAGCGCGACGATCGGGTCGCTGTCGCTGATCCTCGGCAACGTCGTCCACGGTGACTCGTTCGGCCATCTGTGGCGGACCTGGTGGCTCGGGGACTTCTACGGCGCGCTGCTCGTTATCTCGCTCGTGCTCGCCTGGAACCCACTGCCGTCGAGGCCGTGGTTCCACGGCCACGTGACCGAGGTGACGCTGTTGTTCGTCGTGCTCGGGGTGCTCGGATACGTCACGATCCACGCCGGCCGTCCACTCAGCTATCTCGCGTTCCCCGCCCTGATCTGGGCCGCGCTTCGCTTCGGTCCGCGCGGCGCGACGCTGGCGATCGCGATCACCGCCGTATTCACCGTCTGGGGCACGACCCACTTCCACGGCCCGTTCGCGTTCCATCCACTCAGCCACGGCGTGCTCGAGGCCCAGCTGTTCCTCGGGGTGACAGCCGTCTCGGCGCTGTCGGTGGCAGCGCTTGCATCCGAGCGCGAGGCGCTGGCCAAGAGGGTGCGGGACTCCCGCACACGCATCGTCGTCGCCGCCGACGAGGAGCGCAGGCGGCTCGAGCGCGACCTTCACGACGGCGCTCAGCAACGCCTCGTCGCGCTGGCCGCCCACCTCGGCCTGGCGGCTGGTCGGGCGCGCGAGCAGCCGGAGACCGCGCCGACCTCGTTCGACGCCGCCCAAGCCGAGGTGCTCGTGGCGATCGACGAGCTGCGGGAGTTCGTCCACGGGATTCATCCGACCGCGTTGCGGCGGTTTGGTCTCGCGCGCGCGATCGAGATCGTGGCGGCGCGTTCGGCGACGCCGGTCGAGCTGATCGAGCTCCCGCGGGTGCGGCTCGACGACACGGCCGAGGCGACCGCGTACTACATCGTGCTGGAGGCGGTGACCAACGCTCAGCGATACGCGCGAGCGTCGCTCGTGCGCGTCCGCGCGCATCTCTACGACTCGCGATTGGTGCTCGTCGTGCAGGACGACGGCGTCGGCGGCGCCGTCGAGCGAAGCGACCTCGGGCTCCAGGGTCTGCGCGACCGTGTCGAGGCGATCGGCGGCGAATTCAGCGTCCATAGCGAGCTGGGACACGGGACGCGGATCGAGGCGGAGATCCCAGCCACCGTCGCCGGGCGCTGACGGCCGGCGCGCTCGTCTTAGTTCGCGAGATACACGAGCGCCGCCTTCACGCGGCGGCTGACGTCATCGGGGTTGGCGAGATCGAGCTTCATGAAGATCGCGTTGATGTGCTTCTCGACCGCGCGCTTGGTCAGCACGAGTGACTCGGCGATCGCGCCGTTGCTCTTGCCCTGAGCTAGTTCCGCGAGCACCTCGCGCTCGCGTGGTGTTAGATCGCGCAGCGGCGAGGTCGCGTCGCTCGTGTGCGCCTGCACGAGCACCTCGATCACCTTGGAGTCGACCGCCGACCCGCCGGACGCCACCGCCTCGATCGCCGACGCGAGCTGGCGCGGGTCGTTGACCCGCTCCTTGAGCAGATACGCACGGCCGGCCGATCCCGACTCGAGCAGCGCGAGCACGTACCCGGGGTCGGCGAACTGGCTGAGCACGACCACGCCGATCTCCGGATGGGTTGTTCGCAGCTCGCGCGCGACCGCGATGCCCTCGTCGGTCCCGGTCGGCGGCATCCGGATGTCGGTCAGCACGACGTCGGGAAGCTCCTCCTCGATCGCAACGACCAGCGAATCGCGATCCGTACACGAGCGTGCGACATCGATGCCCTTGAGACTATGCAGGATCTGCTCGAGTGCCTCCCGCACGAGATACGTGTCATCGGCGATCACGACCCTGATGCGAGCATCGTCCTGGGTCCTTTCACCCCGAGGCTGCGCACGCGACCCAGTCACGGTGATCATCCTTCGCCTAGGACTAAATTCGGCCGGGTGACCCGGCCGGTGCGTAGGCTAGCGCGAGATTTGAGACGCGTAGGTAGCAGGGTCACTTTGTAGTGCCAGCACGAGCACTGACGCGGGTATGGACACCCCCTCGCCACGGTCCCAGGCGGCTTGGGGGACCCACATGCGGGCATCATTGACCGGCCGGGTGGGCGCCCAGATACTCGCTGTCATGAACGGCACAGCATGGAGGGGCGGTTTCCGATCGCCGCCAGGGGATGCGTGGGCCGCAACCGGCGCTGACTGACCGGCGCTCGCCTGCCACGGCGGCGCGAGTGCGGCGATCCGGTGCGGCGGTCGCCAACGACCGCTTGACGGCGCCTTCGCCGGCGCCGGCGACGATGCCACGTGCACGGCTGCACGCGATGCTCGACGCCGCCGTCGACCGACCGCTGACCGTTGTGACCGGACCGCCAGGCGCCGGCAAGACGCTGCTGCTTTCGTCATGGCTGGCGGCGCGCAGGCCGGCGGGCACGACGGCGTGGCTGGCGGTCGACCGGACCGACTCTCGTCCCGCGCAGTTCTGGAGCGCAGTGATTGACGCGACGACCGCCGCCGGCGAGCCGCGTCTGGACGCGCTCCTGCCGACGGTGATGCTGGAGCCCGACGAGATCGTGCCCGCGTTCGCGAACGCAGTCGAAGCCTTGCGCTCGCCGCTGGTGTTGATCCTCGATGACTTCCACGAGCTGCGAGGGCGAGAGGTGCCCGACCAGCTCGACGGGCTCCTGCGCCACCCGCCCGCGAACCTGCGGCTGGTGATCGTCAGTCGCGCGGACCCTCGCCTGTCGCTGCACCGGCTACGCCTCGAGGCACGGCTGGCAGAGCTTCGCGGCGCCGACCTCGCGTTCACCGCCGACGAGGCAGCCGGCCTGTTCGAGCTCACGGGTCTGGAGCTCACCTCCGAGCAGGTCGCCGCGCTCCACGCTCGGACTGAGGGATGGGTCGCTGGGCTCCGCCTCGCCGCGTTGTCGCTCCAGCCAAGCGATGACGTGGACGAGCAGATCAGGACGTTCACCGGAGACGACCGTGCGGTCGCCGACTACCTGGTCGAGGAGGTGCTCCAGCATCAGCCCGAGCCGGTGCGCGAGTTCATGCTGCGCACGAGCGTCGTCGATCTGATCAGCCCCGAGCTCGCCGATGCGCTCACGCGGCGCGCGGACGGCGCGCGGATGCTCGAGACGCTCGAGCGCTCCAATGCGTTCGTCTCGCGCGTCGGCTCGCACGGTGACTGGTACCGCTACCACGGAATGTTCCGGGAGCTGCTCAAGAGCCAGCTGCGCCACCGGATGCCTGACGCGCTGTCGGTCCAGCATCGCCATGCGGCGCGGTGGTATGCGAAGACTGGCCGCAACGTCGAGGCGACGGCGCACGCCCTGAAGGCGGGCGACTGGGAGCTCGCCGGGACGGTGCTGTCGAGCGGATGGCTCGAGCTGCTCGTCAGCGGCGAGGCCGCCGCGGTCGCGGATCTGGTCGCGAGCTTCCCGCGGCGCCTGATTGCCCGCGCGCCGGAGCTGGCAATCGCCGCAGGCGGTGCGCTACTTGAATCCGGCGAGCTCGAACAGGGCCAGGAGTACATTGCGCTCGCCGACGACAACGCCTGCGCGGTCAAGCCAAGCCGCCGCGCGGACCTGATCCTCGGCCGCACGGTCGCCCGGCTCTACCAAGCTCGAGCGGTCGGGGATTACGAAGCGGTTCGCGCAGCCGCGCTGAAGCTGCTCGCGGGCCACGGCTCCGCGTCGCTTGCGCTGGCCGGGCGGGAGCGCCGGGCGCTGGCGCTCGTCAACCTCGGGATCGCCGAGACGTGGGCGGGAAGCCAGCGGCGAGCGCGTTCCGCGCTCGAGGACTCGCTGGCGGTCGCCCAGCATGCCGGGCGTACGTATCTTGAGTTCTGCGCGCTCGGGCCGCTGTCGCTGCTCGAGGCGCTCAACGGATCGCTGCGACGCTCAGCCAGACTCGGCCACGACGCCGTCGTTCTCGCCGAGCGGCATCTATGGACGCGATCGCCCGCGGCGGCATCGGCACGCTGCGCACTGGCAATCAGCGCCTATCACCACAACTCGATCCGCGAGGCCTCCCAGCACCTCGACGCCGCCGACGCGGCGGCTCGCGCGACGCGCGATCGCGCCGTGCTCGTCGTGGTCGGCATCGTGCGAGCGCTCGTTGCGCTTCGCCACGGAGACAGTGAGGCGGCGCAGACCGCGCTGTCGGCCGCGCGGCAGCAGCCGCCGGACTGGCAGATGCCCGCGAGACTGACTGATCTGGTCTCCGCCGTCACAGCCGAAGCACTCGTTGCGGCCGGCCGCGGAGCGGACGCGCTCACCGTCGCCGCGGGTCCCCGCGGCCTTGATCGCTGGGGTGAGACGACGCTGATCAAGGCGAAGCTGGCGCTCAGCGACGGTGATCCGGCGGCCGCCGTCGAGCTGATCGGCAGCGCGCTCGGCGGCTCGACCGCGACGCTGCGGCCGTCAACGGCGATTGAGCTCCGGGCGCTCGGCGCGGTCGCCACACACCAGCGCGGCAACGACGACGCCGCGCTCGAGCTGGTCGAGGACGCGCTCACGCTGGCCGAGCCCGAGGGGTATCTGAGCCCGTTCCTCTCGGTCGGCGCGCCGTTGCGGGAGCTGCTGGTCCGCCGGATACGTGCTGGCACGGCTCATCGCGCGCTCGCCGGCGAGCTCGGAGAGGCGCTCGACCCGCAGGCCGCCGGGCCGCCGGAGCAGCGCAGCGCGCTCGTGCTCGATCCGCTCAGCGAGCGCGAAGCCGCGGTGCTGCGCTACCTGCCGACCGCGCTCTCGAAGGCCGAGATTGCATCGGAGATGTTCGTGTCGGTCAACACTGTCAAGACGCACATGAAGAACATCTATCGCAAGCTCGACGTGACCGACCGGTCGCACGCGGTGCGCCGAGCGCGAACTCTGCACCTGGTCTAAGGGCCGGTCGCGAAATCACCCAGGCTGGGTGATCCGCCTTCACCCGGCGGCGGCACAAGCTTGCGGTCGACGCCCGTGACCGAGGAACGGCACTGAAGCTACCCGCAGCATCGTGGCTGTTCCCGTCGCTGCGGGGGTACCGCCGCGAGTGGCTGCGCGGCGATCTGATCGCGGGCCTCACCGTGTGGGCGGTGCTCGTCCCAGAGGCGCTCGCCTACGCGTCGATCGCCGGGGTCTCCCCGGTCGTCGGTCTCTACGCGGCGCCCGGAGCGCTGCTCTTCTACGCCGCGTTCGGCAGCTCGCGCCACCTGGTGACCGGGCCGATGTCTGCGACCGCAGCGCTGTCGGCGGCGACGGTGGCCGAATACGCGACCGCCGGCAGCAGCACGTTCACGACGATGACGGCGGCGCTCGCGATCAGTGCCGGAGCCGCTGCCGCGCTCGCCGGCCTGCTGCGGATGGGGTTCCTGGCGAGCTTCATCTCCGAGCCGGTGATGAAGGGGTTCATCGTCGGGCTCGCGCTGACGATCATCGCCGGCCAGCTCCCGAAGCTGTTCGGCGTTGAGAAGGGCTCGGGCGACTTCTTTCAAAAGGTCTGGGATGTGATCACCAAGCTCGGCGACACGCATGCTGTGACGCTGCTGATCGGCTTGGTGTCGCTGGCGATCGTGCTTGGGCTGCGCCGGATCGCGCCGGTCGTGCCCGGCTCGCTCGTCGCCGTGGCGTTCGGGATCGCGGCTGTGGAGATCTTCAACCTCGACGACCACGGCGTCGAGATCGTCGGCCACATCAATCGTGGGCTTCCGTCGGTCGGGCTTCCGGATCTGAGCTTTCATGACTACTTGAAGCTGGTCGGAGGCGGGATCGGCGTGATGCTCGTCGGGTTCGCCGAAGGGCTTGGCGCCGCGAAGACGTACGCCGTGCGCCACCACTACGAGGTCGACGCCAATCGCGAGCTGCTCGGGCTGGGCGCCGCCAACCTCGCGGCCGGACTGTCGAGCGGGATGGTCGTCAACGGCAGCCTCTCGAAGACCGCGGTCAACGGATCTGCCGGCGCCAACAGCCAGCTGTCGGGCCTGTTCGTGGCGGTGATGACGATCGTCACCCTGCTGCTGCTCACTGGAGTGTTCGAGAAGCTACCCGAGGCGACGCTCGCTGCGGTCGTGATCGCGGCGGTGCTCGAGCTTGTCGACGTCCCGGGGCTCGTCCGCCTCTACCGCGTGTACAGCCGCCGGCTCGGACGCGCGTACGGGGTTGCGGCCCGCCCGGACTTCATCGCCGCGATCGCAGCGCTGCTCGGCGTGACCCTATTCGACACCCTCCCGGGGCTGTTCATCGGTATCGCGACATCGTTGATCCTGTTGCTATACCGAGCGTCTCGCCCGCGGATCGCCGAGCTCGGCAAGGTCCCTGGCACCAAGGACCAGTACGGGGACATCGAGCGCCATCCCGAGAACGTCGTGCGCGCCGGGATCGTGGTGCTGCGGGTCGAGAGCGGGTTGTTCTTCGCCAATTCGGACTGGATCCGCTCGCGCCTGCGCGCGGCTGCCTCGCGCCCCGGCACCAAGGCGGTCGTACTCGATGCGGCGACCGTCGCGTCACTCGACATCACGGCCGCCGAGATGCTCGACCAGGCGGCCGAGGACCTGCGCCAGCGCCAGGTGGTGCTGCTGCTCGCCCGCGACATCGGCCCGGTCCGCTCGATCCTTCGCCATGCAGATGCTGACGAACAGCTCGAGCGGACCTACTCCAGCGTGCAGGCCGCCGTCGAGGCGGCCGAGCACGACTTCACATGGGCGGGCGCGGGGCGGTCCTAGCGGACATCGTCGCGTTCGGCCGGTCTGGCGTGTCCAGTTCGTCGCCGCCGTACACCGCGAGTCCTTGGATGATCCACAGGCTCAGAGCGAATACCGCGATCGACCAGAGCGGATACGCGGGGATGTCGAGCAGCGCGGCGATCGCGGTCAGCCCGGCGGCGATGATCCCAAACCACCGTCCATACGCTCCGCCGCCGAACAGCGACGCGGCGGCGCCCAGCTCGAGGATCCCGAGGATCAGCGTGACCCAGCCCCAGCCGTTGAGGCTGCCGAAGACGTAATGCGTGTCGTGGACGAAGAAGCGCGCGTTCCCGATCGCCGCGATCCCCCAGATGATGTTCAGCACCCCACCGATCGACAGATACACCGCGGCGAAGATCGCCCGGCCCTCTCCTCTCGTCGAATCCACGAGCTTCCTCCTTGGTCGGCAGTGACTCCGGCGCCAGCTTCCGCGAGACGGGGGTGAGTGCTCATCACCCGTGGAGGGTGGTTTCGCGTGATGCGCGACGTTGGATCACCCAATCCGGGTGAGGCAGGGTCACCCGCAGACGTTCGACGCTTGCGGCCATGAGCGCGATTAGCGGCTCCTCGCCCGGCCCGATCTCAGGAGACCTGGCGGACCCGACACCCGCGTACGTGCGGACCCTCGGCACCGGCGTGATCGTGATCGGCGCGATCACGATCGTGTGCGGGATCGTCGCGGTCGTTTGGCCGAAGATCACGCTGCTGGCGCTGGCGATCCTGATCGGCCTCGATCTGATCTGCCTGGGGGCGCTGAGCATCGCGCGCGCGTTCCAGCACGACGCCGACGGCGGCGCACGCGCGCTCGCCGGCGTGCTCGGGTTGTTCGGCGTGATCGGCGGCATCGCTGTCGTGAAACGGCCCGGCGACACGCTGCTCGTGATCGTGCTCGTCGTCGGGCTGTGGCTGTTCGGCTCGGGGATCGTCGAGGCGATCCGCGCGCTGCTGTATCCGGGCCGGCGGCTGGTAGGCCTGCTGATCGGCGCGTTCGACGTGATCCTGGCGATCGTGATCCTCAGCTGGCCGAAGCCCAGCCTCGGCACGCTCGCGGTGCTGACCGGGATCGCATTCATCATCCGCGGCGCGTTGATGGTCTACAGCGGCATCCAAGCACGCCGGGTCGCGGCGCTCCCGTAGTGAAACGCCCGCGCTGGCTGCTGGATGCTGAGCGCATCGACCAAGCGATCTACGCCGCGATCGCCGCGACCGACACGCCGTCGCTGGACCGGGCGATGAACAGGCTCACGCGGGCCGCCGACCACTCGAAGCTCTCGATCGCGGCCGCCGCGGTGCTCGCCGTGACTCGCGGCGCAGACGGCCGCCGCGCGGCCGGGGAGGGGCTCGCGTCGGTCGCCGTCACGTCGGCCGTCGCCAACCTCGTACTCAAGCCACTGAACCGCCGGCACCGCCCGGACCCGATCGCGGGCGACGTGCCCGAGGCTCGGCTCGTGCAGATGCCCACCTCGACCTCGTTCCCATCCGGGCACTCCGCGGCCGCGTTTGCGTTCGCTACCGGAGTCGGACACGTGCTGCCCCGGGAGGCGATCGCGCTGCGCGGCCTAGCGGCCGTGGTCGCCTACTCACGCGTGCACACCGGGGTCCACTATCCGGGCGACGCGCTGGGCGGCGCGCTGCTGGGCGGAGCCGTCGCCCAGCTCACCAGCAATGCGTTGGAGCGCCGCTTCGGTCAAGCTTGAAAGCACGCCGATGTCGAACATCGACACACATCCCCCGGGCGGCGGTACGTTCGACCAGACCGGCGATGCGACGCGCCGGACGTACCTGGCCAACGAGCGCACGTATCTGGCGTGGTGGCGGACAGGCATCACGTCGCTGGCGGCCGGCATCGGCGTTGGCCGCGTCGTCCCGAGCCTGACGCACGAGACGCGCTGGCCATACGCGATCCTCGGCGCCGGCTTCGCGATCGTCGGGATCTTGGCGATCGCATATGGGCTGCGACGCCAGCGCGAAGTGGAGGATGCGGTCCGGACCGGGGAGTTCAAGCATCCCGACCCCAACGTCCTGCTGGGGCTGACCGCCGCCGGCGTCGTGCTCGGGCTGTTGTTGCTGCTGGTGGTCGTGATCGAGCTCTAGCCAACAACGCCGAGGTCGCCGTAGTCGCACTGACCACGAACGAGCTCATCGCGTGGCTCCTGTCAAGCTCGCGAATCTTCCATTCGGTTGGGTGAGCGGCAATCACCCCGGCCGGGTGATTGCCGCTCACCCGCGGGCCTCCGAGCATGGAGTCGTGAACGTCTCTCCCTCTACCAAAGCGCCCGCGCGCGACATGGCGTGGATCCCGGGAGGCGAGTTCCTGATGGGATCGGCGGACTTCTATCCGGAGGAGGCGCCCGTCCACCGGGTCGCGCTCGACGGCTTCTGGATCGACGAGCACCCGGTGACGGTCGCCGAGTTCAGGCGCTTCGTGAAGGACACCGGTCACGTCACCGTCGCCGAGGTCGCTCCCGACGCCGCCGACTATCCCGATGCCGATCCCGAGTTGCTCGTGCCCGGCTCGCTTGTGTTCGCACCGAGCAGCGGGCCGGTCGACCTGCGCGACTTTCGCAACTGGTGGGATTGGAAGCCGGGAGCCTGCTGGCGCCGGCCGGAGGGACCGGACTCGAACGTCGGTGGGCGCGAGCTCCACCCGGTGGTGCACGTCGCTTATCCGGACGCACGCGCATACGCGCACTGGGCCGGCAAGGACCTGCCGACCGAAGCCGAGTGGGAGTACGCCGCGCGGGGCGGCCTCGAGCAGAAGGTCTACGCCTGGGGCGACGAGTTCGCGCCCAGGGACCGGATGATGGCCAACAGCTGGCAGGGCGAGTTCCCCTGGCAGAACCTGATGACCGACGGCTACCGGCTGACCTCTCCGATCCGCCGCTATCCCGCCAACGGCTACGGGCTGTACGACGTGACCGGCAACGTCTGGGAGTGGACCTCGGACTGGTTCACGCCCGGGCACAGCGGCGATCCCGAGAAGCCCTGCTGCGTGCCGCGCAACCCCCGGGTTCAGTCAGACGAGCACAGCTACGGGCACGGCGAAGCGATCCCGCGCAGGGTGATCAAGGGTGGCTCGCACCTATGCGCTCCGAACTACTGCCTGCGCTACCGCCCTGCCGCGCGCCAAGCCGAGGCGATCGACACCTCGACGTCCCATATCGGCTTCCGCTGCGTGATCCGCGCCGGGCGCGACTGAGCCGCGTCAGGCGACGGCGCGCATCTTCTGCTCGCGCTCCTCGCGCCAGGTTCCGATGAAGAAGTCGAGCACCATGTTGACGAACCAGACGATGATCGTCGCCCAGACGAGCGTCCAGAAGCCGTGGATCGTGAAGCCCGAGACGATCGCCTGCGTCAGGTACAGCATCAGCATCGACACGAAGAACCAGGCGAGCCCGAGCGTCAAGATCGCGAGCGGCAGCGTCAGCAGCCTGGCGAGCGGCTTGAGGAACGTGTTGAGAATCCCGAACACAGCCGCCGCGAGGATGACGTCGCCGAAGTGGTCGACGGTCACCTTCGAAAGGATCGCCGCCACCACGCCGAGCACGATCGCGTTGACGAGCCACGAGAGCAATAAGCGCTGAGTCAAGGTCATAGCCGCTCCACCAGTCGTAGTGTGACGCCGTGATCTGCGGACACGGATGTCAGGAGATCACGTTCGACAGGTGATCGCTCAACCCTGCCCGGCTCGGTGGGCTCGCTCAGCCGCCGGACCTCGATCAGCTCGAGCCCGAACGACTGGATCCGCCGCAGCAGTCCGAACAGGTCGGGTGTCGCCCCTGACAGGATCGTTTCCGGCGCCCGCGTCGACGCGACGAACTCCGCAAACGAGGCCAGCGCCTGCTGCTGCAGCTCGCCCTTGATCCGGATTTCGTAGCTTGCTGGTGCCACCGAGCCGGAACTGTCGCGCTCGGCGGGGTGACGTGGCTTCACCCGGCGAGGGTGAGTGTCACGACGCGCCTTCGGTGGACCCTGAGCTGCGCTCCCCATGACGCCGCTGCACGCCGACGCGTGCGGCGTAGATGACCGTCCGCACGATGCCGACCAGCACCCCCAGGTCGAGCAGGATCTGGACGGTGACGATGATCCGGGCGAGGTCGGTTCGCGCGGTGATGTCGCCGAAGCCGACTGTGCTTATCACCGTTACCGTGAAGTAGACCGCGCCGACGTGGTCGAGCGGCTGAGAAAAGTTCTTGGCGTCGGCATGCGCGAGCGACAGGTACGTGAACGCGAACACCACGATCAGCAACACGACCGTGATCGCGAGCGCTTCGACGGCGCGGACCTCCGGATGCTCGGCATCGATGATGCTCTTGACCTGCCACGCCAGCATCCCGCTGAACACGAGCAGCCCGCCGAGCAGCTCGATGATCGGCTTGGCACCGGACCGGCTGACCGCCGGCAGCGCCGAGTACAGCACGATCAGGATCGTCGTCGAGAACACGATCCGCAGCACCGAGCGCACGGCCAGCCGCTGACGCTCGCGGCGACCGAGCTCGTCGAACGTGGTCGGGCTCATGCAGCTCCTTTGACTGCGATCGCGGCAAGCGCGCGCAGCGCCGCCCAGGCGTTGTCAGGCACGGCCGCCGACGGCGATGCGCCCGGATGCCTGAGCGAGATCCGTACGCGCAGCGCCTGCGGCCGCATCTCGAACCGAAGCGGTGGCTCGAGCAGCGCTGCCTCTCCGTCGATTCCCGCCGGCACCGCGCCGTCGCTGTCGACCTCGATCGACTGAAGCGACCAGCGGCGCAGCAGCCCCTGCCGGACGCCGGCGGTGGGACCGAGGACCGCGACGCCGAGGTGCGCGCTGTCAAGCCGGGGCCGCGTGCCCGAGCCGACCGCGCGCCCGAGCCGGTAGGGGTTGTTCGAGACCAGCAGCGCGAGCCCAGCCTCGTGCGTGAAGTCGTCGGGATCGCGCCAGCGCAGCGGCGTCGACTGCGCGTCGACGCCGACCTCGTCCGGGATCGTGTCGAGCAGCGTGCGCAGCTTCGCGTCGCGGTAGCCGGCGTGCTGGACGGCGTCAGCGTAGACACCGAGCGAGACATTGTTGACGAACACGCGACCGTTGACCGCGGCGAGGTCGACGACCCGCTCGCCACCCGCCGTGAACGCGTCGAGCGCACCGACCACGTCGTCGCGGTCAACGCCGAGATCGAGTGCGAAGTGATTGCGGGTGCCCGCCGGAATGCACGCGTACGGAACTCCGGCGCGCGCCGCCGCGGCCGCGACGATCGCCTGCGAGCCGTCGCCACCCGCCATCGCGATCGCGTCCGCGCCGCCCGCGAGCGCCGCCTCGACCAGCGCCTCGAGCGTCGTGTCGCGCGTCAGCTCGACGGCGTCGATCCCGCGCCGTGCTGCTTCGTCGGCAAGCTTGAAGCGGGTTGCCTTGCCGCCGCCCGACCAGGGGTTGTAGATCAGCACCGGGTGCTCGGGCGAGGCCACCGGTGACAACTGCTCGCGGGCGGCAAACGCGGCCCGCGCCGCCGTAAGCGCGGCCACCGCGGTGACGACGATCGCGATCGTCGCAATCGCATCGCGATCGAGCAGCAGCACCAGCGACACGCCTAGCGCAATGACGGCGATCGCGAGCTCGGCCACGCGTGCTGCGCCGCGGTGAAGCACGCCCTGCCACCCCGTCGCCAGCGCGACGCAGACGAGCACCAGCACGAACAGTCCGCGCGGAAAGTTCGTGATCACCGTGACCACCGCGATCGCGACGCTCACGAGTGCGAGCACGAGCGCGGCAGCGGCCGCCAGACGCCGGACGAGCATCGGCTGAGTCTCAGGCAGCGCTGGGTTAGCCCGCCTCACCCCGCGGGGGTGATTCACCCCGCGCGGGTGATGCTCGGTCACCCTGTTCTCGCCCAAGCTGGCGCCGTCGCGTGCCAGCGAAAAGGAGGAGCGACATGGATGGACCCCGTGGCGCCGGGCGCGTTGTGTTCGCCGCGGTGTTGTTGATGCTTGGAGGCGTGCTGAACGTGATCTACGGGATCGCGGCGATCGGCAACTCGAACTTCTACTCCGACCACGCGAACTTCATGTTCTCCAACCTGAAGACGTGGGGTTGGGTGGTGCTGATCATCGGCGTGCTCGAGTTGTTCGCGGCATTTTCGCTCACCCGTGGGAACACGTACGGCCGCTGGTTCGCGATCGGAGTCGGATCGCTCAACGCGGTCGCAGCGCTGCTGTCGATCTCCGCCTACCCGCTGTGGTCAATCGCGATCTTCGGGCTGAGCCTGTGGATCATCCACGGCCTGTTCGTCTACGACGAGTCGGCCGCCTGAGGATCACCCCTGACAGGTGATGTTTGCTCACCCGGCCTGAACCTAGGTTGACGATTGCCGCCTTCGGGCGGGCACCACTTCACACGACAACAGGAGGAAGTTTCTGATGAGCGATCTCGTCGCTATCGCGTACGACAATCTCGAGACCGCCCAGCAGGTGGCGGCGAATACCGCCGAGGCGCAGAAGGCCCACGTCATCGACCTCGAGGACATGGTTGTGGTCGAGCGCCAGGCGGACGGCAAGGTCAAGCTCCACCAGCCGTCGATGGCGACGGCCGGGGCCGCCAGTGGTGCTCTGTGGGGAGGCTTGATCGGCCTGATCTTCTTCGTGCCGTTCTTCGGAATGGCGATCGGCGCCGCAACGGGCGCTGCGGCCGGAAAGTTCAGCGACTACGGGGTCGATGACAACTTCATGAAGCAGCTCGGCGCCGAGCTCGGCGAGGGCAAGGCGGCGGTGATCTTCCTCGTCCGTCGCGTGAGTGTCGACAAGGTGCTGCCCGAGATCAAGATCCCCGGCAAGGTCATCCAGACCTCGCTCGACGACGAGACCGAGCAGCGGCTCAGCGACGCGCTCGCCGGGGCCGGCGCAGCCTGACGCAAACGCAATCTGAGGACGCAGCGTGGGCCAGGCGATAGGCAACGTCCTACCGCTGGCCCTCGGCGTCGCGCTCAGCCCGATCCCGATCGTCGCCGTCGTGCTGATGCTGGCGACGCCGCGGGGCAAGGTCAACGGCCCAGCGTTCGTGCTCGGCTGGGTCGTCGGCATCGCGATCGTCGGTACGGTCGTGCTGCTCGTCGCGGGTGGTGCCAGCGCGAGCAGTGACGGACAGCCGAAGACCTGGGTCAGCGTGCTCAAGCTCGTGCTCGGCCTGCTGCTGGTACTGGTCGCGGTCCGTCAGTGGCACGGGCGTCCGCACGGTGACGCAGAGCCGCAGCTGCCCGACTGGATGAAGGCGATCGACACGTTCACGCCGGTCAAGTCCTTCGGACTGGCGGTGCTGCTCGCCGGCCCGAATCCGAAGAACCTGCTGCTCACGATCGCCGCGGCGGCCGCAATCGCGCAGGCCGGAATCTCGAGCGGCCAGCAGGCGATCGTGCTCGCGATCTTCATCGTGATCGCGACGCTCGGCCCGGCGATCCCGCTCGGGATCTACTACGCCCTCGGGGACCGATCGGGAGACGTCCTGTCCAAGCTGCGCGCCTGGATGGTCGCCCACAACCAGGCGATCATGGCCGTGCTGTGCGCGGTTATCGCCGCGAAGCTGATCGGCGACGCGATCGCCGGATTCACGTCGTAGCGGAACAACCGAGAGGAGGCGACTGATGACGAAGCCATTCAAGGGGAAGATCGACGCCGACGATGCGTACGTCGACGTCGAAGCGCACATGGCTGCGGCGATGGCTCGCGACTGATGCCCGGCCCCACGGACGGGCCGCTCGCCTCCTGGAACGACACGGCGACGACCGAGGCGATCGTCAACTTCGTCGAGTCCGACGCGGTCGCGCCCGAGCAGCGGATCGCGGTGTTCGACAACGACGGAACATTGTGGTGCGAGAAGCCGATGCCGATCCAGCTCGACTTCATCCTGCGGCGGCTGGTTGCGATGGCCGAGCAGAACCCGAGCCTGCGTTCACGACAGCCGTGGAAGGCCGCCTACGAGCGCGACTTCGAGTGGCTTGGCGGGATGGTCGTCAAGCACTATCAAGGCGACGACAGCGACGTGAAGTTGATGATGGTCGCGCTCGGGCAGGCGTTCGGTGGGGTCAGCGTCGAGGACTATCAATCGCAGGTGCTCGAGTTCTTTGACACTGCCAAGCATCCGACGCTCGGCCGTTCTTACCGTGAGTGTGCATTCGTGCCGATGCTTGAGCTGCTCGACTACCTGCGAGACAACGGGTACCGCACGTACATCGCCTCCGGCGGCGACCGCGACTTCATGCGGCCGATCGCCTCGCCGGTCTACGGGATCCCGACGCAGCGCGTGATCGGCTCGAGCTTTGGGCTCAGTTACGAGGACCGCGACGGCGGCGGTGGGTTGATCTACACGTCGAGCATGGACTTCTTCGACGACGGCCCGGAGAAGCCGATCAGGATCTGGAGCCGGATCGGCGAACGCCCGGCGCTCGCCGCCGGCAACTCCAATGGCGACGTGCCGATGCTCCGCTTCGCCGGCGGACCGGGGCGCAGTGCGCTACGCCTGCTGGTGCTCCACGACGACTCGCAGCGCGAGTTCGATTACACGGCCGGCGCCGAACGTTCTCTAGAGCTCGCGCGAGCGCAGGGCTGGACGGTGATCAGCATCAAGGACGACTGGGCGCAAGTGTTCGCTTAGAGACCCTCTTACAGAGGGAACTCGCCGGCGATCCGCGTCCCGGCGCCGGGACGCGACTCGATCGTCAGCTCTCCGCCGTGCGCCGCGACGCGATCGGGAGCCGACGCGATCCTCTCACACTGTCGCCGCCGCAACGTGAAAAAGCGGTGGACGTGCGGGGATTTCACGAAATAACGACAACGGAGCGCAATCCGGAGCTAGGGTCGACTCTGGTGGCTCTTCCGTGAACGCGACACCAGCCAAGCGAGGCCTCGCAGCAGCGAGCTGGGTCGGCTCCCCGCGCGCGTTCATCGCGCCGCTCGCGCTCGCGCAGTTCATCTGCAGCTTCGCGGGCTCGAACATGAACGTGATGATCAACGACATCAGTCACGACCTGCACACCGACGTCAAGGGCGTGCAGACGACGATCACGCTGTTCCTGCTGATCATGGCCGTGCTGATGATCCCCTGCAGCAAGCTGACCGACCGTTGGGGCCGCAAGCGATGCTTCACCGGCGGACTGATCCTGTACGGCATCGGCACCGTGCTGAGCGCGATCGCCCCAGGTCTAGGCTTGCTGATCCTCGGCAACTCCGTGTTCCAGGGCGTGGGCACGGCGTTCCTGATCCCGCCGGTCTACATCCTCACGACGATGGCGTTCACCTCGCTCGAATCCCGCGCCAAGGCATTCGGCGTGATCAGCGGGCTGGGCGGCATCGGTGCGGCGGCTGGACCGCTGATCGGCGGCGTGATCACCTCCGCCATCAGCTGGCGCGCCGCGTTCGTCTTCCAGGCCCTGATCGTGTTGCTGATCATCGTGCTCAGCCGGAAGGTCGTCGATCCGGTGGCGCCGGACGCCACGCGTCCGTTCGACGCAGTCGGCGCGACCCTGTCGGCGGTCGGGATGTTCTGCCTCGTGTTCGGGATCCTGCAGGCCGGCGTCAACAACACGCTGCTGATCGTGTTCCTCGTGGTTGGAGCGGCGTTCCTGGCCGCGTTCTTCGTGTTCATCCGCAGCCGGGAGCGACAGGGCAAGCCGGCGCTGCTGTCGACCGCGCTGTTTCGCAATCGCACGTCCAACCTCGGCCTCGTGACGCAGAACCTGCAGTGGCTGCTGCTGATGGGGACGTCGTTCACCGTCTCGGTGTTCCTCCAGACCGAGCGGCACTACAGCGCAATCAAGACCGGAGTGATCTTCACCGCGGCGACGCTCGGGATCCTCGTCTCGTCGCTCGCCGCCGAGCGACTCGCCAGGAAGCGTCTGCAGAAGACGTTGATCGCCGGCGGCTTCGCCGTGACCGTCGTCGGGATCGCGCTGCTGCTCGGCTTCGTCAAGGCCGCGTCCTCGAGCGCCTTCGCGTTCGCGCCCGGCTTGCTTCTGATCGGGCTTGGCCTCGGCGTGATGCTGACGCCGTCGGTCAACCTCGTGCAGTCCGCCTTCACCGAGGACAAACAGGGCGAGATATCCGGGCTGTCACGCAGCATCTCGAACCTGGGCTCGTCGTTCGGCACCGCGATCGCCGGCACGATTCTCGTCTCCGACCTCGCGTCGGGGAACGGCACCTACGTCGCCGCGATGATCTTCCTCGCCGTGCTCGGGATCGTCGGCTTCGTGGTCGCAAGAATG
Organism: Solirubrobacteraceae bacterium; assembly: GCA_036490775.1. Taxonomy (GTDB): domain Bacteria; phylum Actinomycetota; class Thermoleophilia; order Solirubrobacterales; family Solirubrobacteraceae; genus Palsa-465. The sequence goes on along the minus strand of DASXDD010000239.1, from coordinate 13,341 downwards.
CTCCCGGCCAACCCGCTCCCGGATGCGCAGGCCGATGCAGCGCCGGCGGCTGGCGCGCTTGAACAGCCCGTGTAGGTAATACCTCAGGATCAGTCCGTTGCCGACTAGCGATCTGGAGGCTCGCCCGGTCGCATCGGCGCGGGCATCATTGCTGCGCCCGCGATGACGAGCCCGAACGCGATGATCCGTCCGACGATGGCCGGCGCGCCGATCCCGATCGGGTCGCGGAACACGAGGATGCCGCCCATGATCGCCGCGAGGTTGGCGGCGACCGAGGTGTACGCGATCACGGCGACACCGGGACCGAGCTGGAGTCCACGTGCCGAGGCATAGAACGCGAGCACCGATGCCGCAATCGCGGCCAGGGTCCACTCGCTGACGAGCCCATGCAGCCCCCCGTGTAGGGCTCCGGTGAGGTACTTCAGCGCGATGTCGGACACTCCGAACAGCACCCCCGCCGCGACGGCGAGCAGCAGTCCCTCCGCGGCCGGACCGACTCTGCCGTGCATCGAGATCCCGATCAGCGCCGCACCGAGCGCAAACACGCCGCACTCCACCGCGATCAGCGCCGCTAGCGAGTAGTGACGCACTGCACTGCTGTGGCGCCCGCCCGTGATCGCAATCACCGCGAGCCCAAACGCGGTGATGATCACTCCGGTCCACTGGCGTCGGCCGAGGTGAAAGCCGAAGTAACGCTCAGCCAGCACTCCGAGAAACACCAGCCCTCCCGAGAGCACCGCCTGCACGATCGACAGCGGCGCGAGCGCAAGCGCGCCCACATGAAGCCCCCACGCGGCGACAGCCACGGCCAACCCGAGCGAGAACCAGCGCGAACGGAACAACCCGACAGCGCTGCGCAGCGGATGACGTCCCTCCACTGGCGGTGCCAGGACCGCACCACGTTGCTTGAACAGGAACGCGATATTCGTGCCCAGCGCGGCGCCCAACGCCAACGCGATCCCGGCAGTCATCGGCGCATTCTCAACGAACGCGCCGCGAGCGATTGGATTCCCTCGTGCCAGGCACTCGGTGGGAAGGTTTGCCGTGAATAGGCGTTGTCTTCAGAGTGCCCATGGAGTTGATCAACTACCTCGAGCCTCCGGATATCCCGGAGGGACTCACGGTTCGTGAATGGCGCAGCGCAAGGCTCGCGGCCAACGGCGGTGAGCGAATCACGCTCGGTCGGCGCCTGCGGCGGATGCGCCGGCGCCGCGCTCGCCCGCCTGTCCGGTCCGGTGACTGGTCTGATGATGCCTGATCAGACTCAAGTCAGGCTGCTGAACCGGTGTCGCTGAGCAGCTCGCGCGCGATGTGCTGTCGTCCGCGATGCAGGCGTGTGGTGATCGTCGCCTCGCGCGTGCGTAACGAGCGGGCGGCCTCGCGATAGGACAGCCCTACGAGGTCGACCGCGATGACTGCGTCTCTGTACAGAGCGGGTGCGTTCGCGATGGCCTGCATGATTTCGCGCCCCTGGATGCTGCGGTCGTTGTGTGCTGGTGCGTCGTCGTCGAACAACTGGCGCGTTTGGGGTCGTCGCGCGGCGGCGCGGTGGCGGTTGGCGTGCGTGTTTCGCAAGGCGCGCAGGAGGTATGCGATTTCGTTGTCGTCGCGCAGCAGCCGCGGCCGCTTGAGCACGTTCACGAACGTTTCCTGAACGAGATCCTCTGCGTCCTGCCTGGATCCGCACAGCGCCCAGGCTGCGCGATATAGCCGGTCGATGTGATCCGGTAGACGATTTGGGTCCAGGGCGTGAGGCCTGACGTCCAACGCAGCTTTGAGTTCGATTGCCACAGTGACCATCGTCCGTCCGGCGGTCACCGCGCACATCGGGCACATCCCTGACATCGACCCCTGAACATTGCGTACGATCGGGCGGCGCATGGACCATGCGGCCCTCGCCCTGCCGGACGCGCTGCTCGAGCGCGAGCACGAGATCGAACGCGTCCGGACTGTCGTGCGCGCGGTGGGTCACCAGGCCGGAATTGCGCTCGTGATCGAGGGCGCTGCCGGGATGGGGAAGTCACGGCTGCTCGAGGTGGCGCGGCAACGGGCGTCGGAGCTCGGGCTGAGGGTGCTCAGTGCACGGGCGACGGAGCTCGAGCAGGGCTTCCCGTTCGGGGTCATTCGCCAGCTGTTCGAGCGCCCGCTGCTTGACGCTGATGCCGACGAGCGTGAACGATGGCTGGCGGGTGCGGCAGCGCTGGCCGGTGACGTGCTCACCGGACCGCTGGGCGGCGCATCAAACAGGTCGACGGCGACCGGACCGGCAAGCGATCCTGGTTACGCCTGGCAGCACGGGCTGTACTGGCTCGCGTCGAACCTGTCCGCGGACTCGCCGGTGGTGCTCGTGGTCGACGATTTGCAATGGTGCGATCCACCCTCGGCCCGTGCGCTCGCGTTCATTGCGCGCCGGCTCGAGGGGCAGCCGCTGGGGCTGCTCGTGGCGACGCGGCCACTTGATCCTGCACTCACGCCGGAGGCGGCAACGCTCGTCGGCGATCCGGGGGCCGAGCGCGTGCGCCCGGCGCCGTTGACCGAGGCGGCGGTCGAAGCGCTGGTCTGCGATCGGTTGGCGTGCGAGCCCGACGAGCGGTTCGTCCGCGTCTGCCTCGAGGTGACGGGTGGCAATCCATTCCTACTCGGTGAGCTGCTCAGCGAGGCGGCGGCGCGCGGTCTGGCTCCGACGTCGGCCGCGGCCGCAGAGGTCTCCACGATCGTCCCGCGTGGGGTAGCGAACGCGGTCCTACTCCGTCTCGCGCGGCTCTCGCCGGCGGCCCCCAAGCTCGCCCGCGCAATCAGCGTGCTCGGCGACTGCGCACAGGTCGGCGACGCCGAGCGCGTGGCCCGACTCGCCGCCCCCGAGCTCGAGGCGGCGATGGCTGAGCTCGTGTTCGCTGGTGTCGTTGAGTCCGCGGCCACGGTTCGCTTCGCCCACCCGATGTTGCGCACGGCGATCTACGAAGACCTGTCGCCCGCTGAGCGCGAGCGGCTGCACCAAGCCACGGCGAAGGTCTTGCGAGAACGCGGGGCGCCCGCCGGTCGGGTCGCACCGCACGTGGCGCACGCCGAGCCAGCCGGCGACCCGGAAGCGGTGGCACTGCTACGGGACGCTGCGCGCGACGGGCTCGCAATGGGAGACGCGGCCGGTGCCGCTGCGTTACTCGCCCGTGCGCTCGACGAGCCGCCCACTCGCGACGACCGCGCCTCGGTGCTGCTCGAGCTGGGCCAGGCGCACGCTCGGGCCGGCGCACCGGAGGCGATCGAGCCGCTGACCGAGATCGTCGACCGCGGCGAGGATCCAGCCGCGGTCGCGGCGGCGGCAATCGAACTGAGCGGCATGCTCTTCTACGGCGGGCGCGCCGCCGAGGGAGCGGCAATCCTTCGTCGCGGCCAGGAGCGACTCCCGGCCGGCGAGCCGGCCCGCGAGCAGCTCGAGGTTGCGCTGCTGGGCCTGAGCACCTCCTCGGCGTCGGCCCGGCGCGAGGCCCAAGCGGCGATCGCCGCCCTCCGAGATCCTGGCGGCCCGGCACACACGGTGCTGCAGGCCACCACGCTCGCGACGCTGGCGCTGAACGAGGTGCTCTACCTCCGCTCCGCGTCGACCGCGATCGACCTCGCGCAGCGTGCGCTCGCCGCGCCGCTCCCGCTCGAGCCCCACCGCGGGCAGAACTGGGCGCTGTTGGCACTGTCCGCGCTCGTAGCCGCGGACGATCTTGACGCGGCGCTGCGGGCGACCGACGAGATCCTCGCGCGGGCGCGCGTACAGGGCGCCGCTCTGACGGTCGTGACGATGTCAGCGTTTCGGTCGCTGATCATGTCGCGTCGCGGCGATCTGCCCGCGGCCCAAGCGGACGCACAGGGCGCGATCGAGCTCGCACCCGATCTGCTCGGTACCCGGTTCCTGGTCCTGGCGGTGTCGGTGGCCGTCCTCTCCGGTATCGAGCGCGACGAGACTCCGGACTCGCTGCGCCGGCTGATCGATCGCTCCGGCGTGCGGTACGACACCGAATTTACGTCGAGCGCGCAGCTGCGCTACGCCTCCGGTGTGCTTGACGCTGCTGCCGGCAACCACGAAGCCGCGATCGACGAGCTGCGCAGCTGCGCGCTCGACGATCCGACGTTCGGCGGCGAGAATCCGGCGATGCTCCCATGGCGCTCAGCAGCGGCGCTCTCGCTAGCCGAGCTCGGCCGTCACGAGGAGGCCCGCGCGTTGGCGGCGGACGAGGTGCGCCGTGCCCAGTCGTTCGGGGCACCACGCGCGATCGGGATCGCGCTACGCGCCCTCGCGCTCGTCGGTCCCGCCGATGATCGGTCGGCCGGGCTCGCGGCGGCGCTCGTGGTGTTGGCACCGTCGCCGGCTCGGCTCGAGCACGCGCGCGTGCTCCTCGACTACGGAGCTTCACTGCGCGCCGCGGGACAGCGGACCGCAGCCCGCGAGCCCCTGCTTGAGGCGCTCGCGCTTGCCGCCCGCTGCGGCGCTAAGGCGCTCGAGCGCCGCTGCCGGGCCGAGCTCGGCGCGGTCGGCGTGCGGCCTGCGCCCGCCGACCGCTCGGGAGTGGAGTCGCTCACGCCCAGCGAGCGGCGGGTGGTCGAGATCGCAGCGGCGGGGAGCACCAACCGCCAGATCGCTCAGACACTGTTCGTGACCGAGAAGACCGTCGAGACGCACCTCGGACGAGCGTTTCGCAAGCTCGACATCTCCTCCCGGCGGCAACTCCGTGTCGCCCTGGCCCGCGCGGCCGCGTGATGACCATGCAGCGAACCGCCGAACATCGTGCCGCCGTGTCGGCAAATCCTGCTCCAGACAAGGACGCCCAGTGGGCTACGTTCGATTGCTACGGGACGTTGGTGGATTGGCGGAGTGGTATTCGGGGCGAGCTCGAGCGGCTGCTCGGCGCGGATGACGGGGTGCGGCTACTCGAGCGCTACAACGAGGTCGAGCCCCGTGTTCAGAGCGAGCATCCGCGAACGCGCTACCGCGAGGTGATGGCAATCGTCCTCGCCGAGCTGGCGCGCGAGGCCGGTCGCGAGCTGCCTGCGGGAGAGGAGGACGCGTTGGGGCGTTCGCTTCCTCGCTGGCCGGTGTTTACCGAGGTTCCCGACGAGCTCGCACAGGCTCGGCGGCGAGGCTGGAAGCTGGTGATGCTGTCGAACACCGATCGCGATCTGATCGACACTTCGATCGAGGCGATCGGCGTGCCGTTCAGCGGCGCGATCGTGGCCTCCGAGGTCGGTTCGTACAAGCCGGCGCATGGTCATTGGCGCACGTTCTACGAGTGCACCGGGGCCGATCCCCGGCGACACGTGCACGTCGCGCAGAGCCACTTCCACGACATCGCGCCGGCGACCGAGCTGGGGATCCGCTCGCTGTGGATCAACAGGCTGGGCGAACGCGCCGAGCCGCGACCCACCGCTGAGCTGCCGGACCTTCACGGCCTCGCCGACGCGCTCGACGAACTCGTCGCGTCAGGCTAGGCCCTTCGGATCGGCGCCATGGTCGGCACCGGGTCTTCCTCCAGGAAGTTGATGAGCACCGCGTTGCAGAGCGTCGGCTTCTCGACCAGGAGCCCGTGGGATGTGCCCGGCACGACCGCGAGCTCGCCGTCGGGCAGACTGCGGTACAGCTCGATCGCGTGTTCGAGCCTGACCTCGTCGTCGTCGCCGACCATGACCAGCGTTCGGCGCCTGACCTCTGTGACCTCGGCGGCGGTCAGCGTCGGTCCTCCGGCGTGCATTTGGGCCAGCTTCTCGACGACGACCGGATAGTGCTCGGCGCCGTCAGGGGACACCTCGCCGTAGAGCCGCGCGAGGAACTCGGGTGGGACGTTGTCTGGGTCAACCACGCCCGGTGCCCACCCGTCTCGGTGAAAGACGCCGGCGATCAACACGAGCTTGCGGACCAGGTCCGGGCGACGCAGAGCGACCAGTAGCGCCACGGTCGCACCATCACTACAACCCGCCAGGTGCACCGGCTCACCGACAACCGCCTCGAGGAACGCGATCGTGTCGTTGGCCATCAGCTCGTAGGTGATCGGCCCGTCGACGTCGGGTGTACGGCCGTGAGCGCGGCGCTCCGGCGTGAACACCTTGAAGCGCTCCGCCAGTGCGGGGAGGTTCGGACCCCACGCCCGCGCGTCGACTCCCGCCCCACCGGGGTGAAGCAGCACCAGCGGCTCGCCGCGCCCCCGCTCGTCGTACCACGTGCGAACCCCACCGATTTCTACGTACTCCGCCATCTCCAACTTTCTCCTGGCCTGTACTCGTAGTGACCGGCTGCTGAAGCCGAACTCATCGCGAGTCGTCTGCGGCCAAAAACGAAAGCCCCGCATCCGCGAGGCTTTTCGTAGTGGAGCTAGGGGGACTCGAACCCCCGACCTCCTGGGTGCGATCCAGGCGCTCTCCCAACTGAGCTATAGCCCCGAGCGGCGGCTTTTGCCGCGCGGTGTGGGACAGTTTAGCCCCGCTTCGAGGTCCGGTCGGACGTCCCGTGTGCGGTGGATGTTCGCGTTCCGCGCTTACGGTGTCGCGCCGATCGGCCGATACGCCCAGCGGGGGCCGCGCTTTTCATGAGCTTTCGCACGCGCCTCACCAGCTTCTTCGTCCTGATCGTGATCGTGCCGATGGTCGCGATCGGCGTGCTGGGATTTCGCCTGATCTCAGACAGCGAGCAGGGCAAGGCTGACGCTCGCGCCGCCGGTCTTGCGAGCGCCGCCGCAAGTCTCTACGAGAGCGAGGTGGCAACCGCGCGCGCCGACGCGCAGACACTCGCGCGCGATCCGGCGCTGCTGTCTGCGGCCAAGCGGCGCGCCCGTGTGGCTGCGCTCGCGGCGGCGGCCGGTCTCGCGCGAGCGACGGTCACGATGGGTTCCGCATCGCTCGTCGACGCAGGCGACCCGACCGCGATCGCGCCCGGCGTGGCGACCGTGATCCGCCCCGGTGGCGGCGCCCCGCTGACGGTCACCGTCTCTGAGCTCACCGCGCGCACTTACGCCCGCGAGCTGACGGCGCCCGACGTTGGGATCGTCGTGCGCCGGGGCACGCGGACGCTCGCCTCGACGCTCGCCGGGGCCGACGCGACGGCGTTTCCCGCGCAGGGCACGGTCACCGTCGCGGGCAACCGCTATCGCGAGGTGACGCTGCCGTTCCCCGGATTCGGCGGACCGAAGGTCAACGTCACCGTCCTCTCGAATCGGTCGGCCACCGACACGTCGGTCGGCTCGAGTAAGGCGGTCGCAGCCGCGTTCATCGTCGGCTTCCTGCTGCTCGCGCTGTCGTTCTCGATCCTCGCCTCGCGCGCGCTACAGGGCCAGCTCAGCCGGTTTCTCACCGCCGCGCGCAGGCTCGCGGGCGGCGACTTCTCCACGCCGATCGAGACAGAGGGCCACGACGAGTTCGCGGCGCTCGGCGAGGAGTTCAACAACATGTCGACACAGCTTGCACATCGGCTCGACGAGCTCTCCCAGGAACGCGTGCGGCTGCGCGAGTCGATCAGCCGGATCGGCCAGACATTCGCGTCCAACCTCGATCGCCAGGCGCTGCTCGAGCTTGCGCTGAAGACCGCCGTCGACGCGGTGCAGGGGAGCTGCGGGCGCCTGAGCATCAGGCCCGCCGAAGGCGAGCCGCTGGCCGAGGTCGTCAGCGAGGGATCGTTCCAGGGGCTCGGCGAGGCGATTTCCGAAGCCGAGCAGGCGGCCTCGTCCGAACCCGGCGCCGTCGCGCAGCGCGACGTCGGCGGCGACACCGCAAACAGGATCTCAGTGCTTGCGGCCGCGCTTGGGCCCGGAGGGCCCGACGGCGGCGCCAACGGCGTTCTCACCGTCGCGCGTCGCTCGCGCCCGTTCTCGGTCGACGACCGCGAGCTCATACGGTCGCTGTCGAGCCAGGCGACGCTCGCGCTCGAGAACGTCGCTTTGCACGTCCAGGTAAGCCGCCAGGCCGTGACCGACGAGCTCACCGGGCTGGCCAACCATGGGCGCTTCCAGGAGGTGCTGGACTCCGAGATGGAGCAGGTGCGTCGCTACCAGTACCCGGTCGGTCTGATCATGCTCGACATCGACGACTTCAAGGCGATCAACGACACCTACGGCCACCAGCAGGGCGACCTCGTCCTCAAGCACGTGGCACGGATCGTGCGCGAGAACTCCCGTGATGCGGACTCGCCTGCGCGGTACGGCGGCGAGGAGATGGCGCTCGTTCTTCCCCACACCGATCTTGAGGGATCGCACGCGATCGCAGAGCGTGTTCGCGCGGCGATCGAGGCGCTGCGAATCTCGCTCCTGGACGGCCAGGGAACGCTGCGGATCACCGCAAGCGTCGGGGTCACGGCGTCGTCGGAGGGAGACAAGGATGGGCTGGTCGGAGAGGCCGACGCGGCGCTGTACGAGGCCAAACGGACCGGCAAGAACAGGACGATCAGGGCCACCGCGCGAACTGCGAACGTATCCGGACCCGAGTAGGCTGTTGGCATGGGTCTACTCGATGACGCTATACGCGAGCACCTAGACCTCAAGCGCCGCCGCGGCGCAGATCCGGCCGAAGTCGAACGCGACGAGCGCGATGCGCTCGGCCCCGTTCGCCGTGGTCCCGAGGGGTCCATGGAGGTCGATCTGGACCATCCTGCCGCGGCCGGCGACGGCCTGGGTTACGACCACGAACAAACCGAATATGAGCATGACGGCGGCGCCTACGACCTCGAGGAGCCGCACGAGTACGACGGCGCCGGTGAGCCGGAAGCCGCTGCGCCGGCCCCCGCGCCACCGCCTGAGTTTGAGCCGGCGATCGATCAGCCGACGCAGGCGTGGCACCCCGACGACGAAGAGCTGTTCGAGCCCGAGCTTGAGCCGGGGCTCGAGGAGGACGATCTGGTCGAGGATGAGCCGATTGCCCGGGCGCCCCTGGAGCCGACCGTGCCTCCGGCGCCGCCGCCTGCGTTCCTCGAGGAGCCGGTCGCGCACGAGCCCCCGCCCGCGCACGAGCCTCCGCCCGTGCACGAGCCCGCGACCGCGCATGAGCCCCCGGTGCAGGAGCCGCCCGCCCCGCCGCCTCCGGTCAGAGCAGACCCGCTCGACCCGCTCGACGGCGAGACCGCCGAGTACGACATGCCCTTCGAGGACGAGCCCGAGAAGGAGCCCACCGGCGAGGACGTGCTCGAGGAGACGCCGGAATTCCTTCAGGACACGCCCGACCACGATCGCCTGTGGTTCGAGCAACGTCCGCCGAAGGACTTCGACTTCGACGACTGACCCCACGCTCTAGACTCGCCCCGCATCGGGGCCATAGCTCAGTTGGGAGAGCGCCTGCTTTGCACGCAGGAGGTCGCGGGTTCGAATCCCGCTGGCTCCACTGGGGAAGTGGCTGCAAACAAGGGTTGTCGGGCCGCGGGGTCCCTCACCTGCGAGGCGTCCAGCGTCGCCTCTCACCCGGACGACGGCTGGCCCCGGCGGTCACGCTACGGATGCTCGGCCTCGAAGTCCAGCATCGCCAAATAGTCCGCCGGTGTGTACACGGTCCCGTCCGACGTGACGACGTCGACCGAGGAGGCATTGATGCCGCGCTGCTCGCCGGTGCCGATTGTGATCCGCCGGCGGAACGACACCCCTGCATGGTTCTGGTACAGCCGCCGGATCATCACGCTGGGCGAGTCCTGAACGATGTGGATGGTGGGGTCATCGAAGTACTCGCGCAGGATCTTGGCCTCGGCCTCGATCCCCAGGGCGTGCCCATGTTCGAACTCGGCGTCGCTGAAGGCGGTGCCGAGGCGCTGTGCATAGCGCCGCGTCGCCGCCCGCTCGGTCAGGAAGTGGACCAGAAGCATCTGGAAGCCGAGATCGTCACCGGCGAGCAGATCGTCGATGTCGACGTACCCGCTGGTGAACGCATCACCATCGACGTCGGTGTGGAACCCGTGGGTGCGGTCGCCGAGCAAGCCCTGCCGGTTGGTTAGACGCATCGGCAGGATCGGGTCCTGGTCGATCAGCGCCATCATCTGGGACTCGAAGCTGGTCGGCGCGGCGTCGGAGGTTGGCGATTTCACGTACGTCAGCCGCTGGCCTTCCATGTAGAAGCCCACGTGAGGTGATAGCTGGTTCAGGCGGTGGACTAGCTCGGGGAGCCGCGCGTAGCCCGACTGCTCCCCGCGCCCGACGTCGCGCATCTCGACCCTGCGCGCCAGCGTGGCACCCACCGCACGGTTGCCGACGCTGCGCTGAAGCGCGAGTACAGCATCGGCCGCGCTCGTCGCACGAGGCTTCGGCGCCGCGCGGCGGACGTCGCTGCCCGTCGTTCGCGACACCTCAGAGCCCTGCGCCCGGTCCAACGAGCTCATGCACTCAACCTACCGAGTTTTGGGCGAGCGCGAGATGCTTTGGGGGAAGGCCAGTCTGGATACTCGACCATCGACTCGAGCAGCTGGTGTCTACCGCTGCGGAATGAGCGCGAGCTGCTGGAGAACAGCGACACCGTCGTCGAGCCCGACCTCCTCGACGATCATTCCGTCGACGACTTTGATCACGGTCGTACCGGTGAACTCCATCTTCCTGCCTGAATTCGCCGGCAGGGAGCCGACCGGAAGGTCCTCGAAGGCAGGGCCCGTGTGGGTCCCGCCGCCCTTCCACTGTCCGACGACATAGTCACCCTCGGCGATCAGGTCGGCGGTCGCGCCGAAGCCGAGATCGGGAAACGCCTCGCGGAACGTGCGCGCGAACTCGCGGACCTGCTCTCGCCCTCGGAGGGGCGTGTGCAACGAGTACTCAAACCGGATATCGGGCGCGGCGATCTGGTCGATGATGCCTTCGTCGAAGTCGCTGCCCCAGAAGTCAGTGAACCAGCGAACGACGACTGCCTTGTTGTCCTCGACAGACATGCGTGAACCTCCTCGAAGGAATTGGTGACGGCTGCTGTCGCCGTCACGGGCCGCTCACGGCCTCATGTGATCAACGCAGTGACAGACAGGTCCGTGAGGTCGGCTCGTGCTACTCCAGCTCTGGCTGATCCCGCAGAGCTGACCTCCCCGCCTTGAAGTGCGCGCGTGGTCTCACACCGCAAGCTGCCGCAGCGTTTCAGCGGTGCACGCCACTCAAGCTCCCATCTTCTGACCGCCGGAGGCTCACATGAATCCGCGCCTGTTGTTTCTGCTCAAGGCCGTACGCGCCAATCGCAGTCTCAAGTCCACTCGGGACCGAAAGGACGCGCAGCTCGCGGCCGCGGCAATATCACGTACGGCTCGTCGAACTCAAACGCGGCATCCGTGGCCGTAGGGTTCAGCGATGACCCAATCTGAGGTTCTGCCTTCGGCAGGCGCGCTTGAGGAGGCCCGGCGGCTCGCCGGCGCGTCGGCGGTGATCCGGGACGTTGCACGCCTCGATGGCGGTCAGCACGCGCAGACCTGGAGGATCGACACCGACAACCCAGCGTCCAGCGTGGTCGTCCGCCAGTTCCCGATCGCCGACCGCGCGGCCTTTCATGAGCAGCGTGTGCTGCGAACCCTTGATGGGCTCGGGGGCTTGGCGCCGGTGGCGCTCGGCGGCGACCTCGATGGCCGATGGTCAGAGCACCCAACTTCTTTGATCAGCTGCCTTGACGGCGCGGCGTACATCACGCCGAGTGATCCGGAGGCCTGGGCGCGCGAGCTGGGCCGTGCGCTGGCGCTGGTGCATGGGGTGCCAAGCGACCGGCTGGCGCACTTGCCGAGCGTGTTTGACACAAGAGGGTCTAAGGCTGGGTTGCACGGGCCGTTGGCGGCGGAGGTCCGGTCTCGCTGGTCGCAGATCACTGGCTCGCCTGAGGTGCTCACCCACTGCGACTTCTGGTCGGGCAACGTCGTCTGGCGCGATGGAAGGGTCACGGGCATCGTCGACTGGTCGGGCGCGGCACGCGGTCCACGCGGCTATGACCTTGGCTGGTGCCGCCTTGATCTCGTTCTGCTGTTCGACGAGCGAATTGCCGACGTCTTTCTGGCGGCCTATGGAGCCGCTACCGCCCAGACCGTCGATGACGTGGTTCTCTGCGACGTCTGGGCAGCCGCCCGCTCGCACGACGGGGTCGAGACCTGGGTCCCGAACTACGCGCCCCTGGGCCGCGGCGACCTCACGCAACGCGAACTTCGCCGACGCCACTCACTCTGGACAACACGTCTCTTGGAACGGTCGTCAGCCGCGACCCGACGGTGACAGCGTTCCGCATTTCACGCACTCCGCTCTCCAGCTCAGCGGCAGGACCTGCACACGCAGCTTGCGCCCGCAGACCATGCAGTAGCGCGGCGGATCGGTCGCCTGCTGTCGCCGCTCGCAGGCGGAGTGATCGCCGTCGGCGATCGGTCGTCCGCAACCTGCGCAGTAGCTCACAGCGTCGCCGAGAGCTCCTTGATCGGCATCTTCAGCTCGGCCAATAGAGCGAGGTCCTCGTCGGGCGAGCGCCCGAGTGTCGTCAGGTAGTTGCCGACGATCACGGCGTTGATGCCGCCGAGCACGCCCTGGCGTGTTCCGAGGTCGCCGAGCGTCAGCTCCCGGCCGCCGGCGTAGCGCAGCACGGTTCGCGGCAGCGCGAGCCTGAACGCGGCGATCGCGCGGAGCGCGTCCGCCGTCTGGGTCACGTCGAGCTCGGCAAACGGCGTGCCGGGCCGAGGGTCGAGGAAGTTCATCGGGACCTCGTCAGGCTCGAGCTCGGCGAGCTGGCTTGCGAACTCCGCGCGCTGCTCGAGCGATTCGCCCATCCCGATGATCCCGCCGCAGCAGACCTCCATGCCCATCTCGCGCACGAGCGCGAGCGTCTCCCGTCGCTCTTCCCAGGTGTGCGTGGTCACGACCTGCCCGAAGTGGGAGCGCGCCGTCTCGAGGTTGTGGTTGTAGCGATGCACGCCGATGTCACGCAGCTCCTCGCCCTGCTCGCGCGTGAGGATTCCCAGCGAGCAGGCGACGTTGATCTCAACCTCATCCTTGATCGCCTGCACGCCGTCGCGCACCTGCGCCATCAGACGCGGGTCGGGGCCGCGGACCGCGGCGACGATGCAGAACTCGGTCGCGCCGGTGGCGGCCGTCTCCCGGGCGGCCTCGACAAGCGACGGGATGTCCAGCCGGGCGGCGCGCACGGGCGTTTCGAAGCGACCCGACTGCGAGCAGAAATGGCAATCCTCAGGGCAGCCGCCGGTCTTGACGCTGACGATCCCCTCGACCTCCACCTCAGGCCCGCACCAGCGCATCCGCACCGCGTGAGCAAGCTCGAGTGCGTCCGTCACGCGCTCGTCGGCCAACTCGAGAACTTCAAGCGTCTGAGGCTCGTTCAGCCCAACGCCACGCTCGAGCACCTGGTCGCGCGCAACGGCGAGGATGTCGTCGGTCATACGTT
>DASXDD010000238.1:0-40664 GCA_036490775.1 Solirubrobacteraceae bacterium | reverse complement strand
TGCAACTCGCCGGGCAACTGCTCGGCCGTCGGCACCTACCTCGACAACGTCAACAACGAGCAAGGGCTGCTGCTGACCGAGCGAGGCGGATCGTGGACGCCGTCGGAGGCGTCGATGCCGGCGGGCTCGGTAGGGCTGCCGTTGCTCACTGCTGTCTCGTGTTCTTCTCCGGGGGACTGCACCGCGGTCGGGACGTTCCTCGACGCCTCGGGTGACGACCAGGGGCTGCTGCTGACCGAGACCAACGGCACCTGGGGCCCTGGCGTGCAGGCATCGCTGCCGGGCGACGCCGCCCCCGATCTCAGCGGCAACGGCGTCACGCTGAGCGCGGTGTCGTGCGCAGCGCCGGGCGCTTGCACGGCGGTGGGCGCGTATCCCGACGGCTCCGGCGACCAGCACGGCCTGCTGCTGACCGAGACCGGCGGCACCTGGAGTCAGGGCGTAGAGGCGACACCGCTCGGGGTTCAGGTCTCGGTCAACTCCGTGTCGTGCGCGTCGCCTGGCAACTGCATCGCCGTCGGCAATGACACTCCTGACTTCGGGGACCTCTCCGAGGGCCTGTTGCTGACCGAGACCGACGGCAGCTGGGCCGCCGGCGTAGTGGCGCCAGCGCCAGCCGGCGGCAGCTCTGAGAACGTCAGCTCGGTGTCGTGCGCGACCGCCGCGAGCTGCTCGGCGGTGGGCACTTACTTCGACAGCTCGGCCAACGAGCAGGCGCTCGCGCTGAGCGACACGTCGGGCTCGTGGACGCCAACCGAGGTGTCGCAACCGGCGGACTCCGCGGCCGACGATCCCGCCGTCGCGTTCGCCTCGGTTTCGTGCGCGTCGGCCGGAAACTGTGCCGCGGTCGGCACCTACGTCGACGACGACTCAAACCAGCACGGTCTGCTGGTCGACGAGACCGGGGGCTCATGGGGACCCGGGAGCGAGGCGTCGATGCCGGCGGGCGCCACCCCGAGCGCCGACCCCAACAGCGTCTTCCTGGGGTCGGTGTCCTGCGCGTCGGCGGGAAACTGCAGCGCCGTCGGCGCGTACTCCGACGCGTTGGGCAACGAGCAGGGCTGGCTGCTGACCGAGTCGAGCGGCGTATGGGGCCCGGGCGTGGAGGCCACGCCGCCGTCGGACTCGGCTGCCGCGTTCGTCAATTCGGTGTCCTGTGGGTCGGCCGGAAACTGCACGGCCGTCGGGGGCGATGAGGATCTCGACACCGGCGACACCGAGGCGATGCTGCTGACCGAATCCGGTGGCGCGTGGACCACCGGCACGCAGGCGTCGCTACCCGCCAATGCCGGAACGGGCGACGGTGGCGGCCCGACCGGGCCATCCGGGCCGACGAGCGGCGGCACCAGCTCGGCGACGCTGTCGATGGGCCGCGCGAAGATCAAGGGAACGACCGCGAAGGTCCGCGTCACCTGTCACGGGAGCGCCGGGCAGCGCTGCATGGGCAAGCTGACGCTGACCGTTGTCGAGACGCTCAAGCACGGAAAGGTCACGTCGATCGCGGCGCTCGCAAGCAAGAGCCCGAAGACCAGGCGCAAGACGGTCACGCTTGCCAGCGTCAAGGTGGCGCTGGCACCTGGCCGCAGCAGGACGTTCTCGGTCTCGCTCGACCGGCTGGGCAGGGCGCTGCTGAGCAAGCGCCACAGTCTCAAGGTCCACCTCGCGCTGCTCGAGGCCGGCAAGACGCGCGGGCACGAGACGATCACGTTCAAGCTCAGGGCCAAGCACAACAGCCAACATGGGGTCCAGACCCCATTGAGCCGACCCCGGGCCGCCACGTAGCGTCCCTATAGCTTCGCTGAGGAGTCACGCGGGGATGTCGCTCGCCATCGTGGCGAGGGGGCTGACGCTCGCGGGAGCGCTCCGGCTGCGGAGCGCTCCCGCAGCGTTGAACAGCGGTGCTGGGCTCAGGCCGCTTCCGCCTCGGGATCGCGCGACTGCAGCCAGGTTGTGAGCTGGTCGCTCGGCAGCGGCCGGCTGAGGTAGTAGCCCTGGGCGATGTTGCAGCCGAGGTCGCGCAGCCGGTTCCAAAGCTCAAGCGACTCGACGCCCTCGGCGACGACGTCGAGGCCGAGGTTGCGACCGAGGTCGACGGTCGAGCGCACGATTACCGCGTCGCCGGCCTCGGCGCTCATGTTCATCACGAACGAGCGGTCGATCTTGATCTCGTCGACGGGCAGCTCCCGCAGATAGGACAGCGACGAATAGCCGGTCCCGAAATCGTCGATCGACAGCCGGATGCCGAGCTCAGAGAGCTCGGTGAGGATTGCCTTGGCGCGGGTCGGGTTGGCGAGCATCGACGATTCGGTGACCTCGAGCTCGAGCCAATTTGGCTGGGCCTCCCAGCGATCGATCAGCGCCCGCAGCTGCCTGGGGAAGTCGCTGTCGAGCAGGTTGCGGGTCGAGAGGTTGACCGACACCGCCAGCTCGATTCCCTGCTCGCGCCATTCGCGGCCCTGGCGCAACGACTCCTCGATCACGTATAGCGTCAGCGGGCCGATCAGGCTGGTCTCCTGGGCAAGCGGGATGAACGCGTCCGGGTACACGAGACCGCGCTCGGGGTGGTTCCAGCGAAGCAACGCTTCGACCGACCGGACCTGACCGTTGGCGAGCGTCGCCTTGGGCTGGTAGTAGAGGACGAGCTCGCGCTCAGCGAGCGCACGCCGCAGCTCGGCGACAAGTGTTAGCCGGTTGACGTCGTATTCGTGGCAGTCCTCGTCGTAATAGGTGAACGTCGAGCTGTCGCGCTTGGAGTCGTACATCGCGACATCGGCGCGCTGGATCAGGATCTGGGCCTGCTCGCCGTGGTCGGGGAACACGGCGACGCCGATCGAAGCCTCGATCGCAAGCGGCAGCCCGTTGACGTCGATCGGACGCTCGAGCGCCCTGCGAATCCGCCTGATCACCGTCGCCACGTCCTGGGTGGAGTTCAGCTCGGGCAGCAGCAGCCCGAACTCGTCGCCACCGAGCCGCGCGACCGTGTCAGAGCCGCGAACCGCCGCGCGCATGCGCTTCGCGACCGCGATCAGCAGCTCGTCACCGGCCGGGTGGCCGAGCGAGTCGTTGACCTCCTTGAAGCGGTCGAGGTCCATCAGCGCGACTGCCAACTGAGTACCGTTGCGGTGCGCGTGGCGGATCGCCTGATCGATCCGCTCGCCGAACAGGATCCGGTTCGGCAGCCCGGTCAGCGGATCGTGCAGCGCCTGGTGCTCGTTGAGTTCGGACTGGCGCATCAGCTCGCGCTCGGCGCGCTTTCGCTCGCTGATGTTCTCGACCATCGCGACCGTGCATTGCGACTGATCGCCGTCGCGCTGCTCGAGCACGGCGCGCAGGTGCGCCCAAACCGATGTGTTGCGCCGCCCCTGGCAGCGCACCTCGAGCTGGAAGGTTTCGCGCTGCCCCGCGGCCACCGCCGCGAACAGGCGCTCGACGTGCTCGCGGTGCTCCGGCGCGACACGGTCGCTGAAGCGCGAGCCGACGAGCTCTTCGGCGCTCGCGCCGAGCATCTGCTCGAGCGCCGGGTTCACCTCGACCGCCCGGCCCTCGTCGTCGAGACGCAGGATCCCGATCGAAGCGCCGTCGAACAACGTGCGGAAGCGCGCCAGCGCCTGTGCCTGGTCGTGGCGAGCCTCGACTTCGGACGCGCGCGCGACCGCCGCCGACAGCACGACCGAGAGCATCTCGAGCGTCATACGATCCTCCTCGCCGAGATCGCCCTTGATCCGGCTCATCACGTTCAGCGTTCCGATCACGTCGCGGCCGCGGAACAGCGGCACGCAGATCAGGCACTCGTCGCCGAGCTTGGCGCGCAGCTCCTGATTGATGCGGGGGTCGTTGGGCGCGTCCTCGACAAGCACCGGCAGCCCGCTCTCGATCGCGTAGCGCGCGACCGAGCCGGCGATCGGCCGCCGCGCGTCGAATGCCTTGACGGCGATCCCCGTCACCGCGCGCGTGTGCAACAGCTCGCCGTCGACGAGGTTGACCATTGATCCCTGAGCGCCGGTGATCGCCTGCGAACGCTCGGCGATCAGCTGCATCACGCTCTGCAGCTCATCGCCCGCGGTCGCGATCTCGCGCTGCGTCTCGACGATCAGCGTCAGCCGCTGGTCGCTCGTGATCTTCGCTTCGGGCACGGCTAGAGCCCGCCAGAGGTGGCCATGCGCCCATGATCGGCCCGTGGCAAATGAGCTTGAGCACAAGCGTCCGCTGGTCGGCGTTTGGCGGGCTAAGCAGGCGGCTTTGCTACCCCGGGGGGCTTTGCCTGCCCGTCCAGCGGCAGCCACACGTGAAACGCGGTGCGCCCGGGCTCGGAGTCGAACTCCATCGACCCGTGCAGGCGCTCGATCACGATCCGCCGGGCGGTGTCCAGCCCGAGCCCGGTGCCCTCCCCGACGTCCTTGGTCGTGAAGAACGGGTCGAACACCCGGTCCTTGATCGCGGGCGGGATTCCTGGGCCGTCGTCGATGATGTCGACTCGCGCGCACAATCCGTCGCGCTGGCTGACGACTTTGATAGTCCCCGCGTCGCCGAGCGCCTCGATCGCGTTGGCGAGGATGTTGGTCCACACCTGGTTGAGCTCGGAGCCGCGCAGCGTGAGCTTTGGCAGCGAGCGCTCGTAGTCGCGCTTGACCTCGATCTCGGTGTGCTTGAGCTTGTGTCCGAGCACGAGCAACGTCGTCTCCAGGCCCTCATGGATGTCGGTCTCGACGACCTCACCGCGATCCATGAACGCGTAGGTCTTGATCGCCTTGACGAGCTTGCCCATCCGGTCGGTCGACTCGGCGATCTCGACCGCGAGCCCGCGGGCGGTGAGCGACGCGGCGACCCAGGCGACGGCCGCGGCAGTGGCCGGCCCGGCGCGCTCTGCAAGCTGCTCGAGCCACGCGGTGTCGACCCGAGCCGCCACGAGCGGCTCAGCGATCCGCCACGGCTCGCTGACACCGAGGCGCTCGAGCGTCTCGAGCAGTTCGTCCTCGGCATCGGCGGCGTCGAGCGCCGACAACGGGCTGTGCTCCGACGCCCGCGCCACGATCTCGCGCTGCATCGTCACCAGCTCCTGCGCCTGGTCGCGCTCGATCCCCGAGTCGACGAACTCGCCGACCGTCGAGGCCAGCACGTCCACCGCCTCCGCGAGATCCGACGCGGCCTGGCGCGCCGCGGCCGCCGGATTGTTGAGCTCGTGCGCGAGCCCGGCCGCCATCGTGCCCAGCGAGGCCAGCCGCTCGCGGTTCTGCTCCCGCGCGGCCGAGCGTGCCGACACGACCCGGACGGCGCGCATCACGCGGCGGTGCACGGATCGTTGGCCGAGCACTAGGCGCGTGAAGTCGTCTGGTTCGATCACGGCGACCCGCACGTCGGTCACCGTTCGCATCTCGCCCGCAAAGCCGGTCTCGGTCAGGACCGTGATCGCGCCCATCCAGGTCGGCGCGACCTGACGGGTGACCGGCTCGAGCCGGCCCGCCTCGAACACCATTCCATGGACGACACCCTCGAGCAGCAGGAACACGCCCGACGTGGCATCACGGGCTTCGGCAAGCACCGAGTCGGCCGGGAGCTGCTTGACGGCCGCGACCTCGCGCCAAAGCTCAAGCTCTTGCTCGTCGAGGTCATCGAACAGGTCGATCCGGCGCAGATCCTCGAGCGTCGGCCGCACCACGTCTGTCATGCAGTCGCCAGGTAGTCGTGGATCAACGACACGGCCATCGACCCCTCCCCGACGGCGCTCGCGACGCGCTTGATCGAGCGCACCCGCACGTCGCCTGCGACGAACACGCCCGGCACGCTCGTCTCGAGCACGTAGGGCTCACGCGACAGCGGCCAGCCGTGGTCGCGCACGTCGGCGCCGGCGAGGATGAACCCGCGCTCGTCACGGGCGACGACCCCCTCGAGCCAGTCGGTCCTCGGGGCGGCGCCGACGAACACGAAGCATGCGTCGACAGCCTCGACGGTCTCGGTCCCATCCGCTGCCCGGATGCGCAGCGCGCGAAGGTGACCGTCCTCGCCCTCAGCGGCGACGGCCTGTGCGCGGGTTCGCACCTCGACGTTCGGCAGAGCCGCGATCTGCTCGATCAGGTAATGCGACATCGACTTCGCCAGCGAGTCGGCGCGAACGAGCATCGTCACCCTGCGTGCATATCCGGCGAAGTAAACGGCTGCCTGGCCGGCCGAGTTGGCGCCGCCGATCACGACGACGTGCTGGTCTGAGCACGAACGCGCCTCGGTCAACGCGGCGCCGTAGTAGATCCCAGCGCCGGTCAACTCGGCAAACCCCGGGTTGTCGAGCTTGCGATAAGACACGCCGGACGCGACCAGCACGGTGTTTGCGCTCAGGATCCCGCCGCCGGACAGCTCGACGAGCCGGCCGGACCCCTCGACCCGGAGCGCGACCGCCCCCTGGACTGTCAAGAGCTCGGCTCCGAGCCGGCGTGCCTGATCGGTGGCCCGCCGGGCGAGGTCTGAGCCGCTCAGTCCGTTCGGGAAGCCGAGGTAGTTCTCAATCCTGCTCGACTGCCCCGCCTGGCCGCCGGGCGCTTCGCGCTCGACCATCACCGTGCTGAGTCCCTCCGACGCGCCGTACACGGCGGCCGCGAGCCCGGCCGGTCCGCCACCGACGATCACCAGGTCGTAGTGGTCCTCAATCGGCTGAGCCGAGATCCCAAGTCGCTCGGCGAGCTCAAGCGGCGTCGGACGTTCGAGGATCGACCCATCCTCGAGCAGCGCGACCGGGAGCCGGTCGCCCGGCACGCCGGTGACAGCGAGCAGCTCGCGCGCCTCGCCGTCGCGCGCGACGTCGAGCCACCGCGCCGGCACGCGGTTGCGCGCGAGGAAGTCGCGGATGTCGTGTGAGTCCTTGGAGAACCGGTGGCCGATCACCCGCACGCCGCCCGACTCGAGCGCGGCGCCGGCCTCCCACGTCGTCAGCAGATCCTCGACGACTGGAAACAACTGCTCCTCGGGCGGATCCCAGGGCTTGAGCAGGTAGTAGTCGAGCGCCACCTCGTTGATCGCCTGGATCGCCGCCTCGGTGTCGGCGTAGGCGGTCAGCAGCACCCGCTTGGCATCTGGCACGAGCTCGCGCGCCTTGACCAGGTAGTCAGTCCCGGACAGACCGGGCATCCGCTGGTCGGCGACGAGCAACGCGACCTGCTCGCCGCGCGCGCGGACCTGCTTGAGCAGTTCGAGGCCCTCGGCACCTGAGCCCGCCCGCATCACCCGGTAGCGCTCACCGAACCCTCGTCTGAGGTCGCGCGAGACCGCGGCGAGGACCGCCGGCTCATCGTCGACGGCGACGATCGCCGGTCGGCGCCGCTGGCCCTGTTCGTCCGGCTGTTCGGAGTCCGTCGGCGTCGTCTCGATCACACAGTCGATGCTAGTGGCCTTGGCGCGGCGAGCGAAGCGATGATTTCCCAGCGGGCCCGGTGTCGTGTGTTATGAACCTGGAACGCGACAGGAGAGGACCACATGCCCACGCACACAGTCGGGACCCGCGACGAATGGCTCGCCGCGCGTGAGCAACTGCTTGCGCGCGAGAAGCAGCTGACTCGGATGGGTGACGAGCTCGCGCGGCAGCGGCGTGAGCTGCCGTGGGTGCCAGTCGAGAAGCAGTACCGGTTCGAGACCGAGGACGGCCCGCGGACGCTCGCCGACCTGTTCGACGGTCGCTCGCAGCTGCTCGTCTACCACTTCATGTTCGGCCCGACCTATGAGACCGGCTGCGTGTCGTGCTCATCGAGCGCTGACAGCGTCAACGGCGTGCTCGCCCACCTCAACGCGCGTGATGTGTCGATGGTCTACGTCTCACGAGCACCACTTGAAAAGCTCACGGGCTACAAGCAGCGGATGGGCTGGAGCTTTCCTTGGGTGTCATCGGCTGAAACTGACTTCAACTTCGACTTCCACGCCTCGCAGACGGCCGAGGCTGCGCACGAGATGGTCAAGCCGATGGAGGACGCCGGGATGCCGCCGATCCTGAGCCACATGGCGACGACGACCGGGACCGACGTCGCCGGCTATTTGTCAGAGGCCCCCGGCCTGAGCGCGTTCGCGCTCGAGGACGGCACGATCTACCACACGTACTCGTGTACCTCCCGCGGGCTCGAGTTCCTGATGGGCTACTACCCGATCCTCGACCGCGCGCCGCTGGGCCGCAACGAGGGCGAGCGGACACAGACCTGGTTGCGCCGCCACGACGAGTACGCCGCCTAGCGACGCCCGATCGCGGGCAAAATCGCACACAGCCTTCGGCGCGTGACGAGGTGTGTTCGATCGTCACTGATATACGGCGACAATCGATCACGGCGCGGGTATGCGAGGCGTGATGGTCACGTTTTCACGGGTCCCGAGCCTGCGCGCCAGGTTCGTACCGGCGACCATTTAGGCTCGTGCCGTGACGAGACGGCGCGACGTGCCGTGACGAGACGGCGTGACACGAGGCGATTTGGACCCGGTCCGTTCGTGCTGGGGCTGCGCCGTGACGGCGGTTGGGGCCGCGGCTTTCCCTACGACGTGCCGGCGGTCGCCGCGATCGAGGAGCTCGAGCTCGGTTGCCCGGTGACGATGCTCGCCGGCGAGAACGGGTCCGGCAAGTCGACGATCCTCGAGGCGATCGCAGAAGCGATCGGGTTTGCCACCGAGGGCGGCGAGCTCGAGCGCCTCGGCGACCTGCCGGCGGTGCCACGCGCCGTGCTCGACGGCGCGCTGGACCCCGTGCTCGGTGCCACCAAGCCCCGCAACGGCTACTACCTGCGCGCCGAGAGCTTCTTCAACATCGCGCGCTTCATCGACAGCGACGACCGGTTCGCACCGGACCTGTCGATCTACGGCGACGTCCCGCTGCACCAGCAGTCCCACGGCGAGTCGTTCCTCGCGCTGGCGGCGAACAGGTTCGGTGGCGAGGGCTTCTACGTGCTCGACGAGCCCGAGGCGGCGCTTTCGGTCTCCGGTCAGCTGGCGCTGCTGGCGGTGATCGCGCGCGCAGCCGGCGAAGGCGCCCAGTTCATCGTCGCCACCCACTCGCCGATCCTGCTCGCGTGCCCGCAGGCACGCGTCTATGAGCTCGGCGAGACCGGCTTGACGACGCCCGATTACGACGAGCTGGAGGCCGTGCGCCTGACCCGGGGATTTCTCGACGCGCCCGGGCGCTACCTGCGAGCGATCGAGGCCGAGGCCGGGGATGAGTGAGCGCGCGACCACGGAGCCGCTGCTCGAGCGGGCCGACGAACTCGCCGCGCTCGCGGGCGACCTCGACACCGTTGCGTCGACGGGCCGGGGTCGGCTGGTGTTCGTTGGCGGCGAGGCTGGGATCGGCAAGTCAACATTGATCGGCGAGTTCTGCGCCGGACTCGACGCGCCGGCCCTCCGGGGAGCTTCCGAGGCACTGTTCACACCGCGCCCGCTCGGGCCCTTGATCGACATTGCTGCCCAGGTCGGCGGCGAGCTCGAGAGGCTCGTCGAATCGGAAAGCAGCCCGAGCGCGATCGTCGGCGCGCTGATGCGGTTGCTGGCGCAGGAGCAACCGACGGTCGTCGTGCTCGAAGACCTGCACTGGGCCGACGACGCGACGCTCGACGTCGTCCGCCTGTTGGCGCGCCGGTGTGACGCAATCAACGCGCTGGTGATCGCCACGTACCGCGACGACGAGCTCGACCGCAGGCATCCTTTGCGGATCGTGCTGGGCGAGCTTCCCCGCGCAAGTGTGAGGCGCATGACCGTCGCGCCACTATCGACCGACGCGGTGGCGGTGCTCGCCGAGCCCTACGGCGTCGACGCTGCCGCCCTGCACGAGCGGACCGGCGGCAACCCGTTCTTCGTCTCCGAGGCGCTTGCAGCCGGCGCCGGCGACATGCCTGACACGGTCCGCGACGCGGTTCTCGCGCGCGCCGCGAGGCTCGACGATCGCGCACGCAGACTGCTTGAGGCGGTCGCGATCGTGCCCCAGAAGGCTGAGCTCTGGCTGCTCGAGCAGCTCGCGGGAGACGATCTGGCGCACCTCGAGAGCTGCCTCGCGTCGGGGATGCTTCAGGCGCTCGCGGACGCGGTCGCGTTTCGCCATGAGATCGCCCGTGTCGCGATCGAGGGCGTGGTGGCACCCGATCGTGCGCTGGCGCTTCATCGCCGCGCGCTGCGAGCGTTGATCTCGACGCCCGGGCGCAAGCTCGAGCTCGCCCGTGGCGCGCATCACGCCGAGGCCGCCGGCGACCCCGAGGCGGTGTTGCGCTACGCCCCGGCCGCCGGCGAGCAGGCAGCCGCCGTCGGCGCGCATCGCGAGGCTGCCGCCCAGTTCGCCCGCGCGCTGCGGTTCGCCGGCGGGCTGGACAGCGGGCGGCGCGCCGAGCTGCTCGAGCGCCGCTCCTACGAGTGCTACCTGACCAACGCGATGGACGATGCGATCGTCGCCCGCGAGACGGCGATGGCCGAGCGCCGTGATCTCGGCGATCGGCTCGGGGAGGGCGACGCGCACCGGTGGCTGTCACGGCTGCGGTGGTTCATGGGCGACAACGCCGCGGCCGAAGCCGAGGCAAACATGGCGGTCGAGCTGCTCGAGCCGCTGCCGCCGGGACGAGAGCTGGCGATGGCCTACAGCAACATCGCGCAGCTCCGGATGCTCGCCCACGACGCGCCGCAGGCCGGCGCCTGGGGAGCACGCGCGATCGACCTCGCGCAGCGGCTCGGCGAGGCGGAGATCCTCGTGCACGCGCTCAACAACCTCGGCACGGCGGAGCTCCAGGCCAACAATCCCGAGGGGGCCGAAAAGATGGATCGCAGCCTCGAGCTCGCACTCGCGGCTGGGCTCGAGGAGCATGTGGCCCGCGCCCACACGAACCGCGGTTGCTTCGCGCTCGAGCGGCGCGACTACGACCTCGCCGCCCGGCATCTCGGTGCCGGGATCGCATACTGCCGCGACCGCGACCTCGACCCCTGGTTCCTGTACATGACCGGCTGGGTGGCCCGCCTCGAGATGGAACAGGGCAGGTGGGACGATGCGGCCGAGTCGGCGCTGACGGTGCTGAAGCGCGACGACGCGAACGCGCCGAGCCGGATCACGCCGCTGGCGGTGCTCGGCCGGCTTCGGGCCCGACGCGGCGACCCCGGCCAGTGGACGCCGCTGGACGAGGCTTACGAACTAGCATCGGCGACGGGGGAGCTACAGCGTCTGCTGCCGGTTGCGTTCGCCCGCGCCGAGGCCAGATGGCTTGCGGGCGAGCCGCAGTCGATCGAGTCGGAGACCTCGACGACGCTCGAGCTGGCGATCGTGCACGGCTCCGAGTGGGAAGTCGGCGAGCTGCTGATCTGGCGACGGCGCGCCGGGCTCGACGACACCGACTGCGGGGTGGCGCCGGCTGAGCCGTTCGCGCGCGAGCTCGCCGGTGACGCCGAGGGGGCTTCGCGGCTGTGGGCGCAACTCGGATGCCGCTACGAGGCGGCGCTTGCGCTGCTCGGCAGCCGCGACGAAGACGCCGTCCGCCGTGCGCTCGACGAGCTAGGGCGACTCGGAGCGCGGCGGACGGCCGCCCACGCGAGTCGCGAGCTGCGGCGGCGCGGCGTCCGCGACCTGCGCCGCGGACCCCACGCGGCAACGATGGACAACCCGAGCGGGCTGACCGCGCGCGAGCTCGACGTGCTGCGGCTGCTCGCGGCGGGGATGCGAAACGCCCAGATCGCCCAGCAGCTAGTCGTGTCGCCGAGGACGGTCGGCCACCACGTGTCGGCGATCCTCGCCAAGCTGTCGGTCACCAGCCGCACCGAGGCCGCCGCCGAGGCGGCGCGGCTCGGGATCATCGAAAGATAGGTCGTTCTCCCGATGTCGGGGACGCGGATCGGCCATAGGCTCTGCTCCTCACAACTCAACCAAGGGAGCCGCGATGGAGCTCTACGTGATTCTTCGACGCAACGGCTGGAAATCTGGCGCCGAGCTCGAGGAGGCCGCTGGGCGGTCGACGAAGGTCGGAAACGAGGACATGCCCGACGACGTGCGCTGGATCCGCAGCTACGTGCTCGACGAGGGCGGCGGCTCGGTCGGCACGGTCTGCATCTACGAGGCGACCAGCCCGGAAGCGCTCCGCAAGCACGCGTCGCTGGCGGATCTACCCGCCGACGAGATCATCCGCGTAGCCGACACGGTGCTGGTCCGTCCCGACCCACAGCCTGTAGGCGCTTAGGATCGATTGGGAGTCGCCCGGACTGCCATCCGGGCGGCGCCCCAGCTAGATCGTCACCGCGCCGTTCTCGTCGACCGTCCAGTGGGGGTTGTGCGCGACCTCCCAGACGTAGCCGTCAGGGTCGGCGAACGCGCCCGTGATCCCGCCCCAGTCGGCACGCGCGGCCGGTCGCTTGATCGCGCCGCCGGCACGCTGCGCCTCTGCCAGGACGGCGTCGACCTCCTCCGGGGACCGGACGTTGTAGGCCAGTTCGATCCCCGGCGCGCCATGGCCGCCGAGCGCCGTCCACAGCCCGAACACCATCCCACCGGCCTGGAAGAAGCAGACCTCGTCGTCGGGTTGACTAGCGTCGGGCCAACCGATCGCCTCGTAGAACGAGCGCGCGCGGGCGAGGTCGGTGACGCCAAGGGTTATGAGACTGATGCGCGGTTCGATCGACGGAGCATTGCACCTGACCTACGCGTTGTGCACGAGCACCGTGCCGGTGATCTTCGTCCCGTCACTGAACGTCGTCACGAGCTTGATCCCCGACGGGGGCGCGGTGACCGCGAGCCACGTCCCGTGTCCGGCGCTGATCTGGAGGCCGGTGAACTTGATCGGGACGCCCGCGACCACGCGCAGGAGGGGCGGGATCGTCGCGCTGAGGTGGTACGCAAAAGTGCCTCGCAGGCGGTTGACGTATCCGATCACCGGCACCTGTACGCGCGCCGGGTTGTTCAGCACCGTGTAGAAGTAGACGCGCGTGCCGCCGCCGTTGACGACCGTGATCCGCGGCCGCGTGACGACCGTGTCGGCAAACGCCGTCCCGGTGCCCGAGCCCATGATCGAGCCCTTGGGACACGCGTCCGGCCCTGCCGCGTTGAGCCGGTCATACGAGCACGACGGATAGCTCGCGCCGTTGTACAGCGAGCCCGCAGGGAACCACAGCTCGACCCTCGTCACTGCCGGCGCGGTGGCCGGGCTGAGCCCGGTCCAGCTCAGCCCCGCGGTCAGCTTGACGCCCTGCGGATGCTTCAGCGAGCCCGGCGAGAGCTGATCGCGCGCGGGCGTCGCACGGACAACGCGTACCGCCGACGACGCCACGGCCGCGACGGCAGCAGCACCGATCAGCATCCCGGCGATTGCGGCCAGAGCAAGCTTGCGCACCACGATCGACCTCCTCGGTCAGGTTGCGTTGCAGCGGTAGCGCTCTGATTCTCCGCTACGACGCCGCGCGCGGCGGTGACGGTCCCGTCCGGCAACCTTGCACGGTTAACGCACTTCAGTCCTCCGCTCGCCAGCCAAGCGCTCGCTGGCGCGCCCGCGGGAGCTTGCTGACGATCAGGTCGTATGAGTCCTCGATCATCTCCTCGATCATCTGATCGGGCAACGACCCGTCGATCGTCACCGTGTTCCAGTGTCGCTTGTTCAGGTGGTATCCGGGCGTCACCGCCGGGTGCGCCTCGCGAAGCTGCTCGGCTAGCAACGGCTCGCACTTCAGGCTGACGCTCACGGGCATCTGCTGCAGCCGGGAGATCGCAAAGATCTTGCCGACGACCTTGAACACCGACGTCTCGGGGCCGAACGGGAACGTCTCCTCGGAGCCGAGGCGAGCGAGGCAAACGTCGCGCAGCTGGTCTGCATGCACAGGTACATCGTGACGCGAGTTCTCCCGCGCGCGGCGCTGGCGAGGTAGGCTCGCACGCGACCAGCCGGATTGTGGGGCGACGACTGAGCATGCCGGGCTTGTCCGTGACATCTGAGGAGACCTCGCCTTCGCTTGCGGCGATCGTCGCCGAGGTCGATCCGTCGCTCCCCGACTGCCGCGATCAGACCTCTCCGGACGGGATGGTGACGATCGTGTTCACCGACATCGAGGGTTCGACCGCGACGATGGAGCGGCTTGGCGAGCAGGCCTGGGTCGACATGCTCCGGGGCCACAACGACGTGGTCCGCGGCCTGGTCGGCGAGCACGGCGGCGACGTCGTCAAGTCGCAGGGCGACGGGTTCATGCTCGCGTTCCGCAGTGCCAGCGCCGCGGTCGCGTGCGCCGTCGAGCTGCAGCGCGCCGTCAGTCGTTCCAACGCCGCCGATCTCGAGCATGCCGTGCGCGTACGCATCGGCGTGCACACCGGCAACATGTTCGAGCTCGATGGAGACTTTCTCGGCAGATCGGTCGTGCTCGCGGCACGGATCACCGGTCGTGCGCGTGGCGGCGAGGTGCTCGTCTCGGCGGCCTCAAAGGAGTACACCGAGCAGGTCGGCCCCTGGGACTACGGCGCGCCGACCTTGCTGAGTCTCAAAGGCCTGACCGCGGCCGAGCAGGTGTACTCGCTCGACTGGCGAGACGCCTGATCATCAGTGGCTGACTGGGGGCACGTTCGCAACGGTCGCGGGCGGCGCCGCGGGCGCCCTGACCGGCCTGCTGTTCGTCGCCGTTTCGATCCGCGTCGAGATGATCGCTCGCTCCCAGGAGCTGAGGAGCCGGGCGGCCCAGACGCTCGCGCTGTTCGCCACGGTGCTGTTCATCTCGCTGCTGCTTGCGATCCCTGATCAGGCGTTCAGGGTGTTCGGGATCGAGCTGGTAGCGCTCGCCCGGATTCTGGACACCGTCGCGCCGAACGCGATCACGTCGGTCCTGCTGTTGCTCTCCGGCGTTCTGATCATCTTTCACGTGCACGCCGGCCTCGACCTCCTGGTCCTTCCCGTGCTCGTCGCGCTCGCCGGCGGGGTTGCGAGTGCGTGGCTGCTGCTGACGACCGTCGCGGCGTAGCGACCATCGTTTGGCAACATCGACGCCATGGAAGACAACGCCGATCTGCTGCATCCGCTGCTCGTCTCGAGGTGGAGCCCGACCGAGTTCGATCCGTCCGACGTCGTCAGTGACGCGGAGGTCGAGTCGTTGCTCGAGGCCGCGCGGTGGGCACCTTCCGCCGGGAACTCCCAGCCATGGGCGTTCATCGTCGGCCGCCGCGGAGACGCCGATCACGAGCGCTTGGTGCGACATCTCGCGAAGAGCTCGGCGCGCTGGGCGTCGACGGCGAGCGTGCTAGTCGCGAATCTGTCGCATCGCCTCGTCGAGGACACCGACTGGGAGTACTCGGAGTTCTCTCTGTACGACCTCGGCCAGGCTGTCGCCCACATGTCTTTCCAAGCGCAATCGCTGGGTCTCCACGTCCGTCAATTCCGCGCGTTCGATCGCGAGGGCTTGGGGGCGGAGTTTCAGGTGCCCGCGCACTGGGAGGTCACGACGATGTCGGCGATTGGCCGGGTCCCAGTGAATGTCGGTCAAGATCTGACCGTCGATCTCGCGCCGGTGCGCGAACGGCACTCGACCGATGACATCCGTTGGCCGCAGGCCGCGAGCGTGGAGCGCTAGGCAAACAGCGCGCGCAGGTGACCGTTGAGGAACATTCCCTCCGGGTCGAGCTCGCGGCGGACCTTGATGAACGTCTCGGCTTCCGGATACAGAGCTTGGAGCCGGTCGCGGGTGAGGAAGTGCAGCTTTCCCCAGTGGACCCTGGCTGAGAAGTCCGACAGGAGTCGGTCGACCGAGCGCAGGTAGTCCCAGTAGTCGGTTCCCGGCTTGCCCGACACCGAGATGACGGTCGTGGCCGTCTTGTAGTTCGGCGACAGGTACGCGTCGTCGGAACCAACGGTCCGGATCTCGAGCGGATAGATCGAGTCGGGCAGGCTGGCGAGCATCAGCTCACGCATCGCGGCGAACGCGGCGGGGCCAAGTTCGAGCGGCACGAAGTACTCGAGCTCGTGGAAGTTCCGGTCAAACAACATCGGATAGATCCGGTAGCACCGATCGGTCCGATGCCCCGGAGCCGCGCTGTCGGGCTGGTCGGACGTGGCCTCGTCGTAGATCTTCACGTAGCACTTGTCCGCCATCGACCCGCCGCGCGATTCGAGGTTGTAGAGCGCGGCTGATTCGTCGGTCGGCAGCCAGAAGAAGCCAAAGTGGCGATGCTCGTTCACGAGCTCGTCCCAGCGCTCGAGCACCTCTTCCCACGGCCACAGGTCGATCTGTTCGGTCAGCCGGTAGGAGTCGGTGACCTCGAGCTCGAGCTGCGTCATCACGCCCAGCATCCCGACCGAAACCTGCGCCGCGCGCAGGATCTCGGGCTCGCGCTCATCGATCGTGCGGATCTCGCCAGTCGCCGTGACCAGGCGCACGCCGCGCACGACGCCTGAGAAGCAGACGTTGCGGATTCCGGAGCCGTGCGTCGCGGTCGCGACGGCGCCTGCGATCTGCTGAGTGTCGATGTCGCCCTGGTTCTTCAACGCAAGACCCTCGCGCCAGAGCGGCTCGTAGAAATCTCTGATCGGCGTCCCCGCCATCGCCGTCGCCCGCTTGCGCTCGGGATCAGCCGCAACGACGCCGCTAAGCGCCGATAGGTCCAGCAGCAGGCCGTCGGTGCTCACGATTGGGGTGAACGAGTGCCCCGCGCCCGCGACCCTGGCGCTGTAACCGAGCTGCGCCGCCTCGCGCACCAGTTGCGCGACCTCCTCCTCGTGGCGCGGCCGCGCCGAATGCCCCGGCGTGAACGACTGGTTGCCGACCCAGTTGGTCCAGGCCTTCGCCGCCGGAAGATCAGCAAGCACGGGCGGATGCTAGTGCCCGCAGATCGCTGGCCGGGAACATTCGGCGGGCCGCGGAACTACCGGACGGTCTCGTAGGTGAGGCGCGCGAGGCCGTCGCCGACGGTCGTCGAACCGACGAGGCGCATTGGCTTCTGGCCGCTCGTTTCGCCGAACAGGCGCTCGCCGGCTCCGAGCACGACCGGGAAGACAACGAGCCGTAGCTCGTCGACGAGGTCGTGTTCGAGCAGCGTGCGCGCGAGCTGATAGCTGGCGTACACGACGATCTCCCCGTCGAGTTCCTGCTTGAGCTTGGAGACCTCGTCCACCACGTCGCCGTCAATCACCTTCCCATCGCCCCAGCGAGGCCGTTCGATAGTCGAGGACACCACGTACTTGGGCAGGCCGTTCAACCTGTCCGCCCACTCGTCGCCACGCGACAGCCACCGCTCGGCGAACCACTCGTCGCTGCGGCGCCCCAGCAGGAGAGCCTCAGTGTCGAGCGCCTCTTGGTAGAAGACCTTCGCCCACGGTTCGAGGTCCTCGCCCCCAAACTGGGCGAACCAACCACCCAGCGTGAAGCCCTCCTGACCGTCGGGATCCTGGACCACTCCGTCGAGCGAAGCGTTCGTGCTGATCACGAGCTTTCCCATCTCGGTTCTCCTTTGATTGGACTGCTGGGTGCTCCGTGTGTTCAGGCGCGCACCGAGACGGAAATTGAGCGACGAGTTTCACGCGGCGCTGACGTCGTTAATCGAGATGACGGCGAAAGGCAGAGTTGATGCGAGGATGCGAACGTGACCGAGCAGCTGCTCGCCCGCGCGCGCGCCGGCGACGCGGACGCGTTCCGCGAGCTGACCGACCCTTACCGGCGCGAGCTGCAGGTGCACGTCTACCGGATCGTCGGCTCGGTGCAAGACGCCGAGGACCTGCTCCAGGAAACGCTCCTGGCGGCGTGGCGCGGCCTCGCGCGGTTCGAGCAGCGCGCCTCGGTTCGCGCGTGGCTGTACCGGATCGCCACCAACCGCTCGCTTGATGCGCTGCGCGCGAGCCGGCGCCGCCCGGAGGACCAGCGGATGACGCAGATGCCCGAGCCGACTCGATGGAATGACCCCGTGTGGCTCACGCCCTACCCCGACGCTCTGCTCGAGGGGATCACGGACGACGCACCCGGGCCGGAGGCGCGCTACGAAGCGAAGGAGACGATCGAGCTGGCGTTCATCGTCGGCCTCCAGCATCTACCCCCACAGCAGCGGGCCGTGCTGATGCTTCGCGACGTGCTCGGGTACCGCGCAGCCGAGGTCGCCGAGATGCTCGAGACCAGCGACGCGTCGGTCAACAGCCTGCTGCGACGGGCGCGCGCGGCGTTCGAATCGCGCCTGCCCGCCGCTGAGCGCGAACGAGCACCGCTCGCCGGCTCCAAGCTTGAGCGCGACATCGTCGGGCGCTTCGCCGAGACCGTCGAGGACGGCGACATCGACGGGATGGTCGCGCTGCTGACCGACGATGCGTGGCTGACGATGCCGCCGCTGCCGCACGCGTACCAGGGGCGGCCCGCGATCGGCGCGTTCCTGCGCGGGGCAGAGGAGCGCCGCGGCGCACCGATGCGCCTGATCCCGACGCGCGCCAACACCCAGCCTGCGTTCGGCTGCTACCTGCTGGCGCCCGAGACCGACGTCGCGCGTGGGTTCTCGCTGTTCGTGCTGACGCTCGAAGGCGGCCAGATCGCCGCGATCACGTGGTTCGCCGACAGCAGCATCCTTGCGCAGTTCGGCCTGCCACGGATGCTGAAGTAGCGCTACTCCGCGTCGATCAGGACCCCCGCGAAGAAGCTGGCAAGTGCATCATGCGCGTCCAGCGGTAGGACATCTGAGACGTACTGGTCCGGGCGAACGACGACGATGCAGCCGGCCTCGCGGTTCACGCCTCGCAGCTCGAAGATGTCGACGGCATTGGGGTCCGGGCAGAACACCTTCTCGTAGTCGATCAGGCCGAACCTGCCCTTCCGCGGCAGCAGCACCGGCGGCAGCTTGTCGACGGCCAGTTCACGATGGCTCTGCTGGAAGACCGCACGCACGTCGATCGTCGAGTCGGGTTGCGCATCCGGGGCAGTGAAGCGTGCGATCGGTGACGCTTCGGACTCCAGGAACTCGCACAGCACGCGGGCGCGGGAGGCTGCGCTCGTCGGGTCGGTGTCGTCAGCGAAGATGTAGATCCGCCAGGCTCCATCCGCGCGGGCGACGTGACCGAGCTGAAGTGGCTTGGCGTCCGCCAACCGGACAACCCGCGCCGAGTGGAAGCGCGCTCCGACGGTGAAGCCCTCGGCGAGCTCCTGGAACGTCGCGGCGGAGGTGATCAGCGACGGCGCGTAGGCGGTCCCAAGACCGGCGGTGAACCGACCCTGTGCGACGAAGTACTGCTGGAACTCCTCCGGGTCGACACCCTCGCCGCCGGTGCTACCAGGCTCCGCCGTCCGGGCGGTGAACCGCCTTGAGAACTCGCGATCGAAATCGATCAGCTGTTCGGCGATCGCCTGGCGCTCCTGTGAGTACGTGTGCAACAGCTGCGGCTTGGCCGTCCCCCGCACGACGGCACCGAGCTTCCACCCAAGGTTCCAGGCGTCGGCCATTGACACGTTCATCCCCTGACCGGCCTTCGCGCTGTGCGTGTGGCAGGCGTCGCCGGCGATGAAGATCCTCGGTATGCGGCGGGGCATCTCCTCCACCGGCACGTCGTCGAACTTGTCGCACAGACGCTGACCGATCTCATACACCGAGCACCAGCCGACATCTTTGACCTCAAGCGTGTACGGATGCAGGATCCGGTTCGCGACCTCTGCCAGCCTCTCCGGGGTGGCGCTTCGGCTGTCGAGCATCTGCTTGTCGCTGACGTCATCCAGACCGATGTAGAACCGCGCCAGGTATCCGCCCTCACGCGGAATGATGAGGATGTTGCCCTGGCTTGCTGAGGAGATCGCGCACTTGACCCGGATGTCGGGGAAGTCCGTGACGGCCAGGATGTCCATCACACCCCACGACTCGTTTGTCACGTCCCCGGTCAGCTCGCGGCCGATCGCGGTACGGATCGCGCTGCGCGAACCGTCGCAGCCGACGACGTACTTGGCGCGCATCGTTGAGGTCTCCCCAGTCTCCTTCCGGTCCTGCACGTGGCGAAGCGCGACCGTCACCGGGTACTCCGACGCGCCGCTCGTGTCGATCTCGACGTCGCTCGCCTCGAGCCCGTAGAACGGAGTCAGCCGACTCGCCGAGCGCTCCATGTGATCGCGGAGGTAGGCGAGCATCCGCGCCTGGTTGACGATCACGTGCGGGAACTCCGACAGTCCGTCCTCGGTGTCCTGGATCCGCGCGGCCCGCTTGATCCTCGTCGGGTCTTCTGGGTCCGGACGCCAGAAGCACACCTCGTTGACCCAATAGGCCTCGTTGAGGAGACGGTCGGCGAGGCCGAACGCCTCGAACATCTCGACGGTCCGGCACGCGACTCCGTCCGCCTGGCCCATCGCGAGCGGACCGTCCCTGCGGTCGATGATCGCCGTCCTGATGTCTGGGAAGTTGGCCAGCTGCGCCGCCAGCACGAGTCCGGCCGGACCGCATCCGACGATCAGGACGTCGACCTCCCCAGGAAGCCGGCCCGTCCGCTCTGCGACCGACGCGTGCGGGCCCTGAATCAGCGGATCGCCGGGCCGGTAGCCGTCCAGATAGAACTGCATCGCGGTCAGGTTAGGCGCCCGCAGGCCGATTCCCGCGACAGCCCGTCACATGCCTTAACTTCAGCGGCGATGGACCACCTCGCGATCCCGGTCGTCGACGAGCAGCGCTCGCGCCGGTTCTATGAGACCTATTTCGATTTCGGCGCGCGACCAGCGCGCCGCTTCGACGATGGGGTGCTGATGCTTTACGACGGCAAAGGGTTCGCACTCGCGCTCGGTCCCGCGGCGGGGCCGATTGCTCCCCCGTCGTGGATGCACTTTGGGATCGGGCTGCCCGACCGGGCGGCCGTGCTTGCGCTGCGTGATCGGCTCGTCGTTGACCGTGTCGAGTTGGTCAGCGAGTCAGACGAGCCCGACTACGTCAGCGTCAAATGCCGGGACCCCGACGGCTACATCGTCGAGGCGTCGTGGGAGCCGGAGCCGTCGTAGGTCACGCGGCTGCCTTGTTCATCGCCCACATAAACATGGGGTCAGACCCCATGTTCACGCGCGCGCGACCTACCGCCCTGCCGTCGAGCGGCGTCGGGCGAGACGATCCCACCCGACGCCTGCACTCGCCATCAATTCGCGGCTACGCCGATCTTGTGCCCGTGAGCGTCGGCCAGGACGCCGAAGCTCACACCGGGCACCTGCTGTACGGGCTGCACGATCGTGCCGCCGAGCTCCTCGGCGCGGCTCAAGGTGGCGGCGACATCGTCGACACGGACGAAGAACAGAACCTCGTCCTCGGGGCCCTGGCGGGGACTGATCGCCACCGCCGTACCTCCCTGCACCCCGGTGTCCATGAACGTGTAGCCGGGGAACCCGCCCTCGGAGGCCACCTTCCAGTCAAACAGCTGAGCAAAGAACTCGCGAGTCGCGTCGGGGTCCTCAGAACGGACCTCGGCATGGATCACCGGATGAGGCATCGCACTTCCTTTGGTCTGCGGCGAGGACCCGGGTGGTCATCGCTCTGTCTGCTCTAGACGATCGAGCAACACCAAGGGGGACAGCCGCCTCCGAGCCGACCCCGCGTCGGCCTGATGTCACCATATGTGCAGGGCAACCCGGGAACCATGACCAGGAGGAGCAAAGAGATGGCTGAAACCGAGAAGGCAATCCTTGCGGGCGGATGCTTCTGGGGCGTCGAGGATCTGGTTCGAAAGCTTGATGGTGTGACCGGTACGCGCGTCGGCTACACCGGCGGCGACACGCCTAACGCGACGTATCGCAACCACGGCTCGCATGCCGAGGCGATCGAGATCCTGTTCGACCCGGAGCGCATCTCCTACCGGGACTTGCTCGAGTTCTTCTTTCAGATTCACGACCCGACGACGAAGAACCGCCAAGGCAACGACGTCGGGGCGAGCTATCGCTCGGCGATCTACTACGTCGACGACGAGCAGCGCCGCGTCGCCGAGGACACGATCGCCGATGTCGACGCCTCCGGCCTGTGGCCCGGCAAGGTCGTCACCGAGGTGGAACCCGCCGGACCGTTCTGGGAGGCGGAGCCCGAGCACCAGGACTACCTCGAGCGCTACCCAAACGGCTACACGTGCCACTTCGTCCGTCCGGGTTGGAAGCTGCCGCGACGCGCGCAGGAGGCAACGCACTGATCGTTGCCTAAGCGCGTTCTCTAAGCCCTGACGGTGGTCAGGTGGGCCCGGATGAGCGCAGTACAGCGTGGCCTGTCCACGAGCCACGGACCGTGTCCGCCGGGCACTTGATGAAGCGTCGCCCCCGGGATCTCGTCGATCGAGGGGCGTGCGTGGGCGGCCGAGAGGTACGGGGCGGCTGCTCCCCAGATGAACATCGTCGGTACCGCGATCGCGCGCAGCTCCGGGGTGGTGAGGACGCTTTCGGTCCGGGGTCGGCGGAAGTGGTCGATCGCGTGCATCAACGAGCTGACAGTTCGGGCGTTCCCGGGCCGGCGGGCGGACAGGCGGAGCGCGTCGATCAGGGAATCGGGGGCGCCGGCGGCCTCCGCCCGACCGAGGCCCTGAGCAAGGAGGCGCCGATAGACGGGGCGGGGGCTGGGTGAGCGCAAGACGGCGACACCGAGGCCGCGGACCGTCAGGAGCGACAGCGGCATGCGTACGCGAACACCCGGCAGCGCGACGGCCGGTTCTCCGATCGCGACCAGCCGTGAGATCCGCTCGGTGCCGGCGGCCGCGTACCAGAGCGCGAGCATCCCACCCAGCGAGTTGCCGACGACCGATGCCTCGTCGAGTCCGAGCGCGTCGAAGATGTCGTCGATCAGGTCGCGGGCGTGGCGACGGACCTGACCGCGTTGATAGCTGTAGGGATCGGAGAGCCCATGGCCGGGAAGGTCGACCGCGAGCACTCGCCAACCGGAGAGCGCAGTGAACAGGGGCGCCCAGGCGGCGGCGCTGAGCGACACGCCGTGGAGCAGAACGAGTGGCGGACCACTGCCGTGTGAGAGCACCCGGACGCTCGCACCAACGTGGGCGAGCTCGAGAAACGACTCGTCGACCTCGGCGCCGACGTCATCGAAGAGCTCGGCTTCGGCCTCGCGGATGCGTCGCTCAAGCGTCATGTTCGGGTGCGGCGACGTTGGCCAGCCAGGTCCGCACGACCCGCTCCTCGGTGCGGTCGAGGCCGGCGAGCGCGTCCTGCTCGACCACCCGGACGCGGTCGGTGCCGGCCGCCAAGGTCTTGCGGCCGCGCCTCGTCGGGCCGACCAGGACGACCCGCTGGTTCTGCGCTCTGCGTTCGATCAGGCCGGCGGTCTCGAGCTCGAGCACGGCGGCGTGCATCGTCTGTCTGGTGACCTGGGTGATCCGCGCCAGCTCAGAGGTTGAGAGCTCGGGCCTTGTCTCGAAAACGCTGAGGATCACGTACTGCTGCGCCGAGATCCCGAGGTCGTGGAGCACGTCGTCCAGGGTGGCGCGGAAACGTTGGTGGGCGAGTCGGAACAGGTAGCCCAGGTTTGCATCTGGCTCGACAGCAGTTGTCAGTGTGTCTGACATCTGTCGGAAGATATCAGATTGTCAGGTTTACTGACAACGATCCCCCGGTGTGCGGTCCCCCTGCTGCTTTCGCGGACGCGCCGGAAGGCGCGACGCGCGAGACTCTTTTCATGCGACCGAATCCAATTCATGCCAGCGACGATCCCGACGTCGTGCGGCAACTGATCCGCGAGAACCCGTGGTGCACGCTCGTGAGCAGCAACGCAGGCGAGCTCGTCGCCTCGCACTATCCGGTGCTCCTGGATGAGGCATCGGCTGAGCTGGCGGTGCTGACCCATGTCGGACGTCCGGATGAACGAGTCCACGGGTTCGGCGACCAGGAGATCATGCTGATCGTTCAGGGCCGCCATGGCTACATCAGTCCGAGCTGGTACGAGCCGGGGACGACGCCCGCCCCGACTTGGAACTTCAGCACCGCGCACTGCTACGGGGTGCCCGAGATTCTCGGTGCCGAGGAGAACCTGCGCGTGCTGACGCGGCTCGTGGAGCATTTCGAGCGCCATGTCGACCAGCCACAGTTCTTAGACCCTGAGTGGGGCGCGCAGTTGGCCAAGGGAACAGTCGGGCTGCGCATCCCGATCGCGCACTTTGTGTGCAAGATCAAGCTCAGCCACGACAAGAGCCCGGCAAACCAGCAGCGGGTAATCGCAGCGTTACGGGCGCCGGGCCCTTACCAGCATCCGGCCCTGGCCGACGACATGGAGCGCTCGATTGCGACTTGACGGATCGGCCAGACGTCAGCCCTCGGTCGGTGGCGACAGGTAGATCGACTGCAGCTGCTGGTAGGCCACCAGCCCCTCCGGCGCCAGTTCACGGCCGAGCTCGGCCGGCCTGAATCCGCCGCGCGACGTCGGTGCCGTGATCGGCCTCAGAGGGGGCTTGTGATGGCTTGCGCAGCATGCTACCTTGCGTAGCATGGCACCGAAGGTTCCCGAAACGGCGATCTCCCAACTTCGGCGAGGTGTGCTCGAATTCTGTGTGCTCGCGCTGCTCCGCGAGGGCGAGCGCTACAGCTACGAGATCGTCCGCGCGCTCGGCGATGCCGACGGCCTGGTGACGACGGAGGGAACGCTCTACCCGCTGCTCGGCCGGCTGCGTCGCGAGGGCACAGTGGACACGACCTGGCGCGAATCGGCGTCGGGTCCCCCCCGCCGTTATTACCGCCTCACGCCGGACGGCGAAGCAGCGATCGGCGGCTTCGTGACCGAGTGGACACGATTTCGCGACTCGGTCGACACCATGCTTGGGAACGGAGTAGTGAGATGACGACAGACACCCTCCATCCGCTCGCCGCCGACTACCTCGAGCGCATGCGCCGCGCCGGACGTGGTCTCCCAGCCGGTCGGCTGCGGGAGCTGCTCGCCGAGATCGAGGGGCACCTGTCCGAGGCGATCGATCCAAGTGCGTCGGATGCGCAGGCACTCACGGTGCTCGACAGGCTCGGCGACCCCGAGGCGATCATCGCGGCCGAAACGCCCGATTCCGACGAGCTCCGGGCCCGTCGCGGACCTAGCGATTGGGCCGCGATCATCCTGCTCCTGTTCGGCGGCTTCATCCTCGGTGTCGGCTGGTTCGCCGGTGTGGTTCTGCTGTGGAGCTCGCGCGTCTGGACCACGCGTGACAAGTGGATCGGAACGCTCCTCCTACCCGGCGGCCTCGCGCCCGGCGTCCTCGTTGCGCTGTTCGTTCTAGGCGGCCCCGCCAAAGAGTTCTGCCACGGCCTCGCCGGCGGCATACAGCGCTGTGTCAACGGCGGACCGAGCACGAGCCCGACCGTTCTCGGAGTAGCTGCCTGCGCGGTTCTCATCCTGACGCCGGTCGCGACCTCGGTCTATCTCGCTCGCCGCGCGGCCTAAGCCGCACCGCGCTTGGGGTGGCACCCGCGGCGAGCCGGTGCGAGCTTGGATGTCGTTGTGGGAAACATTCGCCCACCAAGTCTCGTTAACAACAGTGCACCGGGCGTGTGCCTCGCCGGGGCCTTGTGACGACGATGACCACGCGTTTGCGCAGCGTTCGCACGGTCCTACCCGTGCTCGCCACCGCCGGATTGCTCACCGTCGCCCCTGCGGCAGCCGCGGCGCGGCCGGCGTGGATGCGTGTGGCGCGGGTGCTCGCGGGGCCGTCGACTGGACTGGCATGTCCGTCGCTGGGGTTGTGCGTGGCGATCGATTCGAGCGGAAACGCGTCGGTCTCGACCGCGCCACTGGCCGGCGCACAAAGCTGGCTGATTGTCGGCATCGACCCTGGAGGGTCGCTGTCCGGCGTGAGCTGCCCGTCTGCTGGCCTTTGCGTCGCCGTCGATCGCGCCGGCCGGGTCCTGACTGCGAGTGACCCGGCGAGCGCGGCAGCATCGGCCTGGCAGTCAGGCCTGGTCGATCCCGAAGGCCTGGTGAGCGTGTCCTGCCCGTCGGTGTCGTTGTGTGTCGCCGTCGGCGGCCAGGACGTCGCGTTCTCGAACGACCCGGCGGCCGGCAGTCCGTCCTGGTCGGTGCTGCACGACATCGATCGCGCAATCGACTACGAATGCGGCAAATACAACCCCGAGGGACCATGCCCATCACAGGCGTTCACCAGCGTCTCGTGCCCGGCCAACTCGCTGTGCGAAGCGATCGATGACGACGGAGGTATCGACGTCTCCGGCGATCCAGGCGCTGCCGGTGGCTGGCCACCGATCTATGGGCTCGACCCGTCCATCTCTGGCAGCGGCGATGTGGCCTGCCAATCGGGCGTGCTGTGCCTGCAGGACTGCGCAGTCGGCGAAGGCGCCGGCGAATGTTTGGGCGGCCGCAGCTACGACGCCGCCGAGGTGATCGCCACCAATCCGTCGACATTCGTACCACCACGTACGCAGGTCGTCGCGAGCTCGGTGTTGGTCGGCCTGTGGTGCACACCCCGCGGATGTTTCGCCGCGCCCAGGAACGGAGGACTGGTTGCCTCCGCTGACCCCGGGAGCGCCCACCCGTGGTGGCAACCACTGTTGGCATCGCCGCGCGGCGATGCGACACCATCGACCACGATCGCGGCGGTCGCCTGCCCATCAAGCGCAGCGTGCCTCGCGTTGGCTGTCGATGGAACGCTGAGCGCCGGACCGCTGCCGGCCACCGTCAGGCAGGTACACAGCGCGCTTCGGGCAACCCTGAACCGGACGCCGACAAGCCTCCGCGCTCGCGCCCTCACGCGGGCCGGTGGCTACCACCAACATTGCTCCGTCCCCGCCGCCGGCACGGTCACAATCTCCTGGTATCAGGCCTCCTCCCACATCCTGGTCGCCCGGGCCAAACACTCCTTCACGCAACCCGGCGGCGGCACGCTCAAGCTCGCGCTGACACGCCGGGGCAGGCAACTGATCACGCGCGGCCGGCTGGCCGTCACGGTGCTCGGCACATTCGCGGCCCACGGCAGCTCCGCGATTCACGCAACCGGCCACCGGCTGCAAATCCAGTAGGCCAGCGCACCACCGGTAGCATCTCGCTTACGAGCCATCGGCATTCGTACTGGTAATGAGGGGGCTAACGGGTGAGCAGCGCAACCGATCGTGACGCCGATATCCGGGCTCGGATCGTGCAGCATTGGGAGGCCTCCGAGCGTGGGGACGTAGACACTGAGCACGCGATCTACGCCGCGGACGCGATCCTCGATTACCCGCAGTCAGGCGAGCGCTTCAGGGGCCGGTCGACGATCCAGGCGCAACGCGGCGGGCACCCGGCCGAACGCCACTTCAGCATCCGACGAATCCTCGGCAGCGGCGACCTTTGGGTGAGCGAGTGCGTGATCACCTACGACGGCGTGCCCACGTATTCGCTCAGCGTCATGGAGATCAGCGACGGTCTCGTGGCGCACGAGACCCAGTACTTCGCCGACCCTTTCCCGGCGGCTCCCGGGCGCGCAGCGCTCGCCGAGCCGATCCCGGCCGACGACGAATAACCGCACGCAGCGGTCGGGCGCCAGTGTTAGCGCCTCGTAATCGGGCTCCACGACGGTGTAACGGCACCTCGATGGCCGGTGTGTTTGTGGTGTGAGACATCGATTCATCCGATTGGCCCGGCAGCGGGTTCATGGGCACCTGTGGCCGATCCTGCAGACGGGCGTGGCCGCGGTTGGCGCCTGGTACTGCGCAGCGCTGCTGGGGGTCGAGCATCGGCCGGCGTTCGCGTCGATCGCGGCCGTGATCTCGTTGGGCGCCGCGTTTGGAGAGCGCAGACAGCGAGCGGTTCAGTTGATCGTCGGGGTGATGCTGGGAATTGTGGTCGCCGACTTGTTGGTGCGGGCGATCGGAGCCGGGCTGCCGCAGATCGGATTGCTGGTTGTGCTGGCGATGTTGGCTGCAGTCATCCTCGGAGGAGGAGAGCTGCTGGTTACCGAGGCGGCGGTCTCGGCGATCCTTGTCGCGACGCTCTCCTCGACGCCCGAGGTCCGTCTGCTCGACGTCCTGATCGGTGGCGCGGTAGCGCTGGCTGTCCATACGCTTGTGTTCCCGCCCGATCCCGTGTCGGGTGTCGCGCGTGCCACCAACGCTGTGTTTGGCGAGCTGGGGGTCGTGCTCCGCGACGCCGCCGGGGCGCTGGCAGGCGGCGACGCGCTGCGTGGCGAGGCCGCGGCGCGGGCGGCCGAGAGCGTTGAGTTTCATATCAGTGAGCTGAGACATGCGGTCGTTGTCGGCAGCGATACGGCTCGTTGGGCGCCGTTGCGGCGCGGTGCGCGGATCGAGCTCGAGCGCTATGCGCGGGTGGTCGACCACGCGGACCTCGCGGCCCGCAGCGCACGGGTGCTCGTGCGCAACGTGCGTCAGCACGTCCGCGGCGGGGGCCCACCACAAGCGGAGCTCTCGACTGCGATCCGTGACCTGGGGCTCGCCGCATGGGAGCTGCCAGCCCAGTTCGACGAGCCCTGGCGCAGCGGTGACGTGCTCCGGATCGCGCTACAGGCCGCCAGCCGTGCGACCGCAGCCGCGACGCGCGAGCCAAGCATCGCCCTCAACGACATCGCCGGTCAGGTGCGCTCTATCGCGATCGACATCGCCCGGGCCTCGGAGGCCGGCGAGACGGCCCATGGCGCGGTCATGGAGGCACCGACAGAGGAATTGCTGGCCGCGCTCCCGCTTCCCGAGCCCGCGGCATCCTGACGGCGTTAGTCGCCGGCCGAGCGGCCAAGGCCGCTGACGTACCGCTGCTCGTTGACTGCCGCAGACTGCCGCAATGCATGTGCCGCGGCTAGAAAACGGCCACGATCATGCGCCGAACTCATCCCCAGCTCGTCAGCCATCCGCTCGAGCAAATCGGCGAATGAGCCTTCTGCCTTAGCCATCTCCCAGTGATCCGTTGCCGAGCTAATGGCCGCGAGGATCCGCTCCTGCTCGTCGCGGATCTCAGAACGTAGGCGTTCGTCACCCATCTACGCATTCTCCCGCATACGCGTTCATGGATGCCGATCATCCGAACGAGACGGTCGTCCCCACCGCGCTCTGCACGAACGCTTCGGGCATCGCGCGGGCGATCGCGTGAACCGCCCTCCAGCCGGAGCAGTGGGCAGCGACGATCCGGCCGACGTGCGCTGCTCGCAACGCCTCGACCGTTGGTTCGATGCGCTGCTCGAACAGTCCACCGGTGAGGTGCAGGCCACCGATGAAACCAGCGATGCGACGTTCGCCGGTCAGGCGTTGAACGTGTCTCATCACGTTGATCGCGCCCGCGTGCGAGCAGCCCGAGACGATCACCAAGCCGAGGTCTCGAACGGCGACCGCGAGCGCTTGGTCGTCCCAGATCATCGGATCGGGTTGCCAGCCATCGTCGCCGAGCGATTCGTGGATCGGAAAGCCAAGCTCGAATTCGGTGACGCGTTCGACCTGCCCGGAGACCAGGACGGTCCCATCGACCAGCATCGATTGCGCGCGCTCCTCGACCACCTCCAGACCCTCACGCTCAAGGTCTTGGCGACTTGGCGGCGGCAGTCGCACCTCGCCGCCGGTTGGAAACAGGACGCGACGCTCGCGCCACGCATCGGGGTGGATCAGCAGTGGCAGTCGCGAGCGGCCCCTGCGCCGGATGAGCCCCTCAAGACCACCGTGGTGATCAGCGTGCCCGTGGGAGATCACGATCGCGCGCAAGTCGCCCACCGGCACCTCGAGTACGTCGAGGTTGCGAGCCAGGGCGTCCGCCGTAAGGCCGGCGTCGTAGAGCACCGTCCGGCGGTCACCGTCGCGCTCGACCGTTACCAACGCCGAAAATCCGTGCTCCGCGACCAACTGCTCCGTCGCGCCGAAGTCCGATGCCCGGTAGCGAGCTACGCCCTCCTCGGAGGCCATCAGCACGTCGAGGTAGTTGTCGATGACGATCGTGACCTCGACGCGATCAACGGGCGCCAGCACGGGGCGATCCTAACGCGAGGGAACCTTCCGGTGGCCTGCAGCCGTTAACGGGGTGATGAGCGATTTCGACCAGTTCGTCGCCGCGCACGTCAATGAACTGCTTCGCACCGCGTACCTGATCGTTTGGGACGAGGCCGAAGCGGAGGACCTCGTCCAGGAGTGTCTGCTGAAGGTCGCGCGTCACTGGCCGCGCATCCGCCGCATGGACCAGCCGCGGGCGTATGCCCGGCGGATTCTGGTCAACCTGGCGGTCGACGGAGCCCGTGGTCGAGCGCGACGCCGCGGCGAACTGGAACCGGAAGCGGCGGCAAGCTCGATCGCGGTCGACCCGCTCCCCGCGCTCGACACGCGTGCCGAGCTCCTGCAGGCGCTCAGTGAGCTGCCGGCGAGGCAGCGCGCCGTGCTCGTCCTGCGGTATTTCAACGACTTGACGGAGGCCGAAGTCGCCGAGGTTCTCGGCTGTTCGCCGGGGACGGTCAAGAGCAGCGCCTCGCGCGGACTCGCGCGGCTGCGCAAGGCGCTCAAGCCAGTTCCACTCCAACCTAGGAGCACCAACGCATGAGTGATCTGCTCGAACACGATCTGCGCGAAGCCCTCTCCGACCGGGCTGCGCTGATCACCACGGAGGCAAGCGCCCG
Organism: Solirubrobacteraceae bacterium; assembly: GCA_036490775.1. GTDB lineage: Bacteria > Actinomycetota > Thermoleophilia > Solirubrobacterales > Solirubrobacteraceae > Palsa-465. The sequence goes on along the minus strand of DASXDD010000238.1, from coordinate 10,242 downwards.
GCTGCGGGCGGTCGACTATCACCCGCGCTCGCGCCGGCTCTCGTGGCGACCCGCGCTCGGGGCACTGGCGCTGAGCGGCGCGGCGGCTGCCGCGGGCGCAGCGATCCTGCTCGGATCCAGTGCCGCGCCTGCATTCGCCGGATGGACCGCGACCCCCACAGCACCGCTCCCGGGCCAGCTCGTCGCTGCGCAACAGCAGTGCGGCGCGGGTAGCGGAACTCCGCTTCTGACTGACACTCGCGGCCCGTACGCCGCCTCGATCTATCCCGACGGCTCCACCTGCGTGCAGGGCAACGGGATCCAGATCAGCTCCAGCAGCGGGGGCGGAGCGCAATCGAACATCTCGGCCGGAACGATCGGGCTCAAAGGCGCCGGCGAGTCTGATTCCGACGGGCACGCGCTGACGATGGTCGACGGACGCGTAGGTGCAGGCGTAACGGCTGTGACGATCCGCCGCAGCGACGGAAGCGCGGTCAACGCGACCGTCAGGAACGGCTGGTACCTGGCCTGGTGGCCCGGCACCGAGCGTGCGATGACGGCGCAGGTAGCGACCGCGAGCCAAACCAGCACGCAATCCTTCCCCGCTGGCCCGGCGCAGTCGAGCCCAGCCTGCCCCACCGGCGCCCGCTGCGCGAGCGGCTACGGCTTTGCGACCGGGTCGGCGCATGGCGGGCAACGGTCGACGGTTCGAAGCGCCGGCAGCAGCAGCCCCGGGCAGTAACGCCTCAGTATCGGGGTGGGCCAGCGGTCCACCCCGATACACGCCCTCAAGGACATCTAGCGATGAAGCTTCAGCTTCGTCTGGTAGGACCTCGCGCCCTTCGCGCTGAACTTCACGATCGCCCACGCGGTCGCGCTGCGATGGTGCGCCAGCAGCGCGCGGCCGGCTCGCGAGAGGCGCACCCTTACCACCTTGTGGCCCCCGGCCGAGATCTTGAAGGACGCGTGCCCGAACGCGGTTGTCTTGCGCGCCGCGAACGCCGCCGCAGGCGGATCGGACGAGGCTTGGTGGGCTCCGCGCAGGCGCACGTTCTGCAGCAGCAGCTGACCGGCGCACGCGGCGTTGGAGAGGCAGCGCAGCGTAACGTCGACCGTGCCTCCGCGGACCGGAGCGTTGCGGGGAAATCCGATCGGTACATCGGCCCCGCTGCCACCTCCCCCGTTACCACCGGTTGGCGTACCGCCGCCTCCGCCAGCGCCACCGCCTCCGCCTGTTGGCGCGGCCGCGGTCCAGTCAGCGTTCATCGCCACGAAGAAGCCACCGGTATCGCTGTAGAACCCGGGCGTCACCGTGCTCGGCGTCGATGTATTCCAAAGAAAGTCAGCGGGAGCGCTGTAGTCGCCCGTGAAGTAGAGCGGCACCGGAACCTGCGGCTCAAGCACGGCCAAGCCGAGTGTGTCGAAGTCGGCGATCGTGGTCGTGTCCTCCGGCGGTGGTGTCGGGTCCTCGGTGACCGGAAGGTTGACCGCCACTGTCGTGATCGAGTTTGCCTGCGGCGTGAAGGCTTGGCTGCGCGCGACCGGAAAGCAGCACGCGTCGTTGGGGCGCCCCGGCGTCGCCGTGTTCTCATACAGCGAGCGCATCACGACGACCTGCATCGGGCCGGTAGTCGCACCGACGGCGACGCGCACCTGGGTGACGGTCCCGGTCCCCGGCGGCGCGAGCGAGATATTGGCGCCCCCGGCGGCCGCTAGCTCGCCGGGCGATGGGACGTGGGCCCAGATACAGGACGTTGCAAGATTCGGCGGCCCCGCCGGCGAGTACACAGGCTGCAGGCCGAGGAATGGTGTGAAGTAGCCAGAGCAGTCGGTGGCGTACGTCGGTGGCGCGTTGAACGGGGCCGTGCCGAGCGGCGTCCCGAAAGTCACAGCAGCAGCGAGCGTCGGCGCGGCCGCGAATGCCACGACAACGCCTCCCAGCGCTACGAGCCGCCCCGCTCCCGGGCGTGCCAAAAACACGCGCAGATCATACGCAGGCCGCCTAATGTTGGGTTAGAGTGCGCCCCGCGCATGCGGGGTCCGACGATCGAGAAGGCGGTCGTTTTGATGGTGTGGTGCGCCTTCATCGTGGGCGCGCTCATCGTCGTGTTCGACACGGGCGTCGCTTCGGCGGCGGGCACGGCCCCCGACTGCGTGGTCCCGGGCAAGCTGGGGGTCGCGTTGGTGCTCGATGACTCCGGGTCGATGGTCGACAACGATCCGGCCAATCTGCGCGGCGCCGCGGCAGGCATCGGGATCGACACGCTGCCCGACGGATCGCTTGTTTCAGGTTCGAAGTTCACCGATACGGCGACGCGGCTGTTCGATCCAACCGAGTTGAGCGCGGCGAACCGTCCGGCGCTCAAGCAGGCGATTGCCGCGGGACTGCAATCGAGTGGCGACACCGACTATGACGCTGCGTTCACCGAGGGCCAGCAGCAGCTGGTGGCGATGCCCGGTGCCGACAAGCGCGCGGTCGTGTTCCTCTCCGACGGTGAGCCGAACTTCCCATACACCGCCGACCAGCCGATCGATGCCGCCGGGATCCCGATCTTCGCCGTCGGGTTCGGCCAGGTCGGTGCCGGCGAGTTGGCAGGGATCGCGCGGCGCTCGGGCGGCCAAGCGTTCTCACTGCGCTCGGCGGCAGACGCTCCGAGCGTGTTCGGGCGGATCGTCTCAACATTGAACTGCGACATCCAGCAGAGCGATGTCGACGTCAGCCTGAAGCCGGGCCAGACGCGCGTGTTCCCGTTCACTGTCGAGCCGGGGCAGCCGGGCTTCCACGCGCTCGTGACGTGGCTGAGCGGGGCGCTCGACGTCTCGCTGGTCCGCCCGGACAAGTCTGTCCTTGCGATTGGGAAAGCGCGGCCTAACGAGTCGATCGAGGTCACGCCGACGTCGGCCGACGCGACCGTAAAAGCACCGCCGCCGGGTCGCTGGAAGGTCCGCCTCCACGCGCCCAAGAGCGCTGTCAAGCGGGTTCGACTGCACCTCGAGCTGTGGGCGCGCGAGTCGCCCGGCACGACGACCGGCGAAGACCCATTCGGGCCGCCGAAGCCGAGCGGCGGGCGCGGCTGCCAGTACAAGCTCTCGTTGGGCGCCATCCAGGTCGAGGCGAGCTGCCTGACGATCTCTCACAACGTCGCCAAGGCGACGGGCCGGATCCGCGTCGATGGGCTCGATGTCGCCCCCGCCGGCAACGCCGGGCTGTCGCTGAACCTCAAGACGCTCGAGCTGCGCTCGTCGGGCGAGGTGACCGTCGCCGCCGGGCCGGTGACGCTCTATCACGGCAAGTTCGACCGCAAGCTCGCGCAGCTCTCGCTGCCGATTCCCGCCGCGGTCGGTGGCGCCGTCAACAAGCTCAAGGGTCTGCCGATCCAGGGCGACGCCTCGATCGATTTCGAGAACGGCGTCGCGAAGATCGCCCTGAACGCCTCGCTGCCCGATCTCGGCAACCTGACCGGCTCGGTCACGGTCAGTGCCTCGAACGCCAACGGCCTGCAGCTGGCGGCCGCGTCAATGAAACTGCCCGAGGCGACGATCAAGGGCATCGGCGTCAAAGACGCCTCGCTCTCCTACGCGAAGATCGAGCAGGGCGACCAGTGGTCGGGCGAGGCCAAGATCGAGCTTCCCAGCCCTACCGTCCAGGCGATCGGCGGCGGCGCGAGCTTTATCAACGGCTCGTTCGCCGAGGCCCACGCCTCGATCGACGGCAACCTCCCGATCGCCGAAGCCGTGTTCCTGACTCACGTCGCCGCAAACCTCCAGCTTCATCCGAACTTCGCGTTCGGGGGCGGACTGGGGCTCAGCGCCGGCCCAAAGGTCCTCGGGGTCCGACCGGTCGGAATCGACGGCAACTTTCAGTACACCTCGGGCGTCAATGCCGGCGACCCGAGCGACTACAAGATCTCGGGCAGCGTCAAGATCGTCGACAGGCTCGATCTCGCCAATGGCTTCGTCGACTACAGGACCAACGGGCAGGCTTCGCTCGGCGGCGATCTGAACCTCGAACTCGACGGCTTCGGTTTCGAGGGCGCGATGAACGGCTTCGCCTCGGCCAGCGGATTCCAGGTTGAGGGGGAAGGGACCGTCGGCTACAAGGGCCACGGTGTCGGCGGGAAGGGGATCCTCTCCTCCAAGGGCGCCGTCGCCTGCGGGAAGTTCTTCGTTGGCTACGTTGGTTTCAGCGTCAAGTGGAGCGACTTCCCGACTCCCCACCCGTTTGCCGGATCCTGCGACCTCGAGGGCTGGAAGGTCCAAGGGTCCGCCAGCGCGCTGCTCCCGCCTGGAGCCAACCGGCCATTTCGGGTGCACGGCCACCAGCGCATGATCGCCTTCTCGGCCGTCGGGGAGGGTGGCGCGCCCCGGTTCACGCTTGTCAGCCCCGGCGGGACGGCCTACACCTCCCCGACCGTCGACCAGGGGCTCGTGGATGCGCCGACATCGGTCGGGCTCGCCTACCCGGGCGACAGCACCGCCTACCTCGTGCTCGCCCACCCGCCACCCGGGAAATGGACGCTACGGGTGGAGGCCGGCCCGGCCGTCAGCAGGTTCCGCCGCGCCGGAGCCCTGCCCACTCCGAAGGTCACCGGACGCGTACACGGACGCGGCTATCGACGCGCGCTCAGTTTCCGCGCGCGCCGGATCCGCGGCCAGCGACTGATCTTCTACGAGCGCGGCAACGGCGTCGGGCGCCAGATCCGCTCGACCACAGCGACGCACGGCCGGATCCGCTTCACGCCGACCGACGGCCCCGCCGGCCGGCGCACGATCGTTGCCGCGGTGCTCGAGAACGGGCTTGTGCGTGCGACGCTGAACGTCGCGACCTTCCACGCACCTGGCGCTCGGCGCCCGGCGCGAGTCTCCCACGTGCTCCTGCGCCGGCACGGCAGCCGCGTCGTTGTTACCTGGTCAAAGGCTGGCGGCGCCCGCCGCTACAAGGTGCACGTCCGCGTCGACGACGGCCGCAACCAGCTCCACACCCAGCGCGGGCGACAGCTCGTCATCCGTAGAACCACCGGCCACCGGGTAAGCGTCACCGTCCAGTCCGTCAGCGCCGCCGGACGCACCGGACGAGGACGCCACCAGACGCTCGGCGCGCGACTGCAACGGCGCTGACCCGCGCCCGCCGGCCGGGCTAGGCCTTGAGCATCGCGACGGTCTCGGCAAACGCCGCGTCGGTCGCCACCGGGTCATAGCGCGGTCCAATGTCGCGTCCGAAGGCATGCTCGGCGTCGTACAGGCTCCAGCGGAAGTCGACGCCTCCCTGCTCCAGCCCGCGCTTGATCACGGCACGGCCGTCCTCAGGCGTGTGCGGATCGTTGGTGCCGAACACCAGCTGCATCTTCCCGCCGATTTCCGACGCGCGCCCGAGCGAGCCCGCGTCGGCGTCGCTGCCCAGCTTCCCATCGTGGAGACCGGTCGGATACCAAAGGGCGGTAGCGCGCACGCGCGGGTCAAACGCGGCGCGGAAGCCGAGGTGGCCGCCGGTGCAGTGCCCCGTAGCTCCGAGGCCGCCGTCGGCCACACGATCGTCGGTCTCGAGCCAGTCGAGCGCGGCGCGGATGTCGGCGTCGAAATCGACGACCGCCGTTGCGTCCGCGTCCGCCTGCCCGCGGCGCTTCCCCTCATCGTCGAACGCGAGCACGGTGCCGGCAGGCTCGATCCGGTGATAGATCTCCGGTGCGGCCACCACGAAGCCATACCCGGCCAGTCGCATGCACCATCGCAGCGTCGACTCGGTGAGCTGGAAGATGTCCGAGTAGAACACGACGCCGGGGTAGCGCCCGGGTGCCCGGGGGCTGGCCACGAACGTGCGCATTGCTCGATCCCCGACCGGGACTTCGACGTACTCCTGCAAGATCACCATCGGGTCAGTGAATCACCACGCCGCGTACCGGGCGGGTAGCTACCCAGCCTTGGTCTGCTCTGCCAGGACGTAGATCGATGCAGGCAGTACACCCTCGTCGGTCGACACGTCAACCGCGACGCGGCGATAGCCGGAACCCTCGAACGCGTCCAGACGGTCCCAGTGGTCGAGCAGCGCCCGCGACTCGAAAACGTGCACTTCGACCGGCGGCTCGGCGGGATCGAGGATCAACCCCGGGTAGCCGAGGCTGGCGCCCCAGCCTGCCTCGACCAGTGAACCGTGCACATGGCCAACCAGCCAGCGTCCGGACAGATCGCTGAGCTCGCCATGATTCGGACGCCCCGGTGCCAGGCTGCCGTAGGTGGCGAGCCGAATCTCCGGCTCCCCGCTGGTCCAACCGACTGTCCCGAGCAGCAGGCCTGGGTTTTTTGCCTGCGCGTTGATGTCGTAGACGTTCATCGCCGACGACTGGAAGCGAGCCGTCAGTTCGTCCAACGAATCCTGGTTGAAGTGCTCATAGGCTTGGATCGCGAACAGCAGCTTGTGGCGATCAAACACGGCTGTCGCGCGATCAACGATCTCCGCGACAGGAGGTGTCGTGCGCCGGAAGTCCAGCCCGGATTCTTCGTCGAGCGCCTCTCCCCACGGCGGAGAGACAAACAGAATGACCAGGTCGTCGTTCGGGATCCTCAGCTCCTTAAGCCCGCGCTCGTAGCTTTGATGGCGCACATCGATTTCGACACCTGCGATCGACAGGTTCTTACGGGTGAGGTTGAACACGAGATCGTCGAGTTCGAAGCCGACGCTGCGGCTGGGTCCGACGTGTCGGGTGATCCAGTACAGCGTGTTTCCCGAACCCGCAAACAGATCAACGACGATCGACCCGCTGACGGCGGGCGCCGTTAGCGCCACCGCCGCCACGTCGCGTCCGATCAGATCGGCGAAACGGTCGCGCGTGCACTCGACTGCCGTTCGCCCGAAGAGCCGGATACCCCTCGCGTACCAGTCGCCGGGCGCCAGCCCATAGATCGAGACGAAGTCTGGATCCCCGAACGCGTCTCGTCCGTAGCTCTGCACCTCGCGCAGGTCAAGCAGCTCACTGCGCCTTTCCCAGAGCAGTAAGCGCCGATCATGTACCCGCGTTTGGGCGCCGGGTTCCACGCGCCTCACAGCGCGACTATATTCGCCCCGCGCTCAGGTCGGTTGGGCGATTCCGATGAGGTTGCCCTCGCTGTCGTAGAAGAAGGCGCCGAGCTCGCCGGTGCCCTTGCTGGGGTAGTTGTCGGGAGCGGTGATCGTGTCGCCGCTGGCATCGAAGCCAGGCATCTCGAAGCGCTCGAAGCCGACGCCCCTGGCTCGCAGCTCAGTCAAGGTCGCCTCGAGGTCGTCGACCTCGAATCCCATCTGGGTCGATGCTCCCGACGGCGCTCCTGACGAGCTGAACAGATGAAACTCCGTCTGCCCGCAGATGTAGCGCAGGCCGCCGCTGCGCTCCTCGACCGGCTCAAGCCCGAGCTTGTCGCGATAGAAGGCACGCGCCCGCTCGAGGTCCTGAGCGGGGAGCTTGGTGACGGCGTGAGCTTTGCTGAGCGGTCCAGGCATGATCGTCTCCCGAAAAGTGATCGCAGGGTCTGAAGACGAGACTCTGCGACGGCGGCGAACTCATCGCGCCGTTTCTAGCGCCTGTGTGAGGGTTCCGTAGAACTTGCCCGGCGAGATGCCGATCCCCCGCCCACTGGGTCCTGGAAGCTTCCGGGGGCCGGAGCCGGGACGAGCCTGCCTTGGTCGGGGAGCCGCAGCGGCCTACAGACCGGCTCGGTCAGCGACGACGAATCGAGGTCGAGCATCCGCGTCGCGCTGAGCCCGGGAAGCGCCGCGGACCGGAGCGGCGCGTGCTGCTGCGCGACGGGAAACGGCTCTGTCTGGCGCCAGGCGCCGGTGCGGATGTTGAAGAACCCGTAACCGGCCAGGCACTCGGGCGTGCAGTCGCCCCACGGAATCTCGATCCCAAGCTCAAGCCAATCGGCGCCGACGGCAATCGGAACGGCGAGCGAATAGAGCTCGACCGACCGCGACTCCCCCACGGCGTCGAAGCACCTGAACATCGCCCAAGGTCCGCCGATCGCGATGAACTGAGCGACCGAGCCGCAACCCGAGGGGGGTGGCGACAACAGCGTGCGGCTTCCAGTTAGGTCATCGATCAGCATTCCTGGGGTTTCCACCTACAGGTAGCGACCCGCCGCCACACCTGGTTCGAGCCGGCGGCGACCGGGTGCCACGTAGAGCGAGTGACCAGCGGCTTCGGGAGACCCTGAGCAGGTGGCGCTGATCTCGCAAGCGCCGACGGTACGCCCACGAGCAGACACACCAACAAACCAATCCCCGTCAACCGCACCACCGCTCCCACCCTCATACGACCCATAACGCCCGCCACGGCGAAAGGTTGCCAGAACACGACCGCGCGGTCCGACCGCGCGTCAAGCCGATCCGCGACCATGGCTCTGGGTGGGCGCTACAAGCGCGAGACCAGTTCGGCCACGATTTCCGCGGCGGGCTGTGGCTGGTTGACGAGCGCGACGCTCTGCCCGGCCCACAGCGATAGCGCCTCAATCTCGCCGGTCGTTCCAACGAGCGGCGGCGATGGGGAATATCGAACAAGGGGTTCGCCCGAGGGGAAGTGCGCGATCACCTGGCCCTCTCCTGGCCGGCTACCCGGCGGCGGCCGTCCCGCGGCGTCCCACCGCTCAGCCGTTGAGTTGTGCAGCGCGCGGTGGGGAGCGTTCGGCCATCCCACCTCATAGAGGTTGGCGTACCACTCTGCGTCGGTCTCGGTCGCGGCTATCAGCAGGCGCCGGTATTCCTCGTGGATCGGCATTTCGTTGGCGAGGAGGAACCGAGTGCCGAGCCAAGCGGCCTGCGCGCCAAGGGCGAGCACGGCTGCGACTCCTCGGGCGTCACCAATCCCACCGGCCGCAATGACCGGTATCGGTGCAACCGCGTCGACCACCGCTGGCACCAAAGGGAGCGTCGCCACACCACCCCAGACGTGGCCGCCGGCCTCCCAGCCCTGCGCGACGATGATGTCCACTCCGCATCCGACCGCGCGCCGGGCCTCCTCCGCACTGCCGACCGTATGCATCACGAGCCCTCCGGCGTCATGCACCAAGTCGACGTAGCTCTGGGGATCGCCGAAGATGAACGACACGATCTGCAGGCCAGCAGAGAGGGCCTGATCGACTCGACGGTGCTGATCGGTAGTGAGCGCGAAGTTGCCACCAAACGGACGATCGGTCAGCGCTGCCGTTTCTCGGACCAGATCTCCGGCGTCGTCGACCCACCAGAGCCCGATGGTGCCGAGGGCACCGGCATTCGAGACCGCGGCGGGCAGCCGGGGATCTGCAGCCATCGGGGCCGAAACAATCGGGTGGTCAATCCCCAGCAACTCGCACACCGGCGTGTGGGTACTCATCGGGATCGCCCCCTTTCTGGCGCCCGCGGCGCCGGTTGATTAGGCTCAATTTGGACTGGCGCGAGTGGACGGCACGGCGGCCATCGTCTCGGCACTCCTCAATCATGGACAGGAGCAGATCATGCGCAGCGACATCGCCCGCGGCGGCACGTTCCCCGACTACGAGTTGCCCGATCACGAGAACCTTCCTCGAAAGCTGAGCGAGATCCAGGGCGACGATCCCCTGATCCTCACGCTCGCGCGCGGCAACTACTGCCCCAAGGAGCACCAGCAGCACCTCGAGCTCGCCGCCAACTACCCCAAGATCGCGGTGGCATACACGAAGGTTGCCACGATCTCGACCGACACCCATCACGCGAGCCAGGAGTTCCGTGCGTCGACGGGCGCGCAATGGCCGTTCCTCTCCGACCCGGAGCGGACCGTCCAGCGTGACCTCGACATCCAGGAGTACACCGACCCTGAGCACGACCCGATGATCCCCCACACGCTCGTGCTGAAGCCGGGGCTGGTCATCCACAGCATCTACAACGGCTACTGGTTCTGGGGCCGTCCCTCGTTCGTCGACCTGTGGCAGGACCTACGGACCCTGACCCGCGAGATTCGCCCCGACTGGGATCTGAGCAAGCCCGGCCTGCGCGAAGCTTGGAATGCGAGCGACTACTCGCCATTTCACGGCTGGAACAGGCACTCCCCTCAGTCGATGCCGTCGTCTTATCACCCCTAGGACTCCGGTGGTCGCCAACCGCTGGCGAGGGTCGTTTGGCCCACTTCGATCACGTAGCCGTCGGGATCGCGGATGTAGCAGCGGATCTCGGTCGCGTGCTGCTTGGGCGGCGTCAGGAATTGCGCGCCACGCCGGCTCCACTCGGCGTATACCGCTTGGATGTCCGCAACCCGGATGTTGAGGAAGCTGCTGACCCGATCT
>DASXDD010000237.1:0-56443 GCA_036490775.1 Solirubrobacteraceae bacterium | reverse complement strand
CTCGGGCTCGCGGCCACTCGCCTTCGTCTCGATCAATTCGAGCACACGCTCCCGGTAGCGGTCCTCGAACGCTTCCGGTTCGAAGCGACCCTGCAGCGAGTCGACCAGCTGACCGGCCATCTGGATCTCGCGCTTGGTCGGCGCTCGCGACGGGGACGGGATCTCGAGGTCGCGCGCGTCGATCAACTCGTCGGCGAACCGCATCGTGTGGAGCGCGAGGACACCGTCCAGCGGCCTGATCGCGACCAGATACTCGCGGTTATGGAAGACCCATCGGCCGATCCCGGCGCGTCCGGTGCGCGCCAGCGCATCGTGCAACAGCCGATAGGCGTCGCCGCCGTCCTCGCCGGCTGCGACGTAGTAGGTGCGGGCGTAGAACGCCGGGTCGATCTCATCCGCGCAGACGAACTCCTCGAGCTCGATCAGGCGCGATTGCCTGCCGGCCGCTGCGTCGATCTCGTCCTGGCTGAGCAGCACGTACTTGCCGCCGCGAAGCTCGTAGCCCTTTGCGACCTCCTTGTAGGGCACCTCCTTGTGCTCCTCCGAGCAGATCCGCTTCTGCTTGATCTGCGCGCCGTCGGAGGCGTGAACCTGGTGGAAGTGGATGCTCTTGTCCTCGACCGCGGAGCTGACCTTGATCGGCACCGCGATCAGCCCGAAGGTGATCGTGCCGTTCCAGATCGAGCGGGGCATCGCTGTTGCTTACCCGATGCACCACGCTGCCAACACCGCCGCCGCCACCGGACGCTCTGACTTCCCCAACCAGGTCAACAACGTGCTCTCGTTTCCGGGGCTATTTCGAGGGGCGCTCGACGGTGAGTTGTCCGATGTCGACCAAGAGGCGTACCTGCGCGCGGGGCTCGCGTCGGACCCGGGCCCCGAGTCGATCCTGCCCGGAGTGCTGGATGAGCGCGTGGTCGGCGCCGTGGCGGAGGCTGTCGCCGGCGGCGACTCACCGTCTTCCTGGCCCGCCGGGAGGTGTGCTTCTAAGCACTCCCGGGTAGCCGGTCGCTGTGGAGCGCGAACAGGAAGATCCCGAGTCGCTGGCCGACGAACTCGAGGCCGAGGCCGATCGGCTCGAGCAGCGCTCCGACGAGCTTGGCGAGGAGATCACCGACGTCAAGCAGGACTGGGAGCGCAAGCGCGCTGACCAGGCGGTACCGGGAGCCAACCCTCCGGCGCAGGGCGACGATCAGACTTCTGGGCAAGGGGAGGGCGTGCCGCCCGAACGGGAAGCGGGAGAGGCGCAGGCTGACCAATCCGGTTAGCCCTCGGGATCGTGTTCCTCGCGCTGGCGCGCGGCCGCGCGAGGAACAATCCCACCAGCACTAGCGCTGTTTGTCATCATCGTCATCGCCAGGCTCGTCCTGCTCGCGCTTGGCCGCGGGAATCGGCGCGTCTGCTCGCGCTGCGTCGACGTTCTGGCCGTCGATGATCCACTCTCCGCTCGGAGCGCGCCGAATTGCCCCGACGCGGGTTTCGGAGGCATCATGAAGCCCGCCACCATCGTCTAGCCTCAGCCGCCGAGCTCCGGCGACGGAGTCGACGATCTGCTGGATCCGACTCGCGTCGAAGTTGTCGACACCGGTGTCGTTGATCGCGTCGGCGATCTGCACCAAGGTCTGCTGCATCCCAGAGACCATTGTCGTCGCGCCTACCCGAGGCATGAGGCGGCCAAGCAGGATTCGTTTGCGGCGTCCACGGGCGGGCAGGATCGCATCGCGATGCACCGACGCAGCTTGGTCGTCCCTTTCCTACGTCAGCTCGCGGGGGATCCTCTCGGCCTCGGGCGTGCCGCCCAGTCGGGTCGCTCTGAGCGGCTCGAGCCACGCACCAAGACCGCCGACCGCGTCGTCAAGTCGATCTGTCCCTACTGCGCGGTCGGCTGCGGGCAGAACGTCTATGTCAAGGACGAGAAGGTGATCCAGATCGAGGGCGATCCGGACTCGCCGATCTCCCGCGGACGCCTGTGCCCGAAGGGCTCGGCGTCGGAGAAGCTCGTCAACTCTCCGTTGCGCGAGAGCCGTGTCAAGTATCGCGCTCCGGGCGCCACCGAGTGGGAGTACATCCCGCTCGAGCAGGCCACCGAGATGATCGCCGATCGAATGCTCCGCGTCCGTGAGCAGACCTGGGAGGAGCAGACCGACGATGGCCAGCCGCTGAAGCGCACGCTTGGGATCCACTTCCTCGGCGGCGCGACGCTGGACAGCGAGGAGAACTATCTGATCAAGAAGTTGTTCACCGCAGCTGGAGCTCTGTCGATCGAGAACCAGGCCCGGATATGACACAGCTCGACCGTTCCCGGTCTGGGAACCTCGTTCGGGCGCGGCGGCGCCACCACCTTCCAGCAGGACCTGCAGAACTCAGACTGCATCCTGATCATGGGATCGAACATGGCCGAGCAGCATCCGGTCGGCTTTCAGTGGGTTGTCGAAGCCAAGGAGCGCGGGGCGAAGGTGATCCACGTCGATCCGCGGTTCACGCGCACCAGCGCGATGGCCGACCTGCACGTCGGCATCCGGCCCGGGACCGATATCGCGTTCCTGGGCGGGATCGTCAACTACATCTTCGAGCACGATGCGTGGTTTGAGGAATATGTCCGCAGCTTCACCAACGGACCGGTGATCATCAAGCCGGAGTTCGTCGACACCGACGACGCCAGCGGGTTTTTCTCGGGCTGGAATCCCGATCACAGCGCCTACGCGATAGAGAGCTGGGGTTACGAAGGCACCTCGGGCGAGGCGACGGCCGGCAAGCTCGAGCAGGAGGCCGACGTGTCGGGAGACCAGGCACACGGTGCGCACGGGATGCAGCTCCCAGGTGGCGAGCCCCCCGAGCTCGACGAGTCGATGGAGCACGAAAACTGCGTGCTGTCGCTGGTGCGGCGCCACTTCGCGCGCTATACGCCGGAGCTGGTGGCCGAGATCTGCGGATGCTCGAGCGAGGACTTCGTGAAGGTTGCGGCGGCGCTGTGCGAGAACTCGGGCCGGGAGCGAACCTCCGCGATCGCCTACGCGGTGGGATGGACGCAGCACACGGTCGGGGTACAGAACGTTCGCGCCGCGGCAATCATCCAGCTGCTGTTGGGCAACATCGGCCGGCCTGGGGGCGGGATCCTGGCGCTGCGCGGTCACGCCAACATCCAGGGCTCGACCGACATCCCCACCCTGTACGACATCCTCCCGGGGTACATCCCGATGCCCCACCCGCAGTCGCACCCGACGCTCGACAGGTTCGTCGAGCTCAACGGGCCCGACACCGGTGTGTGGGGTGACCTGCGGCCGTACATCGCCTCGCTGCTGAAGGCCTGGTGGGGCGACGCGGCGACCGAGGACAACGACTTCTGCTTCGACTACCTCCCCCGCATCAACGGGGATCACTCGCACTACGCGATGATGCTGAAGATGCTCGACGGCGGGGTGAAGGGCATGTTCTGCGTCGGGCAAAACCCGACCGTCGGCTCGGCGAACTCGAAGCTGATGCGGCTCGCGCTCGCCAAGCTCGACTGGCTGGTGGTCCGCGACTTTCAGCCGATCGAGTCGGCGACGTTCTGGCAGGACTCGCCTGAGCACGAGACCGGCGAAGTGCGCGCGCCGGACATCCAGACCGAGGTGTTCTTCCTGCCGGCCGCCGCTCACACCGAGAAGGACGGGAACTTCACCAACACGCAGCGGTTGCTGCAGTGGCACCACAAGGCCGTGGAGCCGCCCGGCGACGCCCGTTCGGAGCTGCACTGGATCTACTACCTCGGCAAGGCGATCAGACAGCGGCTGGCCGGCTCGAGCGATCCGAAGGACCGGCCGATCCTCGACCTCACGTGGGACTACCCGCTGGTCGGCGAGCACGGTGAACCGGATGCCGAAGCGGTGTTGCAAGAAATCTCCGGCCGGCAGGCCGACGGAACGCTGCTGGCGAGCTACGACGACCTCAAGGGCGACGGCTCGACCAGCTGCGGATCGTGGATCCACTGCGGGATCTACAAGGACGGCGTCAACCAGGCGGCCCGCAGGAAGCCTCACGGCGACCAAAACTGGATCGCGCATGACTGGGGCTGGGCGTGGCCCAAGGACGTGAGGATCATCTACAACCGCGCGTCCGCCGATGCCGACGGCAAGCCGTGGTCTGAGCGAAAGCGCTACATCTGGTGGGATCCCGACCAGGGCAAGTGGACCGGGCTGGGCGACGCGCCGGACTTTCCGCCGACCAAGGCCCCCGACTACGAGCCACCCGAGGACGCCAAGAAGATGGAGGCGATCCGCGGTGACAAGCCATTCACATTGCACCCCGACGGCCGCGCGTGGCTGTTTGCGCCCTCTGGTCTGGTCGACGGCCCGCTTCCCGCGCACTACGAACCCCAGGAGTCGCCGTTCACCAACGCGCTGTACGCCCAGCGTCAGAACCCCACGCGCCAGGTGTTCCACCGTCCCGAGAACCCCTACCACCCGGGCGACGGCGAACCGGGCGCCGAGGTGTTCCCGTTCGTGCTCACCACCTACCGGCTGACCGAGCACCACACCGCCGGCGGAATGTCGCGGATAGTGCCCTACCTCGCCGAGCTCCAGCCTGAGTTCTTCTGCGAGGTCTCGCCGCAGCTGGCGGACGAGCGCAAGCTCGAGCACGGCGGCTGGGCGACGATCGTGAGCGCCCGCCAGGCCGTCGAGGCGAGGGTGCTGGTCACCGAACGGATCAAGCCTCTGAAGGTCCAAGGCCGGGTCGCGCACATCGTCGGGCTGCCCTATCACTGGGGAGGCGTCGGGATCGTCACCGGCGACTCCGCCAACGATCTGCTCCCGCTCGCGCTCGACAACAACGTCCACATCAGCGAGTACAAGGCCGCGACCTGCGACATCCGCCCGGGCAGGCGCCCGCGGGGAGCGGCGCGGCTCGCGCTGGTGGAGGAATACCGAAGGCGCGCGGGAGTCCACGAGTGACGCTCCAGGTGACCACCTGGTCCTCGAGCTACGGCGACGACGCCAAGCCGCGCAAGGGCTTCTTCACCGACACCTCGGTCTGCATCGGCTGCAAGGCGTGCGAAGTGGCCTGCAAGGAGTGGAACCAGATCCCGATGTCGATCCAGGGCTTCACCGGCAACTCGTACGACAACACGGTCGACCTTGGAGCCGATAGTTGGCGACATGTCGCGTTCATCGAGCAGCGTGTTCCGGCGGGCGTGTCCGACGGCGCGTCATTCGTAGAGGCGGCCGAGCGCGGGACTGCGATCGACGGTGGCGTGCAGACCTATCAGGAGGGCGACGACGGCTTCCGGTGGCTGATGGCCTCCGATGTCTGCAAGCACTGCACGCACGCGGCGTGCCTGGAGGTCTGCCCGACGGGCGCACTGTTCCGCACCGAGTTCGGGACGGTCGTCGTCCAGCAGGACATCTGCAACGGCTGCGGCTACTGCGTCCCGGCGTGCCCATTCGGGGTGATCGATAAGCGTAAGGACGATGGCCGGGCCTGGAAGTGCACGCTCTGCTACGACCGACTCAAGGACGACATGGAGCCGGCGTGCGCTAAGGCCTGTCCGACCAACTCGATCCAGTTCGGCGACCTGACCGAGCTACACGAGCGTGCCGAGCACCGGCTCGCGCACCTCCAGCAGGCCGGTCATCAGGACGCGCAGCTGTACCTCGCCGACGACGACGGGGTCGGCGGCGCTGGAGCCTTCTTCCTGTTACTCGACGATCCCGAGGTGTACGGGCTGCCGCCCGATCCGGTCGACACCCGCCGTGACCTGGGAGAGATCTGGGCCGCCGCTGGCGCTGCCGCGCTCGCGCTCGGCGCCGGCCTCGCCGTGGCTGTGCTGGGAGGACGTAGGTGACCGAGGTCCGCTCGTATCACGGCCAGGCGGTGCTCAAGCAGCCGACCTGGACGTGGGAGGTGCCCGTGTACTTCTTCACCGGCGGCATGGCCGGGGCGTCCGCAGGGCTGGCTTACGTGTCCGGGCTTCGCGGCAACGAGGTGCTCGCACGTCGCGCGTGGACCGTAGCTGCAGGGGCGATCGCGGTCAGCCCGCCGCTGTTGATCTCCGACCTCGGACGGCCCGAGCGCTTTCTGAACATGCTGCGGATGTTCAAGGTCACGTCGCCGATGAGCGTCGGCTCGTGGATCCTGTCGGCAAGCGGCGGCGCCACCGCGGTCGCCGCAGCCAACCAGTGGACGGGCATGTTCCCGCGCGCCGCGAAGGCTGCGCGTCCGGCCGCCGCCGTGTTCGGGCTGCCGCTCTCCACCTACACGGCGGCCCTGATCGCCAACACGGCGGTGCCGGTCTGGCACGGGGGACGTCGCTGGCTGCCGTTCGTGTTCGGCTCAGGAGCGGCGCTCAGCGCCGGCGCGGCGGCGGTCGCCTTCACCCCACCCGAGTACGCCGCGCCGGCTCGACGCTTGGCGCTCGGCGCCGCGGTCGTCGAACTCGGCTGCAAGGAGCTGATGCAGCGTCGCCTGGGCGAGCTTGGAGAGCCCTACGAGCAGGGTTCCGCCGGACGGTTCAGCCAGCTCAGCCGTGCTTGCGTCGCCACGGGGACGGCACTGCTCGCGTGGCGCGGCCGGAGCTCGCGCAGCGCCGCCGCGGTTGCCGGGGGGCTGCTGTGCGCCGGAGCGCTGACCGCCCGGCTGAGCATTCTCAGGGCCGGCGTTCAGTCGGCATCGGACCCGAAGTACGTGGTCGGGCCACAGCGCGGCGCAATCGAGCGGGGCGAGCGCGCAGGCGCTGCGCGGCGCGAGTCCAAGCTGCGGATCATCGAGCCCTCGATCGGGTCCCCTGCGACGGCTGAGGTCGATCGCGACTCTGCGGGCGGCGAGCCGACGGCAGCGCATTGATGGCGCTCGCGGCACTGGTCGACACCCGCCGCGAATACCAGCATCTGTTCTCGATCTACGTGCCGATCGCGGCCGGCGTGTTCGCGGCGATCGTGCTGGCGATCGCGCTGTGCGTGCTCCGCTACCGGCGGCGGCGACCTCAGGACGCCGCCCGCTGGCACGAGCACAACCGGCTCGAGGGCGGCTACGCGCTGATGCTCGCCGCGGTTGTCGCGTTCCTCCTATATCTGACGTTCGCTGCCGAGCACCGGGTCGACACGGTCTCGGCTCACGAGCGGCCGAGCCTGACGGTCGATGTGACGGGCGCCAAGTGGGAGTGGACATTCCGCTACCCCGCGTACGGCATCACGCGGCGTAGCGGCACCGTCGGTCGGCAGCCGTTGGTCGTGCCGACGGGCGAAGCGGTGCGATTCAACCTTGCGACGACGGACGTGATCCACGCGTTCTGGGTTCCCGAGGTTCGCTACAAGCGCGATCTGATCCCCGGAGCGACCGAGAGCGTCACGCTGATGTTCGCTGACGCCGGCACGTTCCAGGGGCAGTGCGCCGAGTTCTGCGGACTGCGTCACGCCGACATGCTGTTCACGGTGCGCGCGGTCGCGCCGGCCGTGTTCGCAAGCTGGGCACGCAGCGGCGGGGAGGGGCCGGTCTGATGAGCGCCGCAGCGACACAGGTCGTGCCGGTCGCGCGCCCCGCCGGCTGGGTCGGCGCACTGACCAGCACCGATCACAAGCGGATCGGATTGAACCTCGGCATCTGCTCGCTGGCTTTCTTCTTGGCGGGCGGCGTGTTCGCGCTGCTGATGCGCGCGCAGATCGCCCAGCCCAACGAGCGCTTTGTCTCAGATGACACCTACAGCCAGCTGTTCACGATGCACGGCTCGACGATGATCTACCTGTTCGTGACGCCGATGGCGATCGCGCTGGCTCTCTATCTGGTGCCGCTCCAGATCGGTGCGATCGCGATGTCGGCGCCGAGGCTGGCGCTGAGCGGCTTCTGGGTGTGGCTGTCGGGCGGCCTGATCATGCAGTCGGGCTGGCTCACCGCCGACGGCGCGGGACGCGACGGCTGGTTCGCCTACACGCCCCTGTCGAACGGGACCAACACCCCCGGTGTCGGCCAGGACCTGTGGGTGTCGGGCGTGATCCTCGCCGCAGCGGGAACGCTTGTGATGGCGGCATGCGTGGTCGCGACGGTGGCGCGCCGCCGGGCTCCCGGGATGTCGCTGCTGCGAATGCCGGTGTTCACCTGGACAGCGTTCGCGAGCATGCTGATGGTCGTCGGCGCGTTCCCGGTCCTGATCGTCGCGATGACGCTGCTCTACATCGACCGTCATGGCGGCCACATCTTCTCGGGCTTCAACGGGACGATCGACTATCAGGACTTGTTCTGGTTCTTCGGCCATCCCGTCGTGTACGTGATGTTCTTCCCCTACCTCGGAGCGGCGGCCGAGGCGATCGCCGTGAGCTCGCACAAGCGCTGGTTCGGCTACGTGCCGTTCGTCGCCTCGATCATGGCGTTTGCAGCACTGTCGATGTCGGTCTGGGCGCACCACATGTTCACGACCGGCGGTGTCACCAATCAGTACTTCGCGTTCACCTCGACGGCACTCGTCATCCCGGCCGGAATCGAATACTTCGACGTCGTTGCGACGATGGTCCGCGGCTCGCTCGTCCTGCGTACCTCGATGCTGTTCGCGCTGGCGTTCTTCGTGCAGTTCTTGATCGGCGGCCTGACCGGGATCTTCGTCGCCTCGCCGGTTCTCGACTACCACGTCAACGACTCCTACTTCATCATCGGCCACTTCCACTACACGCTGTTCGCGGGCAGCGTGTTCGGACTGTTCGCCGGCGTCTATCACTGGTTCCCGAAGCTGACCGGCGCGCTGCTGCGCGAGTCGCTGGGGAAGCTTCAGCTGGTCGTGCTGGTGATCGGGACGAACATGACGTTCTTTCCGATGTTCATCCTTGGCGAGGACGGGATGCCGCGGCGGATCTCGCGATATCCGACACACCCGGGCTGGGGCACGCTCAACCTGATCGAGTCGATCGGCGCCGGGATCATCGCGCTCGGTGTGCTCACGTTCCTGGTCAACGTGTTCGTGTCGCTGCGCCGTCCTGTGCTCGCAGGCCCGGACCCGTGGCTGGGGCACACGCTCGAGTGGGCCGCGCCGTCACCGCCGCCTGCGCATAACTTCGAGTCGCCGCTGCCGCCGATTCGCAGCTATGCGCCGCTGCTCGACCTGCGCCACGAGCTCGAGGACCGCGAGCGCCGCCGGCAGGCCGAGGGGGCGACGGCGTGAGGGGCGGAGCGATCCCGCTGCTGGCCTGGGGCTCGCTGCTCATCGTGCTGTTGGCGATCAACTGGATCTGGACCGGCGACGCGATCCAGATCGGATCGTTCGCGTTCGCGGCGCTGGCCATCTACACGGGCGCGGGGCTGCTCGCGCTCACCGGAAGCCATGCGCTTCGCCGCGGTCCCCCGCCAGTGACCTCCGAGCCCGAGACGGTGCCCGAAGCGAGCCTCGCGGCCGTCCTCGCCGGCCTCTCGATCGGTTGCATCCTGTTCGGGATCGTGTGGGCGGGGTTCCTGATCTACTTCGGCGCCGGCGTGCTGGTGCTGTCGCTCGGAAGGTTGGCGCTCGAGCTGCGCGCCGAGCGCGAGTCGCGGCGCGACGCCGTGCGGAGGAACGGATCGTGAGCGCGCCGTCGCTGCCGTCGCTGCTGATCTCGCACTGGCAGCCCGCGGTGATCGTCGACGTCGCGGCGGTCGCGTGCTCGAGTTTGTACGTATGGGGGACGCGGCGCCTGCGCACCGCCTGGCCGCGTGTACGCACGGCGGCGTTTCTGGGCGGAGTGGCGTGTGTCGTGGTGGCGCTGCAGTCCGGGATCGATGCGTTCGACGATCAGCTGCTGTCGGTGCACATGGTTCAGCACATGCTGCTGTTGATGCTTGCGCCGTTGCTGCTGCTCGCAGGGCGGCCGGTGATCCTCGCGCTGCGAGCATTGCCGCCGCCGCGTCGCCGCGCGCTGGCGGCGGCTCTGCACCGGCTCGCGAGCGCGACGCGCCCAGTCGTCTGCGTGGGCGTGTTCTCGGCCGTGCTGGTGCTCACGCACCTGCCCACGTTCTACAACGCGACGCTGCGCCACCCGGCGCTGCACGATGCCGAGCACGCCGTCTACCTGCTCGCCGGGCTGCTGCTGTGGTGGCCGTTGCTCGATGGTGACCCGGTCCGGGCCCGCCGGCTGGGCGGGATGGGCCGGTTGTTCTACATGCTCGCGACGATGCCGGCGATGGCGCTTGTCGGGGCCTACCTCAACCGGCACCCCACGCTCGTCTACCCCGCCTATGGACCACCGGCCCGGGGGCTGGGCGTCTCGGCCGTCGTCGATCAGCAGCAGGCGGGAGCGATTATGTGGGTGGCCGGCTCGGCGATCGTGACCGCGGTCGGCCTGTGGTCAGTGATCGCGGCGCTGGTCGCCGACGAGCGCCGCCAGCAGGCACGCGAAGCGCGGGCGCTCGGAGGGTCGCTGTCATGAGCCCGATCGTGGGCGCCTGGCTCCGCCGCCCCTCGCGCGTCCCGCGCTCGCTACGCGCCGCACTCGCCGCGGTGCTCGGCACGCTCGCGACCATCGGCTTGGCCGCGCCCGCATCGTCGGGCCAGCCGGGCGCGGTGGCGGTCAGCGGAGCCGCGCCCGCCAAGCTTCCCGACGGGCCCGGCGCGGGCAACCCGGTGCAGACGTTCCCGAGTTCCCCCGCGCTGAAGGCAGAGGGATCTCAGCTCTACCAGAGCGACTGCTCGTCGTGTCACGGAATCTCGCTGAAGGGAACGCCGGGAGTCGCTCCGTCGCTGGTCGGCGTCGGCGCCGGCCCGGTGGACTTCTATCTGTCGACCGGCCGCATGCCGCTGTCGAATCCGCACGAGGAGCCCGAGCGCAACAAGCCGCTCTACGACCGCCGCCAGATCGACGCGCTGATCGACTTCGTCAGCTCGTTCGGGGGGCCTCCGGCGCCGACCGCCGATCCCGCACGGGGAGATCTCGCGGTCGGGTTGCATCAGTTCACGCTTAGCTGCGCCGGCTGCCACCAGATCGTCGCTCGCGGCGGGCTGACGCTCGGCGCCGTCACCCCGAACCTCCAGCAGGCCAGCTCGCAGCAGATCGCCGAGGCGGTTCGCATGGGCCCGTACCTGATGCCGCGGTTTGACGCCCGGCAGGTCGACCAGCACCAGCTGGACTCAATCGCACGGTACGTGCTGTGGACGCGCAAGCCCGACGATGCCGGCGGCTGGGGGATCTACAACATCGGCCCGATCCCCGAGGGGATCGTGGCCTGGTTTCTGGCGCTCGCAGCACTCGTGATCGTCGCTCGCCTGATCGGGGAGCGCACGACGTGAGCGATTGCACGCCGGCAGAAGGGAGGATCGATGACGCCCGATGACCCCAAGCCGGTCTCGCGGTTCGCGTGGGCTGCGGCGCTGCTCGCGGCATTGCGCGTGTTCCGGCGCGCCGATCGCCACCGTCCGCCGCCACCGGCGGCCGAGCCCGAAGCAGATCCGTCGCAGCGTGTGGTCCCAGGCAGCCGCCGAGCCGAGACGCTGGTCGCGGTGCTGCTCGTGCTCGCGGGGCTGTTCGGCTTCGCGTTCACCGTCGTCTACGTCCTGCACGGCGGCACTCAGCTGCTAGGCATCGCGATCGGTGCGATGCTGGCCCTGCTCGCGGCAGCCGCGATCGTCGCCGGCAAGCTCGTCGTGCCTCAGGAGACGTCGGTCGAGCCTCGCGGCCCGCTGCTGGTCGAGCAGCAGGCCGAGGAGGTCGTCGAGATCGTCGAGTCCGGGGCAGAGGGGATCTCGCGCCGGGCGCTGCTGACCGGCGCCGGGGGCGTCGCCGGCGCGGCGCTGGTGACCGCCGCGGCGACTCCGATCGCTTCGCTCGGCCCCAAGCTCAGCGGGATCCACGACACGCCGTGGCGCCGGGCGGTGCGGCTGGTCGACGACACGGGGCGGCCGTTTCTCGCGGCCGACATCCAGACCGGCTCGTTCTACACGGCGCTGCCCGAGGGCGGGGATGCCGAGGCGCTCGGCGCCGCGCTGCTGGTCGTGAGGCTGGAGGGCAAGTATCTGCACCTGCCGCCGGCGCGTCGCGGATGGGCGCCCGAGGGGATTCTCGCCTACTCGAAGATCTGCCCGCACGCCGGCTGTGCGATCTCGCTGTATCGCTACCCCACCTATCAGCCGACGAGTTCGGGTCCGGCGTTCACCTGCCCGTGTCACTACTCGACGTTCTCGCCGGGCGAGGGGGGGAAGCTGATCTTCGGTCCCGCCGGCCGCTCGCTGCCGCAGCTGCCGCTGATGATCGACGGCCAGGGCTACCTGCGGGCCGCGGGGCCGTTCCACGAGGACATCGGCCCGTCGTGGTGGAACGTCGATCGTTCGCAGTCGTGAGCCTGCTCGGTCGCATCCTGCATCGCCGCGCTGTGCGCGTCGTGCGCTGGAACGAGCAGCGGGTCGGCGCTGCCACGGGACTACGGGCGATGTTGCGCTACGTGTTCCCCGACCACTGGTCATTCCTGCTTGGCGAGATCGCCCTCTACTCGTTCGTCGTGCTGGTGGGGACCGGGATCTTCCTGACGCTCTACTACATCCCCGGTGACTCGCAGGTGATCTACCACGGGTCCTACCCGTTGCTCGCCGGTCAGGAGATGTCAGAGGCCTACCGCTCGGTGCTGAACATCTCGTTCAACGTCCCCGCCGGCCTGCTGATGCGCCAAGTCCACCACTGGGCGGCCGACGTGTTCATTGCGTCGATCGTGCTGCACCTCGTTCGGATCTTCTTCACCGGCGCCTACCGCAAGCCGCGCGACCTCAACTACTACATCGGGCTGGCGATGTTGATGCTCGCGATCCTCGAGGGATTTGCCGGCTACTCGCTCGTTGACGATCTGTTGTCGGGGATGGGCCTCGCGATCGCATATTCGGTCGCGCTGTCGATTCCGTTCATCGGCGCACAGCTCGGCTACCTGATCTGGGACGGCCCGTTTCCGGGGTCGAGCAGCTTCCTCCCGCGTCTCGAGGTCATCCATGTGCTGCTGATCCCGGCCGCGCTGGCGATCCTGATCACGATCCATCTGGCGATGATCATGCGCCAGCACCATTCACAGTTTCCGGGTCCCGGGCGCCGCGAGCGCAACGTCGTCGGCACGCCGATGTGGCCCGCGTACGCGCTGCGCTCGATCGGCCTGATGTTCGCGGTCGCCGCAGTGCTGTTCCTGATCGGCGGACTGATCCAGATCAACCCGGTCTGGCAATGGGGTCCGTACCACCCTTACCTCTCGACCAACGGAGCCCAGCCCGACTGGTACATCGGCTGGCTGATCGGGGCGCTGCGGCTGATGCCCAACATCGAGCCGGCGATCGGCAGCCACACGTTGATCCCCAACCCGTTCTGGGGCGGCGCCCTGTTCCCGCTGATCGTGTTCGCGGTGATGTTCGCGTGGCCGTGGCTCGAGCGGCGCATCACCGGCGACCAGCTCAGGCACGACCTGCTCGATCGGCCACGCGATCACCCGATCCGGACGGCGATCGGAGCGGCGTTCCTCAGCTGGGTCGTGATCGTGTTCGCGGTCGGCTCAACCGATCGACTGTTCTATCGCCTCCACATCTCCTACTCCGACCAGATCAGGTTCTGGCGCGTCGGTGTCTGGGTGCTGCCGATCGCGATCTTCTTCATTACCCGCAGCGCCTGCCGGTCGCTGCGGCGAAGCGGCTCGCACCCCTTGCGGGCTTGGCAGGGCACCGTCGTCAGGCGCCGCACCGACGGCCGTCTCGAGGTCCTCGCCCAAGCTCCCGATCGCTCCGCCTCCAAGCCGTCCGAGCCCCCCGTCGGGACGATCCCCGGCGATGATCGCAAATGAAAAGAGCCGGGCCGGTCAGCTGACCAGCCCGGCTCTGTGAAACCGGTTGTGAGCTCTCCACCTGGCGCTCAGGAGGTCTTGCGCTCCAGGTTGGCGACCTCGTCAGCCTTGCGGTCGGCGCGATCCTGGTCGCGAGCGAGCTCCTCCTTGGCCTCGCCCTTGCGCTCCTCCTGACGTCCCTGGCGCTTCAGCGACGCGTCGTCAGCGAGGTCGCCGGCAGCCTGCTTGGTGCGCCCGGTGATTTTGTCGATCAGGCCCACGTGGGCTCCTCTCGGTCGTTGTCAGCACTACGCAATTGGGCTTCCCCGGCCTCGAGCCGGCGAAACGGCGCCTACTGCTGCTGGCGTCGCGCGTTGACGAGATCAGCGGGCGAGTCCGGCGCCGGGGCGGTGTTCTGGTGATTGGAGCTGGGCAACGGCCGCGGCTCGCCCGCGCCGGCTCGCGCCCCGCCCCCGGACTTGCGGTGTGCCGAGCGGGCCAACATCGATGAACCCACAGCGGTCACGAGCGCGATCAGGCCCAGGGGAAGGAGGACGATGGTGAAGATCCCGCCCGAGAAGATGCTCCCTGCGATTGCGACCACTAACACCATCAGCGCCACCAGAAAGAGCCACATATGGATCCGAACTACCCGCCTGACTTGGCGACAAACGGATACGGATTCGGGTAGCCCGTACCCGTGCCCGCCCAGGATCCGTATCCGTCGATCGGCGATTATGGCCTGATCGGCGATTGCGCCAGCGCTGCGCTGGTCTCGCGTCATGGCTCGATTGACTGGTGCTGTCTGCCGCGGTTCGACGCCGGGTCAACGTTCGGGCGGCTGCTGGACTGGGAGCGCGGCGGGCATTGCACGATCGCGCCCCGGGGGCGCAACTGGACCAGCTCCCGCCGCTATCTCAACGACACGCTGGTGCTCGAGACCACGTTTGAGTGCCGCGGGGGAGAGGCTCGGCTGCTGGACTTCTTCGCAGGCTCGGACAACAGCGGCGACACACCTCAGATCGTTCGCATCGTCGAGGGCACCCGCGGCTCGGTCGACCTCGAGATCCGGATCGCGCCGCGGTTTGACTACGGGGCGGTACGGCCGTGGATTCGCCGGCATGGCCACCGCCTGTTCAGCGCGATCGGCGGCGACGACGGACTGATCGTTTGGTGTGACGAGGAACTCGAGGAGAACCCCGACCACGAGCTGTTCGCGCGCTTGACGGTAACCACTGGTGACCGCAGGCGGCTGTCGATGCGCTACTGCCCGCCGGCGCTGATCGACGCGGAGGGGGGGCCCGACGAATCCGATCCCGCGGCGCTTGACCGTGAGCTTGAGGAAAGAGCGCGCTGGTGGCGCCACTGGTCGGAGAGACTCGAGCTGTCCGGGGGCGACGAGGCGGGCGCCCGTCGGTCCGGGCTGGCGTTGAAGTCTTTGACCTACGCGCCGACTGGCGCGATCGTCGCCGCTGCGACGACGTCGCTGCCCGAGGCGCTCGGCGGCGCCCGCAACTGGGACTATCGCTATGCCTGGATCCGCGACGCGAGCTTCAGCGCTCGAGCCTTCGCGGAGCTCGGCGCCGTCGATGAGGCCGACGCGTTTCGCGCGTTCATCATGCGCTCGGCAGCCGGCCACGCCGAGGAGCTCCAGGTGCTCTACGGGGTGGCCGGCGAACGCAGGATCCGAGGCGAGACGCTTACGTCGCTGGAGGGCTACCGGCGATCGTCGCCCGCGCGCACCGGAAACGACGCTACCGGCCAGCTGCAGCTCGACGCCTATGGCGAGCTGGTCAATCTGACCTGGCGCTGGCACCGCCGCGGCCACTCCCCCAGCGACGACGACTGGCGCTTCCTCGTCTCGCTGATCGAGCATGCCAGCGAGAACTGTCGCAAGCCCGACCAGGGGATCTGGGAGTGGCCCGGCGAGCCCGACCACTTCGTGCATTCCAAGGTGCTCTGCTGGTCGGCTCTGGATCGTGGCATCCGACTTGCCGACGAGTGCATGCGCCGCGCGCCGATACGGCGCTGGAAGCAGGCGCGCGACCAGCTTCGGGACGAGATCGAGCGCCGTGGCTATGACCGCAAGCGCGGCGTGTTCGTGCAGGCCTACGGGCGCGCCGAGCTCGACGCGGCGCTGTTGCTGTTACCGACGGTCGAGTTCGTGGACTGGGACGACGAGCGGATGCTCCGCACCGTCGCCGCGATCCGCGAGGAGCTCGACGCGGGCGACGGACTGCTCTACCGCTATCGCCGTGACGACGGGCTCGAGCGCCAGGAGGGCGCGTTTTTGTGCTGCTCGTTCTGGCTGGTGGAGTGTCTGGCCCGGGGCGGGCAACTCGAGCAGGCGCGCGAGGTGTTCGACAAGGTCGTCGCGCGGGCCAACGACCTCGGCCTGTTCTCCGAGGAGGTCGACCCCAAGAGCGGCGAGCTGCTCGGGAACTTCCCGCAGGGGCTGACGCATCTCGCCCACATCTCGGCGTGCACCGCGCTCGCCGACGTCGGTCAGTCCGTGCTGGCCACCTGACAATCGCGGCTTATCGCCGCCGGAGCCGGGTAGGCAATCAGCAGATCGATTCGGGCGACTCGAAAGGAGCGCAACGCAATGAGCCAGACAGTGGGCGACTATCTCCTCGATCGCCTCGCGACGTGGGGGGTCCATCGGATCTACGGGTATCCCGGCGACGGCATCAACGGGCTGATGGGTGCGTTTGGGCGCTCGAGCAACGGCCGACGCCCGGAGTTCATCCAAGTGCGCCACGAAGAGATGGCGGCGTTCATGGCCTGCGCGCACGCGAAGTTCACCGGCGAGCTGGGGGTCTGCATGGCGACCTCGGGTCCTGGCGCGATCCACCTGCTCAACGGGCTCTATGACGCCAAGCTCGACCACCAGCCGGTCGTCGCGATTGTCGGCCAGCAGGCGCGGGCGGGGCTGGGCGGCAACTATCAGCAGGAAGTCGACCTCGTCTCGCTGTTCAAGGACGTCGCGCACGAGTACGTGCAGATGGCCTACGACCCAGCCCAGATCCGCCACCTGGTAGACCGCGCCTGCCGGATCGCGCTCGCTGAGCGCAGCGTCACCGCGATCATCGTGCCCAACGATCTTCAGGAAGCCGACGCCGTGCCGACGCCGCCACGCAAGCATGGCACCGTCCACTCCGGCCCCGGTTACGAGCCGCCGCGGGTCGTTCCGACCGACGCCGAGCTCGATCGCGCCGCCGAGATCCTGAACACCGGCGAGCGCGTCGCGATGCTGGTCGGCCAGGGTGCGCTGCACGCCACCGACGAGGTTGCGGCGATCGCTGACACGCTCGGTGCCGGCGTCGCCAAGGCGCTGCTCGGTAAGGCCGTCCTCCCCGACGACCTGCCTTACGTGACGGGCTCGATCGGGCTGCTGGGCACCAAGCCGAGCTGGGACATGATGCAGGGCTGCGACACGCTGCTGATGGTCGGCTCGAGCTTCCCCTACTCGGAGTTCCTGCCCGAGGAGGGTCAGGCGCGCGGCGTGCAGATCGACATCGACGGCCGGATGCTCGGAATCCGCTATCCGATGGAGGTGAACCTCGTCGGCGACAGTGCCGAGACACTACGGGCGCTGATGCCCAGGCTCGAGCGCAAGCAGGATCGCTCATGGCGCGAGAAGCTCGAAGGCGAGATCGTGAAATGGTGGGAGCTGATGGAGCGCCGGGCAGAGCAGCCGGCGGATCCCGTCAACCCGCAGCTCGTCTTCCGCGAGCTTTCCAAGCGGCTGCCCGACGGCGCGATCCTGGCCGCGGACTCGGGCTCAGCAGCGAACTGGTACGCGCGCGACATCAGGCTGCGCCGCGGGATGATGGCCTCGCTGTCCGGCACGCTGGCGACGATGGGCCCGGGCGTCCCGTACGCGATCGCCGCCAAGTTCGCATATCCCGATCGCCCGGTGTTCGCGCTCGTCGGCGACGGAGCGATGCAGATGAACGGCATCAACGAGCTGATCACGATCGCCAAGTACCGGGAACGGTGGTCTGACCAGCGGCTGATCGTGATGGTCCTCAACAACCGCGACCTCAACCAGGTCACCTGGGAGCAGCGGGCGATGGAGGGAAACCCGAAGTTTGAGGGATCCCAGGACCTGCCCGACTTCCCATACGCCGCCTACGCGGAGATGCTCGGCCTGAAGGGAATTCGCGTCGATGACCCCAACCAAGTAGGGCCCGCATGGGATGAGGCGCTGTCCGCAGACCGCCCGGTCGTATTCGAGGCGGTCACCGATCCCGAGGTGCCGCCGCTGCCGCCGCACATCACGATCGAGCAGGCCAAGGCGCTGAGCTCGGCGCTGCTGAGCGGCGACCCGAACGCCGGGCAGATCATCAGGCAGTCGTTCAGGCAGAAGGTCGGGGAGTTCTTCACCGGCCGATGAGCCTGGCCGTGACATCCCCAAAGGAGCTGGTGGCGCAGCTCGAGGTCGCTGCGTTCACGGTCCCGACCGACGCTCCCGAGGCCGACGGGACGCTTTCGTGGGACTCGACGACGATCGTCGTCGTCCACGCCCATGCCGCCGGGGAGTGGGGCCTCGGTTACACCTATGCCGACGTTTCGACGGCGAAGCTGATCGAATCGAAGCTCGCCGGAATCGTCGATGGCGTCGACGCGATGTCGCCCCAGGCCGCGTGGGACGCGATGGTGCGCGAGACCCGCAACCTCGGCCGCCCCGGGATCACCTCGATGGCGATCGCCGCCGTCGACGTGGCGCTCTGGGACCTGAAGGCGCGGTTGCTCGGGCTGCCGCTCTGTGACCTGCTCGGGCGCCGCCGCGACCGCGTCGCGATCTACGGCTCGGGCGGGTTCACTGCGTATTCGCAGACGCGGCTGCGCGAGCAGCTCGCCGGCTGGGTGCAGCGCGGCATCCCCCGGGTGAAGATGAAGGTCGGCAGCGAGCCGGACGACGATCCGGGCCGCGTCCGCGCCGCGCGCGAGGCAATCGGCCCCAACGCTGAGCTGTTCGTCGACGCCAATGGCGCGTACTCCCGTAAGCAGGCGCTGGCGCTCGCGCAGCGCTTCCACAGCGACGCTGGCATCAGCTGGTTCGAAGAGCCCGTCTCCTCCGACGATCTGCAGGGCTTGGCGCTGTTGCGCGACCGCTGCCCAGGTGCCGTCTCGATCGCGGCCGGCGAATACGGCTACGACCTGCCGTACTTCGAGCGGATGCTCGAAACCGGCGCCGTCGACGTACTGCAGGCCGACGTCACGCGGTGCGCCGGGATCACCGAGCTGCTCCGCGTCGACGCCCTCTGCCGGGCGCGGGCGACGCCACTGTCGCTGCATTGCGGCCCGTCGATCCACTTGCACCCGGCGCTCGCCCTCGAGCAGTTCGTCCACCTCGAGTACTTCCACGATCACAGCCGGATCGAAGGGCTGCTGTTCGACGGCGTCGCCAGCCCGGTCGACGGAGCGTTGCTCGCGGATCTGGGCCGTCCGGGGATCGGTCTCGAGCTCAAGCGATCGGATGCGCAGCGGTATGCGGCGTAGCTCCCGTCGCTGGTGGCGCAACGTCTCGCACGGGCGGGCGCAGAAGACGCTGGCCGCAGCGACCGCCGCCAGCGCGCTGCCGCTCGGCGTCGAGATCTACTTCGAACATTTCCGCGGATCATTCGGCGACAAATGGATGTGGACCCCGGTCGCGCTCTCGCCCGCGCTGAGCGCAGCGGCGGTCGCCGGGGTGTGCTCCGAGCGCGCCGCCCGCACCTGGCTGCCGGCGATCTCGGCGCTGTATTGCCTCGACGGTCTCGTCGGCGTGATCACCCATGTGCGCGGTGTCGCCCGCAAGCCGGGCGGCTTCGACGAGCCGCTGTTCAACATCGTCATGGGACCGCCGCTGCTCGCACCCGGATCGCTCGCGCTAGTGGGGGGAATGGGACTGGCGGCCGCGGCGCTGCGCCGCGAGCGCTGATGAGCACGCGCGACTTCCGCCAGCCGCACCACCTGCCCAACCACCGTTCCGACGGCCAGCCCGCGCCGCCCGAGGAACTGCCACGCCAGCGAAACGGCGTCACGCCGCAGATGCACGGTCGCTATCCCGACTACAACGTGCTCGACGAGGTCGAGCACTGGGACCCGGTCACGCGCCGCGTCGTGGTCGCTCGGATCGAGGAGGTACCGCCGATCCGGTTCTTCACAGATCACGAGGCGGCCACGTTGGCGGCGTTCTGCGATGTGGTGCTCGCCCAGGACGCCGATCCGAAGGTTCCGGTTCTGAACTTCGTCGACGCCAAGCTGTTCGACGGCAAGCTCGACGGTTTTCGTCATGCCGACATGCCCGACGATCGCGAGACCTGGCGCCGGGTCGCGGTCGGGCTCGACGTCGCGGCGCGCGAGCACGGCGCTGAGGCGTTCGCCGGGGCGGCGGCGGAGGTTCAAAAGCAGGTGGTAGAGGCGTTCTCGAAGGGCGAGCTGGGCGGCGAGGTCTGGGACGAGCTGCCGCCGGCGAAGGCGTTCAGCGTGGTGATGCGCGGCGTGCTGAGCTCGTTCTACTCGCACCCCTGGGCCTGGAACGAGATCGGCTTCGGCGGCCCAGCCTACCCGCGCGGCTATGCGCGCCTGGGCGCCGGTCAGCGTGAGAGCTGGGAGGGAGCGCCCGCGTTCGAGACCGATCCGGTGTCAGACGTGAAAGACCGGGGACTGGAGTGAGCTCGAGAAGGCACGGACTGCGCACGCTCGCCCGGGGAGCGCTGCGCCCGCCCGACAACGACTCGGCGTTCCTGCTCGACGTCCACCGACGCGCTGTGCCGCGGGAGCGGATGGCGCGCTACGACGACTCCGACTCCGTCGACCTGGCGATCGT
Organism: Solirubrobacteraceae bacterium; assembly: GCA_036490775.1. Classification (GTDB taxonomy): domain Bacteria; phylum Actinomycetota; class Thermoleophilia; order Solirubrobacterales; family Solirubrobacteraceae; genus Palsa-465. The sequence continues at coordinate 35,913 of DASXDD010000237.1, read as the reverse complement.
CGGCTGCGGCGCGGGCGGCGGCACGCTCGCGCAGCGGCTCGCGCGGCGGGGCTGGAAGGTCGTCGTGCTCGAGGCCGGGCCGTTCTGGGATCCCGACGAGGACTGGGTGTCCGATGAGGCCGGCTCACATGGGCTGTACTGGACCGAGGAGCGGGTGATCGGCGGCGAGGACCCCGTCGAGCTCGGCAAGAACAACTCGGGCCATGGCGTCGGCGGCTCGATGGTGCACTACGCCGGGTACTGCCCGCGATTTCACCCGTCGGACTTCGAGGTTGCATCGCGCGATGGCGTGGCGGAGGACTGGCCGATCCGCTACGGCGATCTCAGGCGTCACTACGAACGGCTCGAGCTCGAGCTGCCGGTGTCCGGCGACTACTGGCCGTGGGGCGACCCGCACCGCTATCCGCACACAGCGCACCCGATCGCCGGCGGCGCCGACCTGTCGACCGAGGGCGCGCGCAAGCTCGGCATCGAGATGCGCGTCGGTCCGGTCGGAATCACCAACGGCACGTTCGGCAACCGCCCGCACTGCATCTATCGCGGCTTTTGCCTGCAGGGCTGCAAGGTCAACGCAAAGGCCTCGCCGCTGGTCACCCACGTTCCCGACGCGATCGCACACGGCGCTGAGATCCGCGACCACTGCATGGTCACCGGCGTCGAGTTCGACGAGGCAAGCGGCCGGGTCACGGGGCTGCGCTACCTGCACGACGGCCACGAGCGCGTCCAACGCGCCGAAGCGATCGCGATCGCCGGCTACTCGATCGAGACTCCGCGGCTGCTGCTGAACTCGACCAGCCGCCGGTTCCCCAACGGCCTGGCGAACGACAACGATCAGGTCGGACGGTGTGTGATGGTCCAGGGAGCACCCCAGGTCGCGGGCCGTTTCCCCGACGAGATGCGGATGTACAAGGCGCCGCCGCCGGAGATCTCCTCAGAGCAGTTCTACGAGACCGACGCCAAGCGCGGGTTCGCGCGCGGCTTCTCGATCCAGACGGTCGGACCGCTTCCGATCGAGTGGGCCCAGCACGTGCTCGCCGAAGGCCACTGGGGCCAGGCACTGCGCGAGTACGTGCGCGACTACAACCATTGGTACACGCTCGGCGCGCTTTCGGAGCTGCTGCCGCTGCCCGACAACCGCGTCACGGTCGCTTCAAACGTCACCGACTCGAGCGGCATGCCGGTCGCCCGGATGGACTACTCCCAGTGCGACAACGACCGACAGAACATCGCCGCGGCCAAGCGCACGATCCGCGAGATCCTCGAGGCCGCCGGTGCACAGGACATTCTCACGATCGACCGGTACGCCCATCTCGTCGGCGGCTGCCGCATGGGATCGGATCCCGAGCGCAGCGTCGTCGACTCAGATCACCGCGCGTGGGAGGTACCGAACCTGTTCATCGCCGACGGCAGCGTGATGCCGACGCAAGGATCGGCGAACCCGGCGATCACGATCATGGCGCTCGCTTCCCGGCTGGCCGAGCGCCTCGATCTCAAACGGCTCGACGCACGAGGGCCGCGGCCGCGCCGGCGGCGAGTGCAGCCCCCAGCGTTGAGCCAACCCGGTGGCGCGTGATCCACGCCTGCCCTTCGCGCGTGCGCGCCTGATCGTCGAACGTGCCGTGCGCGCCCTCGTCGTGGTCGTCGTCGACGGGCTCGAACAGGTTCGAGCGCCGGTTCGGATCCGCAGGCTGCGACGTCTGCTGACCCTTGACGGCCGTTCTCGCGAGGTACCACTCGGCGACCGCCGGCGAGATCTTGTTGCCGATGATCGTGTACACGGTGGGGATCCCCACGTAGAGCTCGCGGCGGCGGTGGTGCGCAGCCCAGTACACCGCCTTGGCGGCGACCTCGGGCTGGAAGATCGGCGGCACCGGCATCGGGTGGTGCGGCATCTTGCTGAGACAGTGGTCGAACTGTGGCGTGTTGAGTCCGGGGAGCTGGACCATCGTCAGGTGCACCTTGCTCTTACGGTGGCGAAGCTCGCAGCGAACCGACTCCTGAAAGCCCTTGATCGCGTGCTTGGCGCCGCAGTAGGGCGCCTGCAGGGGGATTCCCCGGTAGGCCAGCGCCGACCCGACCTCGACGATCGTGCCGCGGTCTCGCGGCAGCATCCGCGCCAGCGCGGCCTTGGTGCCCCACACCGCTCCGAGGTATGTGACTCGCGTGGCGCGCTCGTACTCCGGCGCGGAGACGTCGTCGAAGTACGCGAACACGGTCGTCATCGCGTTGTTGACCCATACGTCGATCGGCCCCAGCCGTTCTTCGATCGCAGTCGCGGCCTCGTTGACCTGGTCGAAGTCGGCGACGTCCGCGACGTGGGCGTACGCGGTGCCTCCGAGCTCCTGCACCTCGCGCGCGGCGGCGTCGAGCCCGGCCTTGCCGCGCGCGATCAGCCCGACCGCGGCACCGTGGCGCGCGAATTCCTGCGCGATCGCCCGACCGATCCCGCCCGACGCGCCGGTGATCGCGACTACTTGCCGTTCAGCCATTTCGCGACTGTCTCGAGGTCGGCAACGAACTCGTCCATGGCCTGCGCCCGTTCGGGCGCTTCGGTCCGAAGAATCGCCGACGGGTGCGTGGTCAGGGTCACCAGCTCGGCCAGGTCTGACTCCAGCGGGCGCCCGCGGTCGCGCCCGACGCGGATCTGGGAACCGAGCAACGCCTGGCCCGCGGTCGCGCCGAGGCACACCAGCGCGGCCGGCTTGACGACCTCGAGCTCGGCATGCAGCCACGGCAGGCACGCACTCACGTGCCAGCGATCGGGCTTCTGATGGATCCTGCGCTTCCCCCGGGCCTTGTAGCGAAAGTGTTTGACGACGTTTGTGATGTAGGCGTCCTCACGCGAGATTCCGGCGCGCTCGAGGCCCTGGTCGAGCACGCCGCCAGCCGGACCGACGAACGGGTGTCCCTCGATGTCCTCGCGATCGCCGGGCTGTTCGCCCACGAGCATCACCCGCGCGGCCCGCTTGCCTTCGCCGATCACCGCCTGGGTCGCGCCCTCCCACAGCTCGCAGGCCCGGCATTCCTGCACGGCGTCGCGCATGTTGGCCAGGCTGGGCTTGTCGGGCACCGGTGCGGGCGGGTGGTCCAGCGACTGTTGGCCAGGGGTGCTCATCGGGCTGCTGAGGGGTTACCCGAGCGATGAAGCAGGTACGCATCGGCTGCTCGGGGTGGATGTACGACGACTGGCGCGGCCGCCTGTATCCCGAGCGCGAGCCCAAGCGCCGCTGGCTCGAGCTCTACGCGCAGGCGTTTGACACGGTCGAGGTCAACAACACCTTCTACCGGCTGGCGCGTGAGTCGATGGTCAAGGGCTGGGTCGACCAGACCCCGGCCGAGTTCCTGTTCTCGGTCAAGGCCAGCCGCTATCTGACCCACATCAAGCGCCTGCGCGGGATCGAGGATTCGATCCAACGCTTCTACGAGCCGCTCGCCCCGCTGATCGACGCCGGGCGGCTCGGGCCGGTGCTGTGGCAGCTGCCCGAGAACTTCCACCGCGACGACGAGCGCCTCGACGGCTGGCTCGAGCTGCTGCCCGAGGGGATGCACACGATCGAGTTTCGCCACGAGAGCTGGTTCGTGTCCGAGGTGATGGCGCGGCTGCGCGAGCATGGCGTCGCGCTGACGATCGCCGATCATCCGCAGCGGCCGTTTCAGTCACACGAGGCGACCGCACCGTGGAGATTCGTGCGCTTTCACTATGGCGCGCGGGGGAGGGGCGGCAATTACTCGGCGACCGAGCTCGAGCAGTGGGCGCGGAGGATCGCGCAATGGCGCCGGCGCGAGGCCGTGTTCGCCTACTTCAACAACGACTGGCGGGGATTGGCGCCAGCCAATGCGAAGGCGCTGGCGCGCAAGCTCGGGGTGTGACGGCGGCCGCTAGCCCGCGACCGTCGCGCGGTCGACCGGGCGGCCGAAGCGCTCCTCGATCTCGGCAGGATCGAGGTCCTCGCGGTAGTCCTGGCCAGACTCGGGGTGGGTGAACAGCACGATCCGGTCGGCGTCGAATGTGGCCAGCGCGTCCTGGATCGCGGTCATCGGGTCGCTCTCGCCAGTGTCGCCACTCGCCGACACGCCACCTTCGCCGAGCTTGTCGACTGCCTCGCGGCGGACCTTGTCGGCCTCCGCAATCGCGTCGTCGGCGTCAGACATCCAGAACCGCAGCCCGCTCTCGTTGAGCGCCGGCGCGACGACCATCACCTCGGAGTCGCTGGGCTCGACCTGATCGGGCACTGCGCCGCGCAGCTGGTCAGCCGAGATCGGCTCGCTTGTCAGCACTAATAGCTTCATCGCCCAGGTCTTACCCGGGCGACGTGGGCGGAAACCGATCAGCCGCTGTAGAGCGACTCGAACAGGTCGGCGTAGCGGTCGTAGATCACGTTGCGCTTGACCTTCAGGCTCGGCGTCAGCTCACCGGTCTCGATCGACAGGTCGTGGTCGAGGATCGTGAACTTCTTGATCTGCTCGACCCGGGCGTAGTTGGAGTTCGCGCGGTCGAGCTCGGCCTGGACCATCTCATGGACCTGCTCGTGCTCGGCCAACGTCTCGATCTCCTCGGGCAGCCCTTGCTCCTTGGCCCACGGGACGATCTCGTCGGGATCGAGCGTGATCATCGCAACCGGGTAGGGCTTGCGGTCGCCGTACATCACGGCCTGCGAAATGAAGCGCGACTGCTTGAGGTCGTTCTCGATGTTGGCGGGCGTGAGGTTCTTGCCGCCGGCCGTGATGATGATGTCCTTCTTGCGCCCCGTGATCTTGAGGAACCCCTCGTCGTCGAGCTCGCCGAGATCGCCGGTGCGAAGCCAGCCGTCGCTCATCGTCTCCTCGGTCGCCTCGGGGTTGTCCCAGTACTCGCGGAAGATGTGCGGGCCCTTGCAGAGGATCTCGCCGTCGTCTGCGATCTTGATCTCGATGCCGGGCAGCGCGCGGCCGACGGTCCCGAACTTGAAGTGGTCGAGTGTGCCGACAGTGCCGACGCCCATCGTCTCGGTCATGCCCCAGCCCTCGAGCACCGGCACGCCGGCGGCGTAGAAGAACTCGAGGATGTCGGGCGCGATCGGAGCCGCGCCGCTGACGGCTTGACGCACGTGCCCGCCGAACAGGCCGCGCACCCGCTGGAAGATCTCCTCGTCGGCCCGATCGAACGGCTTGGAGAGCTCTTCGGGGACTTCCTCACCGCGCTGGCGGCGGTTGCGCACCTCGACGCCGAGCTTGACGGCCTTCTGGAAGCGCTCGCGCTCCTCCTCACCACCACTCTCGACCATCTTCATCGCCGCGGCATACAGCTTCTCGAAGATCCGCGGCACCGACGGGACGTACGTCGGCTCGGTCTCGATCAGCTCGCCGAGGATCTCGCGCGTGTTGCCGCCGAAGTAGATCAGCGTCGTGCCCTCGTCGACGGTGGCGAGCATCGTGAGCAGCGCGAACACGTGCGCCAGCGGCAGGTAGAGGTACGTGACATCGCCGGGCTCGACGAACTCGAGCTCCTCGATCATCTGGCAGACCGACATTGCGTTGGCGTGGGTCAGCACGACGCCCTTCGGCGGACCGGTCGTGCCCGACGTGTAGACGATCGTGTAGGCGTCGTCGGGGCTGACTCGCTCCTGGCGCGCGGCCAGCTCGCCGTGGTCGCGCGCGCGGCCACGGGCGCGCAGCTCGTCGAGCGTCAGCTCGCCGCCGCCCGCGTCGACGCCGATCACGTGCTCGAGCTCGCCGAGCTCGTCGCGCACGTCATCGATCTTCTGCTTCTGGCCCTCGTTCTCGCAGAAGATCGCACGCGCTCCGGCGTTGCCGACGACCCATTTGCACTCAGCCGGGGAATTCGTTGGGTAGACCGGCACGACGACAGCGCCGGCCGCCGAGATCCCGAGGCTGACCATCGTCCACTCAACGCGCGTCTCGGCGAGCAGGCAGACACGGTCGCCGACCTCGATACCGAGATCCACGAGGCCGAGGGCGATCTCATCGATCGCCTCACCCATCTCCGCGTAGCTGATCTCGCGCCACTCGTCGCCGTCCTTGAAGCGCGCTGCCGAGTTCGATCCGAACCGCTCGGCCGCCGAGCTGGGCAGCGACGCCACGGTCGACGCGATCGTGCCCGATGTCGTATCCGCCATGGCGTCTCCTCCTCGTGAAACTGTCAATACCTGCTAATTGCTCGCGCTGCTCAAACTGCGTGTCCGCTCGCAGACACTCTCGCACTTCGAGCGTGCCGATGCGACTTGCGGGCGCCGGTTTGAGCCCCGTGGACCATGGGCAGCCCTCGGGACGTAAACCGCGAAGGGAGCTCAGACGATGAGCGACGAACGCAACGACGACGCGCGCGAGCGCGACCCACACCACGAGCTCAACAACCCGGTCGGAGAGCCCGACCCGACCGAGTGGCCGGATCCCTACGAGCGCCGCGAAGACCCGCTCGACCCTCCCGACCCCGACGGCGCTCCGTTCGGCGAGCCGCCTCACCCAGCGACGGGCAGCCGCAGCACGAGCCAGCCCCACCCCCACGAGGACATCGAGGCGCATCCGGTGGAGGCTCCCGAGCGCGACAAGCTGGAAGATTAGGCACGGGTTCGCGCTTGCGCGCGGGCTAGTACGCAGCCCCCGAGCCGGGGCCGGTACCTCGGCCCCCCGAGCCGAGCAAAACCCGACACGCGTCGCGTGCCAACCCGAGCCGAGCTGAATCGTGCGCCGTATTCGGTGACGATCCAGCACACCTGCGTCCCGAAACTCGTCGGTGTGAGGTTTTGCACCCCCGACCTCTCCGAACGGCACCCGATCAGGGCGACGGCTACTCGAACCCGAGCCAGGCGCGCGGGGTCTGGCCGTTAGGCACCGGCGCGATCCACATGTTCGTGTACCGCGACCCCTCCTCGCTCGCGAGGTACTTCGCCGAGGTGACCCACTGCCTGCCAGCAAGGTCTGAGTAGCTCACCCACACGTCGAAGCTCGTCAGCGAGCCCAGCCCCAAGGCCCGGACCTCGACCGGGGTCGTCTTCGCGGCGCCCAGGCCGGCGGTCGCGCCGGTGTGCTTGATCTCGCCCCAGGCGGCGGACACGCTGCCGCTCCCGTCGCGCGGGGTGACGTAGACGTTGAGGTCGAGCGCCGGTCCGGCACCGATGTTCTCGACCGGCACCAGCAGCTCGCCATGGCCCTGGTAGAGCGGCATCTGCACCGCGTTGTGGACCGGGACGACCACAGGCCGCCGGTCGTCGTCGACGTGCGCCCGCCAGCGGTCGTCGTTGCGCTGGGAGACGTGCAGTGCGCGCGCCGCGATCACCACTGCGGCCAGCGTGACGAGCGCCAGCACGAACGTGGCGATCGCCAGCGGGTCGATCTCACCGGTGAAGTGCAGCGCGAACGGCACGGTGGGCATCGCAGGATCGTGCCAGAACCCGATCTAGGATCCGCGGGATGCAAAAGCGACCCATACAGCCCACGCCCCAAATCTTCAGCGCGCCCGGCAGGATTTGAACCTGCGACCTTTCGCTCCGGAGGCGAACGCTCTATCCCCTGAGCTACGGGCGCATGGCGTTCCGCTTCGGTTCGGAACGACCAGCGCAGCTTAGAGCCTCTGCAGTCGCACCGTGAACCTCGCGATCATCTCCGACACGCACATGCCGCGCGGCGACCGCCGGCTTGCAGACGAGTGCGTCGCTCGGCTTCAGCAGGCGGACGTGATCGTGCACGCGGGCGACCTGATCGCGCTCGAAGTGCTCAACGACCTCAAGCGCCTGGGACGCGTGGTCGCGGTCCACGGCAACCAGGACGATCCCGCCGTCCGGGCGGCGTTGCCCGAGGTGGCGAGGCTCGACGCCGATGGCGCGCAGATCGCGATCGTGCACGACGCCGGTCCGGCGCGCGGACGGCTGCGGCGAATGCGGGCACGCTTCCCCGACGCCGACGCGGTGATCTTCGGGCACTCGCACATACCGCTCAACGAGGCAGACGACGACGGTTTTGCGATCTTCAACCCTGGCAGCCCGACCGAGCGCCGGCGAGCGCCGCACCGGACGATGGGAATCGCCCACGCGCAAGACGGCTTGCTGACGTTCGAGCTGGTCGTGCTCGGCTGACAGACTGGCGGCGTGGACCTCTCGGCGTTCTTTGTCGGCACGGCCGGATCGATCCCGACGCCGCGGCGCGGATTGCCGGCGGTGCTCGTCCGCCGCGGCGGTGACCGGATCTTGTTCGACTGTGGCGAGGGCACGCAGCGCCAGCTCGTGCGCTCCGTCGGCCTGACCGAGTTGACCGAGGTGTTCATCACCCACTTCCACGCCGACCACTGGCTCGGGCTGCCGGGCCTGCTCAAGACATTTGATCTACGCGCGCGCGAGCGGCCGCTCGCCGTCCACGGCCCACCGGGGGTGCGCGAGCTCGTAACGATGGCGCTGCGGATCGCCGGGCGCGTGCGGTTCCCGCTCGAACTGATCGAACTCGAGCCCGGTCAGGAGCTCGAGCGCCGCGGCTACAAGATCGCGCCGATTCCGGTCGACCATCGCACCCAGGCATTCGGCTACGTGCTCTACGAGGACGAGCGTCCCGGCGAGTTCGACCGCGACGCGGCCGTCGCGCTCGGGATCGAGGAGGGACCCGAGTTCGGTCGCCTCCAACGGGGCGAGACGATCAGAGGCGTGAGCCCCGAGCAGGTGGTAGGGCCGGCGCGGCCCGGCCGCAAGCTCGTGATCTCGGGCGACACTCGGCCCTCCGAGCTGCTCGCGATCGCGGCGCACGACGCCGACGTCCTGATCCACGAGGCGACATTCGCTGAGGAGGAGACGGAGCGCGCAGCCGAGACCGGCCACTCGACCGCGGCGCAGGCGGCGACGCTCGCCGCGCAGGCGGGGGTGACGATGCTGGCGCTCACCCACTTCTCCACGCGCTACTCGCCCAGCGTGCTGCGCGACGAGGCGCGGTCGGTCTTCAAACCGACGGTGCTACCACGCGACTTCGACACGATTGAGATTCCGTTCGCTGAGCGCGGCGAACCCGAGCTGATCCGCTGGGACGACCGCAACGTGCCCGACGAGGCCGCGAGCGCGCCCGTGCTCGCCGATTCGGCCCAGTAGCTCGGCATTCACGCGGTGCGCGGAGTCGACCGGATTGAGACCGAACGCCTGATCTGCGAGCGCGTCCGCGCCGAAGACGCCGACGAGCTCGCGGCGCTGATGCTGCACCCGGACGTCGTTCGAACCACCTGGCTGGCCCCGGAGCCTCCGACCTACGCAGACGTCGTCGAGAAGGCCGACAGCAATGCCCGGCATTGGGAGCGTCACGGGTTCGGTCCGTGGCTGCTGCGCGATCGCGCCACCGGCGAGCTCGTCGGGCGCGCGGGTCTCCAGCACACGCTCACCACCGGTGACTACGAGGTCGAGGTCGGGTGGGCGATCATGCCCGACCGCTGGGGCGAGGGCCTTGCAACCGAGATCGCCTGCACCTCGGTCGACGTCGCGTTTGGTCCGCTGGGCCTCGACGATGTGATCGCGTTCACCTCGCCCGACAACGTCGGCTCCTGGCGGGTGATGGAGAAGGCGGGCTTTGTGTTCGACGGCGCGTTTGACCACTTCGGGGTGCCGCACCTGCTGTACCGCCGAAGCCGCGCTTCCGAGTAGGCAAGGCCCGCGGTCGCGGCGCCGCCGATCGACGCACGCAGTTTGTCGCCGCTATGCGGCTAAAAGCTGCGTAGGTCGATCCGGCGACGACCTCCCGACCCCCGCATACCCGCCGAAGCCGCTGTTACCCTGCTTGGAGTCGGCCCCTTTAACCCGGTCCTGTGAGGCCAGAAGGAGCACGGTAGACATGAGCAGGGTGGTCCTCGACCACGATGACGTGCGCCGCACGCTGATGCGGGTCACCCACGAGATCGTTGAGAAGAACCCGGACGGAAGGGTTGCGCTCGTGGGCATCCATCGCCGCGGCGCGGTGCTCGCCAGGCGCCTGCACGCGCTGACGAGCGAACTGCTCGAGACCGAGGTGCCACTCGGCTCGGTCGACATCTCGTTCTACCGCGACGACCTCACGATCCGGCCGAGCGCGCCGATCGTGCATGCCACCCAGCTCGACTTCCAGGTGCAGGGTCGGACGATCGTGATCGTCGACGACGTGCTCTACACGGGGCGCACGGTCCGAGCCGCGATCGACGAGATCTTCGACTACGGGCGGCCCGCGCGGGTGCAGCTTGCGGTGCTGGTCGACCGCGGCCACCGCGAGCTTCCGATCCGCCCCGACTACATCGGCAAGAACATTCCGACCTCGCAGGAGGAGCGCGTGAACGTGCGGGTGCAGGAGATCGACGGCCACGACGAGGTGACGATCGGGCCGACGCCCGAGCCCAGGAGGGAGGCAGCGTGAACCGGATCGGACGGCATCTGATCTCGATCGATGACCTCGACCGCGAAGGGATCGAGCGGATCCTCGACCGGGCCGAGTCGTTCGCCGAGGTATCCGGGCGCGAGATCAAGAAGGTTCCCGCGCTGCGCGGGCGCACGGTCGTCAACCTCTTTTATGAGGCGAGCACCCGCACGAGCTCATCGTTCGAACTTGCGGCCAAGCGACTGAGCGCCGACGTCGTCAACATCAAGTCGGTCGGCTCGAGCGTCGACAAGGGCGAGTCGCTGAAGGACACGGTCCAGACGCTCTCGGCATACGACCCTGCCGCGCTGGTGATCCGCTCGCCGCACGCGGGCGCCGCGCAGCTCGTCGCCGGCTGGACGCCCGCATCGGTGATCAACGCGGGCGACGGCAAGCACGAGCACCCGACGCAGGCGCTGCTTGACGTGTTCACGCTGCGGCGCAGGCTCGGCTCGCTCGACGGCGCGAACATCTGGATCGTCGGCGACGTTCTGCACTCGCGCGTCGCGCGATCGAACATTCTGGCGCTGCAGCGGATGGGTGCCGAGGTGACCGTCTGCGGGCCGCCGACGCTGATCCCGCGTGAGATCGAGGCGCTCGGATGCCACGCGGAGGTCACTCTTGACCGGCTCGAGGAGGCCGACGTGATCTACGTGCTGCGGATGCAGCAGGAGCGGATGCACGACGCGTTCGTGCCGTCGCTGCGCGAGTACGCGGCGCGATACCAGATCAACGCCGCGCGATTGAACCCCGGGCAGCTGCTGATGCATCCGGGGCCTGTAAACCGCGGCGTCGAGCTGTCGGCCGACGCGATCGACTCGCCCCAGGCGCTGATCGGCGAGCAGGTCAAGGCCGGGGTGGCGGTTCGGATGGCGGTCCTCTACGAGCTGCTGGTCGGCTCCCCAATCCTGGCGGCGGTGGCGTGATGAACGACGAGAGGCTGTTCTGCACAGAGCGCGACCAGGCGCAGCTGCTGATTCGCGGCGCCCACGTCCTGGACCCGCGCTCCGACCTCGACGAGCCCCACGACATCCTGATCGCGGGCGGCCGGATCGCAGAGCTCGGCGCGCCCGGCTCGCTGCCCGCCCCCGAGGACGGCGAGACGCTCGACGCGGCCGGCAAGCACGCATTCCCGGCGTTCGTCGACCCGCACGTGCATCTGCGCACCCCCGGCCAGGAGTACAAGGAGGACCTCGAGAGCGGTACGGCAGCCGCGGCCGCTGGCGGATTCTGCGCGTTGATCGCAATGCCCAACACCGCACCGGTCGTCGACGACGCGCCGGTCCTGCGCTCGCTGATCGACTCCGCGCGGCGTCAGGCGCGGGTGCCGGTCGGGTTCCTCGCCTCGATTACCCGCGGCCTGAAGGGCGACGACCTCACCGAGATGGCCGAGCTGTTCGACGCCGGTGCGCTCGGGTTCACCGACGACGGCAAGCCGGTCGTGTCGGCCGGGATCCTGCGAAAGGCGCTCCAGTACCAGCGCCTCTGCGGGGGCGTGATCGCGCTGCACGAGGAGGACCCCGCGCTCTCGCGCGACGGGGTGATGCACGAGGGCGCTGTCTCGGCCCGGCTCGGGATGGCCGGGATCCCGTCGATCTCGGAGTCGACGATGGTCGCGCGAGACGCCGCGCTGGCCGGCTACGAGGATGCGCGCGTGCACTTCCAGCACCTCTCGTGCATCGAGTCGGTCCAGGCGGTCGCGCAGGCCAAGGAGGCCGGTATCCGGGTCAGCGCCGAGGCCACGCCGCACCACCTGACGCTGACCGACGACGTCGTCCGGACACTCGACAGCCGAATGAAGATGAACCCGCCGCTGCGCTCCGAAGCCGACCGCCGCGCGCTGATCGAGGCATTGCGCACCGGGGTGATCGACTGCGTCGCGACCGACCACGCGCCGCACGCCCGGCACGAGAAGGAGGTCCCGTTCGAGCAGGCGCCGATGGGCACGACCGGGCTCGAGACCGCATTCGCGGCGCTGTTCACCGAGCTAGTGATGCCAGGCGAGCTCGAGCTCGGGATCGTGATCGAGCGGATGACATCGGGCGGGGCGCTGTACGGGCTGCCGATCCCGCGGATCGCGCCCGGCGGGCCGGCCAACGTCTGCGTCGTCGACCTCGAGGCGCGGTTCGAGGTCGGTTGCGAGGGCTATGTCAGCCGCTCGCAGAACTGCTGCTTCTACGGCCGTACCCTGCACGGACGCGTACTCGCCACGGTCGCCGCCGGCGCAATCGCGTTCAGGGCGCGGATGCTGGCGCAAGCCGGCGCGGTCGCATGACCGCCTACGTGCTGCTCGAGGACGGCGCCCGGTTCGACGGGCTGGCGTGCGGCGCCGATGACGCCGCGGTCGGAGAGGTCGTGTTCACGACCTCGATGTCGGGCTACCAGGAGGCGATGACCGACCCCAGCTATGCAGGGCAGCTGATCACGTTCACCTACCCGCACATCGGCAACTACGGCGTGTCAGACGAGGCGATGGAATCCGACGCCGTCCACGCCCGCGCGGCGATCATGCGCGCGGCCGTCGACCGAAACGACGCTCCTGGCTCGACGCAGGGTTGGCTGACCTGGCTGCGCGACAACGGCGTGCCGGCGATCTCAGGCCTCGACACCCGCGCGCTCGTGCGCCACATCCGCGATCTCGGGGCGATGCGCGGCGGCGTGTTCCCCGACCGGATCTCAGAGGACCAGGCCAGGCAGCTGATCGACGCCGAGCCATCGATGAGCGGCCGCGACCTCACCGTCGACGTGACCCCGGCGAAACCGATCGTGCTCGAAGGCGCAAACGACGACAGGGGCCCTCGGATCGCGATGATCGACACCGGCGTCAAGCGCTCGATCGTCGACAACCTGCGCCGCCGCGGCGCGACCGTCGAGCTGCACCCGTGCACCGCGAGCGCGAGCGAACTGCTCGAGCGCGACCCCGACGCGGTGTTCCTCGCCAACGGCCCCGGCGACCCCGCGGCGCTTGACCACATCGTCGCGACCGTCCGCGAGCTGGTGGGCAAGCGACCGGTCTATGGCATCTGCCTCGGCCACCAGCTGCTGTGCCGCGCGGTCGGGCTTGACACCTACAAGCTTCCGTTCGGCCACCACGGCGCCAACCATCCGGTCAAGGACCTGACGACGCAGAAGGTTGAGATCACCAGCCAGAACCACGGGTTCGCGGTGCTCGGCCCCGGCGGCGCGCGAACGATCGACCACGACGAGCCGGTGCGCTGGCAAACCGATTTCGGCGAGGCCGAGCTGACGCACGTCAACCTCTATGACCGCACGGTCGAGGGGCTGCGGCTGCTCGACGTCGCCGGGGCGACCGTCCAGTACCACCCCGAGGCCGGTCCTGGGCCCAACGACGCGCAGTACGTGTTCGACCGCTTCGTCGGTGAGATCGCAGCCGCCAGAGGAGGCGACCCCAGTGCCGCGTAGAGACGACCTCCACAAGATCCTCGTGATCGGCTCGGGGCCGATCGTGATCGGCCAAGCGGCCGAGTTCGACTACTCGGGCACGCAGGCGTGCCGGGTGCTGGCCGAGGAGGGCTACGAGGTCGTGCTCGTCAACTCCAACCCGGCCACGATCATGACCGACCCGGGACTGGCCCATATGACCTACATCGAGCCGCTGCTGCCCGGCCCGGTGCGCCAGGTGATCGAGCGCGAGCGTCCCGACGCGCTGCTGCCGACGCTGGGAGGTCAGACCGCGCTGAACCTCGCCAGGGCGCTCCACGAGGACGGCACGCTCGATCGCTACTCGGTAGAGCTGATCGGCGCTGACTACGAGGCGATCGACCGCGCCGAGGACCGCGAGCGATTCCGCGAGACGATGACCGGCGCCGGCCTGCGTGTCCCGCGCAGCGTGATCGCCCACACCCTCGCCGACGCTCGCGGCGCGGTCGCCGAGATCGGTCTGCCGCTGATCGTGCGCCCGGCGTTCACGCTTGGTGGCAAGGGCGGCGGCGTCGCGCGCGACCTGTCCGAGCTCGAGCGCGTCGTCGCACGCGGGCTCAAGGCCTCCCCGATCGGCCAGGTGTTGATCGAGGAGTCGGTGCTCGGCTGGGGCGAATTCGAGCTTGAGGTGATGCGCGACCACTCCGACAACGTCGTGATCATCTGCTCGATCGAGAACATCGACCCGATGGGCGTGCACACGGGCGACAGCGTCTGCGTCGCGCCGCAGCAGACGCTGACCGACAAGCAGTTCCAGGCGCTGCGCGACCAGGCGATCGCCGTAATCCGCGCCGTCGGCGTCGAGACCGGCGGGTCCAACGTGCAGTTCGCGGTCAACCGCGCGACCGACGAGATCGTCGTGATCGAGATGAACCCGAGGGTCTCGCGCTCGAGCGCGCTCGCCAGCAAGGCAACCGGCTTCCCGATCGCCAAGATCGCGGCGCGGCTCGCGGTCGGCTACACGCTTCAGGAGATCCCCAACGACATCACGCAGGCGACGCCGGCGAGCTTCGAGCCGGCGATCGACTACTGCGTGGTCAAGTGGCCGCGCTTTGCGTTCGAGAAGTTCCCGGGCTCTGACTCCGGCCTGACGACCCACATGAAGTCGGTGGGGGAGGCGATGGCGATCGGCCGCACGTTCAAGCAGGCGTTCGCCAAGGCGCTGCGGTCGCGTGAGCTCGACATGACCCCGGTTGCGCCGGACGACGACGAGGCGCTGCTCGAACTGCTGCAGTCGCCGGGGCCTGACCGCTTCGACCAGCTCCTGGAGGCGCTACGGCGGGGCGCCTCGATCGACGAAGTCCACCGCCGCACCGACATCGACATGTGGTTCGTGCGCGAATTCGCCGAGCTGGTCGCAGACCCGCAGGCGCCGTTTGAAGGCGAGCGGACGTTCCGGGCCGTCGACACCTGTGCGGCCGAGTTCGCGGCGCGGACGCCCTACTACTACTCCGGCTGGGAACGCCCGCGTCGCGGCGGCCCTGACCACGAGGTCGTGCGCGGCGACCGCGAGAGCGTCGTGATCCTGGGTTCGGGTCCCAACCGGATCGGCCAGGGGATCGAGTTCGACTATTGCTGCGTGCACGCCGCCGAGACCGTCCGCGAGTCCGGCCGCGACGCGGTGATGGTCAACTGCAACCCGGAGACGGTCTCGACCGACTACGACACTTCTGACCGGCTGTACTTCGAGCCGCTGACGCTCGAGGACGTGATCGCCGTCTGCGAGGTCGAGAAGCCAAAAGGGGTCGTCGTCCAGTTCGGCGGCCAGACGCCGTTGAAGCTCGCCGCCGGGCTCGAAGCCGCGGGCTTCCCGATCCTCGGGACGAGCATCGATTCGATCGACCTCGCCGAGGACCGCGCGCGGTTCGGCGCGCTGCTTGACCGGCTCGGATACCAGGCGCCGAAGTACGCGAACGCGTGCTCGCCGCAGGAGGCACTCGAGCGAGCGCCCGACGTCGGCTTTCCGCTGCTGGTGCGACCCAGCTACGTGCTCGGCGGCCGCGCGATGGAGATCGTCTACAGCGTCGCCGGGCTGCGCGACTACCTCGAGCGGGTCGGCCCCGCGGCCGGCGTCGCGATCTACCTCGACCGGTTCCTGGAGGACTCGATCGAGGTCGATGTCGACGCCCTGTGCGACGGGACCGACGTGTGGATCGCGGGGATCATGCAGCACGTGGAGGAGGCCGGGATCCACTCCGGCGACTCCGCCTGCGTGATCCCGCCGCACACGCTCGGCACCGAGATGCTCGCCGAGATCCGCGCCCAGACCGAGGGGATCGCGCAGGCGCTCGGGGTCGTGGGGCTGCTCAACGTGCAGTTCGCGATCCAGGCGGAGGGCGGCTTGTATGTGATCGAGGCCAACCCGCGCGCGTCGCGGACGGTCCCGTTCGTGTCCAAGGCGATCGGGCTGCCGCTTGCCAAGCTCGCCTGCCGAGTCGTGCTTGGCGAGCGGCTCGCCGACCTCGAGCTGCCGGCCGACACGACCAACGGTCACGTGTGCGTCAAGGAGGTCGTGCTGCCGTTCGATCGCTTCGCCGGAGCCGACACGCTGCTCGGCCCCGAGATGCGCTCGACCGGCGAGGTGATGGGGATCGCCCACGACTTCCCGACCGCGTTCGCCAAGGCGCAGGCGGCCGCGGGCTCGAAGCTGCCCGACACCGGCACCGCGTTCATCACGGTCGCCGACCGCGACAAGGCGGCGGCGACCGGGATCGCGACGATCCTGCACGACCTCGGCTTCAGGATCGTCGCGACGCTCGGGACCGCGCAGGGGATCCGCAAGATGGGGATCCCGGCCGAGGCGATCAACAAGATCGGCGAAGGGTCGCCGCACGTGGTCGACTGGATCGAGCGCGGCGAGGTCGACATCGTGATCAACACGCCGGTCGGCACCGGTGCCCGCGTCGACGGCTACGAGATCCGCTCGGCAGCGATCGCCCGCGGGATCCCGTGCATCACGACGATGGCCGGCGGGATGGCCGCCGCGCGCGCGATCTCATCCGCCCGTCGCGGCGAGCCCGAGGTGCTGGCGCTGCAGGAGATCCACGCGCGCGCCTCCGAAGTGCATTGAGCGCAGACCGAGTCACCGCCCCGTTCGGCCGTCGCACAGCGACCGTGACTGCGCGCGAACAGCACGGCGCCTACGTGGTGCTGCGCTGCGCCGACGCCGATGGGCCGATGCCGCAGGCGGGCCAGTTCTACATGCTCAGCGCTAGCGAGCGATGGGGCGGGGGGGCGGCCGAGCGGCCGTTTCTGCCACGCGCGTTCAGCGTCCTGCGCGCGCTCGGCGATCGGGCGCTCGCGCCCGACGGCCGGCGCGATCCGCTCGAGCTGCAGTTCTTGATCGAGGACGTCGGGCCGGGCACCAACCGGCTGTGCGAGCTGCAAGCCGGCGACGGGATGATGCTGGTCGGCCCGCTCGGAGTCGGTTTCAAGGCCCCCGGAGAGGGGCGGACGCCGCTGCTGGTCGGCGGCGGCGTCGGGATCGCGCCGCTGGCGATCTGGCAGGACGAGCTCGCCGGCGCCGCGCCGGCGCTGCTCGGGTTCCGTGACGAGGCCCACGCGGCCGGCGCGGGGCTGCTGCGCGATCCGCAGCTCGCCACCGACGATGGCAGCGTCGGCCACCACGGCCTCGTCACCGGGCTGCTCAGCGAGCGGCTCGACGCCGGCGAGCCGGCCGAGGTCTACGCGTGCGGTCCGCCGGCGATGCTCGAGGCCGTCAGGCAGCTTTGCGCGCGGCGCGAGGTCCCGGCGCAGCTCGCGCTCGAGTCCGGGATGGCGTGCGGATTCGGCGCCTGCTTCGGGTGCGTGGTGCCGACCCGCGACGGGCTGATCCGGCTGTGCCTCGAGGGGCCGGTGCTCGACGCGTCGCTGCTCGAGACCGCGGTCGTTGCGGGAGCGGGGCATTGAGCTCTGTCGAGTTCTGCGGGATCGCGCTCGCGCACCCGATCATCAACGGCTCGGGAACGTTCGACGCGATCGCTGCCCACCGCGCGTTCGGCGACGAGCTGCTCGAGCGCTTCCCGTTCGCCGCGTTCGTGTCCAAGACGGTGACGCTGCAACCGCGCCAGGGCAACCCGCCGCCGCGGCTGTGGGAGGTCGCCGCCGGGCTGATGAACTCGATCGGCTTGCCGAACAAGGGGCTCGAGGGCTACCTCGCCGAGGATCTCCCGAGGCTCGCTGCGCTGCCTGTGCCGCTGATCGTCAACGTGATGGGCTTCAGCCGCGGCGAGGTGGCCGAACTGGTCGCCGCGTTCGCGGCGCGCGACGAGGTCGCCGCGCTCGAGCTCAACGTCTCCTGTCCGAATGTCGAGACGGGGCTGGTGATGGGCGCCGACCCCGATGAGGTCGCCGCGCTGCTGCGCGAGGTCAGGCCGCTGACCGACAAGCCACTTGTCGTAAAGCTGACACCGAACGCCAGCGACGTGGCGTCGGTCGCAGTCGCCGCACAGGAGGCGGGAGCGAACGCACTGTCGCTGATCAACACGCTGCGCGGGATGGCACTTGACCCGCGCACGGGCGCCCCCTGGCTGGGCGGAACGACCGGCGGCGTGTCCGGACCGGCCGTCCGCGCGATCGCGCTGGCACAGGTTCACGCAGTGTCAGAAGTGACAACGATCCCGCTGATCGGCATGGGAGGCGTGCAAACCGGGCATGATGCATTCGATCTGATCCGGGCAGGGGCAGATCTCGTCGCCGTCGGCACGGAGAGCTTTCGCGATCCGGTCGCGGGAGCACGGATTGCAGCCGAGCTCGGAGAGCTACTCGAGCAGTCTGCTGCGCCGGCGCGCACGTGAAGCCGGTGGTAAGTGCACGTCAACACTCGATGCGAGAAACCCCCTGCAAACTATGGGTATTACCGCAACCATCCTCGACAATGCTCGACCTAAGCTTGAGGTCGAGTCGAATTGCGGGGATTTGGCTTGATCGACCCGTCTCAAGATGTATAGTCGCCCGCCATGCCGCCGGTGACCGAATCACCCACCAAGCCCATCGCCGCGCCCGAACGATCACTCGTACAGCGGATGGAAGCGCTTCAACGCGCCAACGACATCCGCAGCCGCCGGGCGCAGCTCAAGCGTGACCTCAAGGCCGGTCGCCAGCCGATCCATGAGTTGCTGCTCGCGCCTCCTGAATATCTCGAGACCGCGAAGGTGTTCGACCTCCTGCTCGCCGTTCCGAAGTACGGGCGGGTGAAGGTCAACAAGATCCTCTCGCAGTGCCGGATCTCACCGAGCAAGACGATCGGCGGGCTCTCAGAGCGCCAACGGCGCGAGCTGGTCGCGCTTATGCGCCGCCGATAACAGCGGCGCTCCCCACCCCGTGGCCATGGTCTTTGTGATCACTGGGCCCTCCGGGGTGGGGAAGGGCACCCTCATCCGCGGCCTGCTCGAGCAGATCCCCGAGCTCGAGCTGTCGGTCTCGGCGACGACCCGCAAGCCGCGACCGGGCGAGCAGGACGGAGTCGACTACCACTTCCTGACGCCCGAGAAGTTCGCCGCCCACGTCGACGCCGGCGACTTCGTCGAGCACGCCACCTACTCGGGGAACAAGTACGGGACACTGCGCTCCGAGCTCGAGCGCAGAGTCGACGCCGGCAGCCCCGTCGTGCTCGAGATCGAAGTCCAGGGCGCGCGCCAGGTCCGCGAGGCGATTCCGAAGGCGGTCGCGGTGTTCATCGCGCCGCCGTCGCTCGAGGGCCTGCGGACGCGGCTGGTGGGCCGCGGCACCGACAGCCCCGAGGAGGTCGACGAGCGCCTTGCGACGGCCGAGGGTGAGCTCGAGGCGCGCCCCGAATTCGGGCATGTGGTCGTCAACGACCGGCTCGAGGATGCCACCGACGAGCTCGTCGGAATCGTCCGTGCAGCGCTGCCTGCCAGCAGCCGCTAACGGCCCGCTAACCTTAGAGCCCCCTAGAAAAAGGACCGCTAAGCCTTGATCTCACCACGCATCGACAAGCTGCTCGACCACGTCGACTCCGACTATGCGAGCGTGATCGTCGCCGCCAAGCGCGCACGGCAGATCAACTCCTACTACCACAACCTCGGCGAAGGCACGTTCGACGAGTTCCCGCCGCCGATGGTCGACACCCGTTCGAAGAACTACCTGACGATCGCGCTCGAGGAAGTAGCTCAGGGCAAGATCAAGTACCACTACAGGTAAGTGGTCCGGCCAGCCTGTCGTCGCCCGCTCCGCGGCTTGTAGGACGGACCCGTGGCCCGGTTGCTCCTCGGGGTGAGCGGCGGGATCGCGGCCTATAAGGCGCTGGAGACCGCGCGCCTGGCGATCAAGGCCGGGCATGCGGTGCGGGTCCTTCAGACCCCGAACAGCGAGCGCTTCGTCGGCAGGGCGTCGTTTGAGGCGATCACGGGTGCGCCCGTGCTCGTCTCCGAGTTCGAACCTGATCCGGCCCGCGGCTCGTATCCGGGGGAGCACCTTCCCGATCGAGCTCCGATCAGCCACCTGGCGCTGGTCGAGCGCGCCGACATCTACTTGATCGCCCCGGCCACCGCAAACACGATCGCCAAGCTCGCGCACGGGCTCGCCGACAACCTGCTCAGCACCGCCGCGCTCGCGGCCGCGTGCCCGGTGGCGGTCGCGCCGGCGATGAACAACCGCATGTACCTCGACGCGGCCACCCAGGCCAACCTCGAGCTGCTCGCCGCGCGCGGGGTGACCGTGATCGGACCGGACGAGGGCGAGCTCGGCTCGCACGGGGAGTACGGGATCGGGCGGCTGCCAGAGCCTGCGCAGCTGCTGGCGACCTGCGAGGCGCTGCTGACGCCCGCGACCTGGTCCGGGCGGCGTGTGCTCGTCACCGCCGGCGGCACCCGCGAGCCGATCGACAGCGTCCGCTTCATCGGCAACCGCTCGTCGGGCCGGATGGGCTACGCGCTCGCCGTCGAGGCCGCGCGGCGCGGGGCCGACGTGACGCTCGTCGCGGCCAACGTGGCGCTCGACGCACCGGCCGGGGTGCGGCTGCTGGCGGTCGGCACGGCCGCCGAGCTCGCCCAGGCATGCGAGCGCGAGTTCGACGCGTCCGACGTGCTGCTGATGACCGCCGCGGTCGCCGACTTCCGGCCGGCGAGCCCGGTCGCGCACAAGCTCAAGAAGGACCAGGGAACGCCCATGATCGAGCTGGAGCCGACCGTCGATGTGCTGAGCGCGCTCGCCGCGCGCCGTCGCCGTGGCCAGCTGCTGATCGGATTCGCCGCCGAGCATGGAGCCGGCGCGGTCGAATATGGGCGCGGCAAGCTCGAGCGCAAGCGGCTCGACGCCGTGGTCGTAAATGATGTCTCGACGCCGGGCGTCGGGTTTGACTCCTCCGACAACGAGGTGACGATCCTGACGGCCGGTGGGGGAGTGCGGCAGGTGCCGCGAGCGAGCAAGGAAAGCGTCGCGCGAGCGGTGCTGGATGAGATCGAGCGATTGCGCTCAGAGAGGGAGGAAACGGATGGAGCCCGAGCAGACGCCCGTAGCGCCGCAGGGGTCTGAGGAATCCGCCGCGGTCGCCCGCCGGCTCGCCGACAACGTCGCGCGCGCTGTGCAGGTCCGGCGCCAGACGCTCGATCACCTTGTCGTCGCGCTGCTGGCCGAGGGCCACGCGCTCGTCGAGGACTACCCAGGCGTCGGCAAGACCGCGCTCGCTCGCGCACTCGCGCGCTCGATCGACTGCCAGTTCGCACGCATCCAGTGCACCTCTGACCTGCTGCCGGCCGACGTCGTCGGCACCAACGTCTACGACCAGCGCGAGCAGCGCTTCGAGTTCCGTCCCGGGCCGGTGTTCGCCAACGTCGTGCTCGTTGACGAGATCAACCGCGCCTCACCGAAGACCCAGTCGGGCCTGCTCGAGTGCATGCAGGAGCGGCGCGTGACGGTCGACGTCCACACACACGAGCTCGCGCGCCCGTTCCTCGTGCTTGCCACCCAGAACCCGATCGAGTACGAGGGCACCTACCCACTGCCCGAGGCGCAGGTCGACCGGTTCATGATCCGGCTCTCGCTCGGGTACCCGGCGCCGAGCGACGAGGCGCACATGCTTGCCGATCACGAGGGCGGCGACCGCGTGCTGTCGCTGGCGCCGGTCGCGACCGCGGCAGAGGTGCTCGCCGCCCAGGACGCGGCGGCTCGCGTGCGGGCATCGCAGGCGCTGCGCGACTACATCGTGCGACTGCTCTGGCGCACGCGCGAAGACCCGCGGGTCGAGCTCGGCGCGAGCCCGCGTGCGGGACTGCTGCTGCTCCGCGCGGCGAAGGCGAATGCGATGATGCTGGGCCGCGATCATGCCTTGCCCGATGATGTTCAGGCACTCGCCGAGCCGGTCCTCTCGCACCGGCTGGTGCTCGCGCCGGAGACCCCCCGGGGGGCAGGCAAGGAAGTGATCGCAGACGCGATCTCCTCGGTGCGGGCGCTGTGAGCGAGGGGTTGGCGCAATGAACAAGGCGGCCGGCGTCGCGGCCGCGGGCGGGGTCCTGATCCTGTTCGCGCTGCTGTTCGACGCGGCGCCGCTGTTCGTCCCGGGCCTCGGGCTCGTGTTCATGGGACTGGGAACCCCAGTTTGGATCTCGATCGCCGCGCGCGGAGCTCGCGTTCACCGCCACCTGCATTCCGACCGGGTCGTCGAGGACGAGCCGCTTGAGGCGACGATCGAGGTCAGCCGCGGTCCGTGGGGCCTCCCCGGCGGCGAGCTCCAGGACCCGCTGGCAGGCGCACCGGTGTCGCTGCGAGGTTGGCTTGCGCCGATCACCGGCGAGCGCACCGCGAACGTGCGCGTGGTCGCACGTTTCGCCCGCCGAGGGCGCGTGTCGGTCGACCCGCCGTCGCTGGTCGTGCACGACCCGCTGGAACTCGCATGCGCGGTGCGATCGGCGGCCGTGCCCGCCGACGAGGTGCTCGTGCTGCCCCGCACCGAGCGCGTGCACTGGCTTGGTCGCGATCTCGCGCACCCCGATGCCGCTCAGGGGCGATCGCCGTCTGAGCCGCTGGCTGCCGTCGAGGTCGACGGCCTACGCCCATATCGGGTCGGCACGCCGGCGTCTCGGATCCACTGGCCGGCGCTGGCGCGAGGCGCCGGGCTGCTCGAGCGCCGGCTCGCGGCAGACGGCGACAGCCGGCCGCTGGTGGTGCTCGATGCGCGTTGCTCGGGACCCGCCGAGCACCTCGACGCGGCTGTGCGCGCCGCGGCCTCGTTGGTGCTCGAGCTAACTCGCGGCGGTGGCTGCAGCCTGCTGCTGCCCGGCGACCGCAGGCCGATGGACATCGACTCCGGCCTCGGGAGTTGGCCGGCCGCGCACGTCCGCCTGGCGCTGATCGAGCCCTCCGCGGGTCAGGCCCCGGCGCTTGCGGCCGGCGCGCGGCGCGGCAAGCTGTTCTACATCTCCGCGCAGCCGATCGAGCGGCTGCCCGCCCGGCTTGCGAGCAGTTGCGACGGGATTGGCGTGCTGGTGCTACCGACGCCGGTGTGCGACAGGATGTCGGCGGCGCCGGCGTTCGAGGTCACGGGCTGTCGGGGATACGTACTCGGCGCCCGTCCACGCTCGCTTTCCAGGGAGCGGGCGGCTTGAGCTCGGGCAGCAACGTCGCCGTACTGCCGCCGCTCGGCCGGCGTGGCGTCGGCCGTGGGGCCACGGCTTCGATCGCGCGCGAGCTACCGCTGATGCGTCTGTTCGCGTTCGGCGCGTTCGCGTTCTACGGTGCGCTGCGCTGGGCGACGCTCCTGCACCCGGCGCCGACGTGGCGGGCGCTCGGGATGGTCGCGGTTGCGCTCGGCGTGGTTGCGCTCGGGCTCGCGCTCGAGGGCCGCTATCGCTGGATCATCGCGATCGCGGGCGTCCTCGGCCTGCTCGCGATGTTCGCGTTCAGCGGCGTGCCGTTGCACTGGGTGCGCCATCTGCGGATCGCGGCCACCGCCAACGGCGTCGACCAGGGCCTGTCGAGCCTGCCGCGCGTGCTGGTGCCCTACGGAGGACTGAATCGCTGGACGCGAGAGGTGATCATGCTCGGAGCGGGCGTGCTCTTGCTGACATCCGCACTCACTCTCGCGCTGGCACCGCGGCCGTTGACCGACGCGCGCCGTGCGGTGTGCGCGCTGCCATTACTGACGCTCGCGGTGCTGCCCTCGACGCTCTCGCGCCCGCCGGTGGTCTACGTGCACGGGTTGCTGCTGTTCGGGCTGCTGGCGCTGTTCGTGTGGGGCGAGCGCCTCGAGCGCCACGACTACGCGACGGTCGTCGGGCTCCCGCTGTTCGCGGCGGCGCTGGCGATGGCCTTTGCGCCGGCGCTGGACTCGCACAAGCCGTGGATCGACTACCAGGCGCTGACCAGCAGCCTTGCGCCGGGCAAGACCGAGTCGTTTGACTGGACGCAGCGCTACACAAAGCTGAACTGGCCGCGCAAGGGTCACGAGGTGCTCGACGTGCGGGCCGCGCACCCCGATTACTGGAAGGCCGAGAACCTCGACCTGTTCAACGGCACCGGGTGGATGGCGGGGGAGGCGGGCGGCGGCAATCAGCTCGACGGCATCCTGCCGAGCTCGCTCGACAACCCGCTCTGGTCGCAGACGATGACCGTGACGATCCGTGCGATGAAAACCTTCAACGTGATTGGCGCCGGGTTCTCCTCGTCTCCGGTGCACACCCCGACCGGCGCCACGCCGGGCGCCAGCCAGGGCACCTGGACCGCGTCAAACCAGCTCGGTCCCGGTGACAGCTACTCGGTCCGCGTGTATGACCCGCATCCGTCGCCCGCGCAGCTCGCGAGCGCAGGCGACGACTATCCGGGGTCGCTGATCAGCTACCGCACGTTGGTGATGCCGCAGACGGCGCTCGCCAACTCTGGCGCCGAGCTCGTGTTCCCGCCGTTTCACAGCTTCGGACCGCTCCAAGCGTTCGGAGTGCCGCCGCAGCGCAACACCACGCTGCTGGTCCGCCACTCGCCCTACGGGGGCGCGTACGCGCTGGCGCTGCGCCTCAAGCGCAAATCGACAACGCCGTACTCGTTCGTGCAGGGCGTCATGAACTACCTGTCCCACGGGTTCTCCTACAACGAGGACGTACCCACGTACCGATACCCGCTCGAGAGTTTCCTGTTCAAGGACAAGTTCGGCTACTGCCAGCAGTTCGCCGGCGCGATGGCAATGCTGCTGCGGATGGGCGGGATCCCGGCGCGTGTCGCGGTCGGCTTCACGACCGGCAACTACGACAACGGCGCCCACGACTACGTGGTCGGCGACGTCGATGCGCATGCGTGGGTCGAGGCGTGGTTCCCGCGCTACGGCTGGGTCCGCTTCGATCCGACCCCGGCGGTGGCGCCGGCACGTGGTGGCAAGGTCGCGATCATCCCGGCCGGGATCGCTCCGAAGGCCGCCGGACTCGCCGGCGCCGGGACGCACGGCCTGGGCGCGGCGACAGCTGCGGCGGCGGCCGCCGGCAAGCACCACAGCCACACCTCGCCGCTGGTCTGGATCATCCCGCTGGCGCTGCTGGTGGCGCTCGCGATCGCGCTGCTGTTCGTCACCCGGGCGCCGAAGGAGCCTTCGGCCGAGCAGATGCTCGCCGAGCTCGAGACCGCGCTGGCGCGCAGCGGGCGGCCCGTCGCCACCGGCGTGACACTCGCCGAGCTCGAGCGCCGCTTCCGGATCTCGCCCGACGCCGCCGCCTACATCCACGCGCTGCGGATGGCGCGGTTCGGGGGAGACGAGCAGCTGCCGACTTCTGAACAGCGCCGCGCACTGCGCGCGCAGCTGCGAGCGGGCCTCGGGATGGGCGCCATTCTGCGGGCGATGTGGGCACTGCCGCCACGCTGGCGGCCGCCGTCGATTCGCCTTCGCCACCGTTCCGCTCCGTCCTAGAATTCGTAGACATGGACGAGGGCTATGAGCTATACGAGCTCTACACGAGGGGCACGGCGCTGCTGGAGGCGGGCCACAATCATCAGGCGACGATCCCGCTGACGCGGGCGCGGGACCTGGCGCCGGATAAGACGTCGATCCGCGAGGCACTCGGGCGGGCGCTGTTTCATTCCCAGCGCTACGAACAGGCCGCGACCGAGTTCGAGGCGGTGATCGAGCGCGCTCCGACCAACGACTACGCGCTGTTTTGCCTAGGCCGCTCGCTGCAGATGCTCGGGCGCCATGCAGAGGCGCAAAAGCCGCTCGTGCTGGCGGCCTGCCTGCAGCCCGGACGCCGCGATTACCGCTTCTACCGCGACCGCGCGCGGGCCCGAGCGACCGGGGCTTAGACCGCTCGACAGCACCGTCGGACGGGCGATTTTGCGCCCCGCGCAGGGCTGTGAAAACGCGGTGCAGGTCCGCGGGTGCGGTGCTAACCTGGTGTTTACAGCCTTTTGTGCCGGGTGCGCCCGGCAGATGGACGGAAAGGAAGTGGGCGCTCGCCCGCTTTTTTTATGAGCTTGATGACGGAGGAGATTGTGAGTGCACTCCAGAGCGAAATCGAAACCAGGCTCGCGAACAGCGAGCCGGACGTGGAGGTGCTGCTCGCTGAGGTCTCCGGCACGACGCTGCGGCTGTACATCGACCACCCCGACGGCGTGACGCTTGCCCTCTGCGAGCGGGTCTCGGGACAGCTCAACGAATACCGCGACCGCTACTCGCTCGAAGTTTCCTCCCCGGGCGTCGATCGCCCGCTCACAAAGCCGCAGCACTACAGCCGCTTTCTCGGCCGGCACGCGCGGGTGCGCCTGCGCGACGCCCGGGACGGCCACCGAAGCGTGACCGGCGAGCTCGTCGGCGCCTCGGACCAGGAGATCACGATCGCCGCCGATGAGGGCGTCGTGACGATCCCCTACACACAGATTGCCCGCTCGAACCTGATCCCTGGAGACTGAGCCATGTCGCGAGAGATTCTCGAAGCCGTGCGCGGCCTTGCCGCAGAGAAGAACATCTCCAGCGAGAAGCTGATGGAGGCGCTCGAGGACGCGCTGCTGTCGGCCTACAAGAAGACGCCCGGAGCGGCCCGCTACGCGAAGGTCGAGATGGACCGCGAGAGCGGCGACTTCAAGGTCTGGGAGCTGAAGATCCCGCCCGAGCTCGAAGAGCAGCTGCTGGTCGAGGCGACCACTGAGCAGCAGCCGACGGTCGACCCCGAGACCGGCGAGATGCGCGAGCCGCCCGAGCCCGAGATCGACCTCGAGAAGCTCAAGCAGTTCGAGGACCAGATCGACACCGAGGACGTCACGCCCCACGACTTCGGCCGGATCGCTGCCCAGACCGCCAAGCAGGTGATCCTGCAGCGGATCCGCGAGGCCGAGCGCGACATGATGTTCGAGGAGTACCGCGACCGCGTCGGCGAGCTGATCACCGGCATCGTCCAGCAGTCGGACTCCCGCTACACGCTCGTGCAGCTGCGCGAGCGCGTCGAGGCGCTGCTGCCGAAGTCCGAGCAGGTCGAGGGTGAGCGCTATGACCACTCGCAGCGGATCAAGGCCGTGATCAAGGACGTCTCGAACTCGACCAAGGGTCCGAGCATCATCGTCTCGCGTCGCGATCCCGAGCTGATCAAGTCGTTGTTCGAGCTCGAGGTCCCGGAGATCGCCGACGGTCTCGTCGAGATCACCGGCGTCGCTCGCGAGCCCGGCTACCGCTCCAAGATCGCGGTCGTCTCCCACGTCGACGGCGTCGACCCGGTCGGCGCCTGCGTCGGCCCGCGTGGCTCGCGCGTGCGAATGGTCGTGTCCGAGCTGCGCGGCGAGAAGATCGACATCATTCCTTACAACGACGAGCCCGCCCGGTTCGTCGCCAAAGCGCTGTCGCCCGCCCGTGTCCGCGAGGTGCTCGTCGACGACGCCGGCAAGCAGGCGACCGTGATCGTCCCCGACGACCAGTTGTCGCTTGCGATCGGCCGCGAGGGCCAGAACGCGCGGCTCGCCGCGCGCCTGACCGGGTGGCGGATCGACATTCGTTCTGAGACCGAGTTCGCGGCCGAGGAGGCCGAGCACGGCTACGAGCAGGAGGAGGCGCAGGGACGCTGCGCCGCGGTCCTGTCCAACGGCCGGCGCTGCCCGAACGCCGCGCTCCCCGGCTCCCACTACTGCGGCATCGAAGCCCATCAGGCGCTTGAGCGCGCCAACGGCGAGGGTGCGCCCAGCGCCCAGGGCGCCGATGCACAGGCCGCTTCGTAAGCGGCCTAAACTGGAGGTTGATGAGTAAGCGCGTTCATGAGATCGCCAAGGAGCGCGGGCTCCCGGCAAAGGAAGTCCTCGAGAAGCTGAGAGCGGCCGGGATCAACGTCAAGGCCGTCTCGTCCAGCGTCGATGAGGCAGCCGCAGCCCGTGCACTCGGCAACGGCGGCGGCAACGCCGGCGCGACTCCGGCTCCCGCCGGCGCGACCCCGGCTCCCGCGCGTCCTGCGCGAAAGGGGCCCGACTCCGCCGAGTCATCCCGCAAGCCGCCGGCCGAAGGCACCCCGCCGGCGCCCGCTCCTGACGGCGACGCAACGCCATCAGACGGCGCTCCCGCTGAGGGCGCTCCCGCCGATGGCGCTGCCGCCGACGGCGCGGCGCGTGGTGGCGGCGACACGCCGCACAAGCGCCCGACCCGCGACTCGCTGCAGGGCGAGCGCGCCCCCGGTACCGCCGGGGGCCGCCGACGGGTCGTGATCGACTCCCAGGCTTCGCGCCGCGCCCCTGGCGGCGGTCCGCCACCGCCGAGCAACCAGCCGCCACGCCGCCAGCGCCGCGGCCGGCGCCGTCGTGGCGTGTACGACGACGAAGCCGAATCGCGTCCCTCGCGCACGGCCGTCGCCGAGCCCGATGTGATCCGGATCAACTCGGGCTCGACCGTCAAGGACGTCGCTGAGTACCTCGACGTGCCGGTGCCCGAGATCATGAAGAAGCTGATGGCGCTGGGCGAGATGAAGACGCTCACCCAGACGCTGTCGGATGAGTCGATCGAAGTGCTGGCGACCGAGCTCGGCAAGGACATCGAGATCGTCCACTCCGAGGACGAGGAAGTCCTCGAGCCGATCTTCGACGACTCAGACGACGAGCTTGTAGAGCGCCCGCCGGTAGTCACGATCATGGGTCACGTCGACCACGGAAAGACGTCGCTGCTTGACGCCATCCGCCAGACCCAGGTGGCCGCTGGGGAGGCCGGTGGAATCACGCAGCACATCGGTGCGTATCAGGTCAACCACGACGGCAAGCCCGTCACGTTCCTGGATACGCCGGGCCACGAGGCGTTCACCGCGATGCGTGCGCGTGGCGCCAAGGTCACCGACATCGCCGTGATCGTGGTTGCAGCCGACGATGGCGTCAAGCCCCAGACTCAGGAAGCAGTCGACCACGCCAAGGACGCAGAGGTGCCGATGCTGGTCGCTGTCAACAAGGTCGACAAGGAAGGCGCCCAGCCCGACCGCGTGCGCACCGAGATGACGCAGCTCGGGCTGCAGCCGGTGGAGTGGGGGGGCGACACCGAGTTCGTCAACGTCTCGGCCAAGACCAGGGAGGGCCTCGACGACCTGCTCGACACGATCCTGCTGATGTCCGAGGTCGAGGAGCTGCGGTCCAACCCCGACGCGCCGGCGTCGGGCACGGTGATCGAATCCAAGCTCGACCCGGGACGCGGACCGGTGGTCACGATCCTGATCGGGCGTGGGACGCTCGAAGTCGGCGACTCGCTCGTCGCCGGCGCGCACTGGGGCCGGGTCCGCGCGATGAATGACTTCCTCGGAAAGCGCGTCCCGCAGGCGTTCCCAGGCGAGCCAGTCGAGGTGCTCGGGTTCGATGGCGTCCCCGAAGCCGGAGAGCACGTGCGTGCGGTCGAGAACGAGCGGCGCGCGCGCCAGCTCGCCGGCGAGCGCGCGACCCGCCTGAAGACCGAGTCGCTCGCACGCCGTGCCGGCAAGAAGATCTCGTTGGAGAGCATCTTCGAGGCAGGTGTGCAGGAGCTCAACCTCGTGATCAAGTCCGACGTCGCCGGATCGCTCGAGGCGATCGAGGACGAGATCGCAAAGCTGCCGCAGGAGGAGGTATCGGTCAACGTGATCCGTCGCGCCGTCGGCGCCGTGACCGAGTCAGATGTGATGCTGGCAGCGGCATCCGACGCCGTGATCATGTCGTTCAACGTGCGGCCCGTCGGTGACGCCCGCGCCGTCGCGGAACGAGAGGGCGTCGAGATTCGCCACTACGCGGTGATCTACCGCGCGATCGACGAGCTGCGCTCGGCGATGCAGGGCATGCTCGCGCCCGAAGAGGTCGAGGAGACGCTCGGGTCGGTCGAGGTGCGCCAGATCTTCCGCGCATCGAGGGTCGGCACGATTGCCGGCTCCCATGTCACCGAGGGCACGGTCACGCGTGGCTCGAAGGTGCGACTGATTCGCGACGGCACCGTCGTCTACGACGGAGTGATCGCCAGCCTACGCCGCTTCAACGAGGACGTTCGCGAGGTTGCAGCCGGGTTCGAGTGCGGGATCGTGCTCAGGGACTTCGCCGACATCAAGGAAGGCGACGTGCTCGAGAGCTACACCACGCGTCAGGTCGAGCGCGAGCTCGCCTAGCCACGCGAGCTCGCCGGAGACGCGATGTCGGGCGGGTTCGTCGCAGTGTTGGTGATCCACCTGCACTTCCCTGAGTCGGCCAGCCTCAAGGGCAAGCGCAAGGAGCTGTCATCGATCAAGGCCCAACTTCACGGGCGCCTCGGCGCGGCTGTGGCGGAGGTCGACCACCAGGACCTGTGGCAACGCGCGACGTTGACGGCCGCGCTGACGAGTGGCTCGCCGGCGACGCTGTCGGCCGCGGTCGACAACCTCGAGCGCTGGCTGGAGGCTCGCTGCCCCGAGTGCGTTCGCGTCGAGCGGATGCTCGCGTCGGTCGCCGAGCTGCACGACCTGGTCCCAAGTTTCAGCGGGGAGGGATAGGATGGCCGACGGACGCATGCGGCGCGTCGACGAGGCCGTTCGCGAGGTACTCAGCGACGCCATCGCAAAGGATCTCCTCGATCCGCGCGTGGGATTCGTGACAGTGACCGGAGTCAAGACCAGCCTCGACCTGCGCCACGCGCGTGTGTATGTGAGCATCTTCGGAGACGAGCAGACGCAGGCTGACAGCCTCGAGGGACTGCGCTCGGCGCACGGTTTCCTGCAGCGGCGGGTCGCCGCCGAGCTGCGCCTCAAGCACACTCCGATGCTCGAATTCGACTACGACGAATCGGTGGATCGCGCGATGCGGATCTCCCGGCTGATAGAGGAGGGATCCGAGTCGGATGGGTGAGAACGGAGCGAGCGCAGACCGCGATCGGGTGCTGGACGAGCTGCGCGCTGCGCAGCGGCTGATTGTCGTCGCGCACGAGAATCCCGACGGCGACGCGCTCGGATCGCTGATCGGCATGCAGGGCGCGCTCACCGCGCTCGGCAAGGACTGCCTGATGTTCATCGACGCCAGCGAGCTGCCGCTGCCGCAGGAGTACGACTTCCTGTCGATGTCGGGACTGGTCAGCACGCCCCCCGACGACCTCGACGAGCGCACGATCGTGTTCCTCGACTGCGGCAACCTCGAGCGCAACCCGGCCGAGGCGCTTCAGCGCGAGGGGATGCACATCCTCAACATCGACCACCACCACGACAACACCCATTTCGGCACCGTGAACCTCGTCGTACCCGACGCCTCGTGCACCGCGGAGATCGTCTGGGACCTGATGCACGGTCTCGGCGTCAAGCCGACGCTGCCGGTCGCCGAGGCGCTGTACGTCGGGCTGATCACCGACACCGGGCGATTCATGTACGAGAACACGGGCGCGCGCGCACACCGGATGGCGGCGGAGCTAATCGAGGCCGGCGTGATGGTCCACGAGATCTATCGCCGCGTCTACGAGGGCGTGCCGTTTGGCAAGCTCGCGCTGCTCGCTCGCGGCCTGACGAAGGTCGAGCGCTTTGACTCGGGCCGGCTGACGGTGACCGGGCTCGACGCGACCGACTTCGCCGAGTCCGGCGCTGAGGCGAGCTACTCCGAGGGCGTGATCGACCACCTGCGTGCCGTCCAAGGGACGGCCGTCGCGGCGCTTGTGCGCGACCGTATCGGCGACACCGACGGCGACGGCAAGCCGCTTCGCAAGGTCTCGCTCCGCGCGAGCGACGAACGCGTCGACGTGTCGGCGATCGCCCGCGCCCAGGGGGGTGGGGGCCACCGGCAGGCCGCGGGATTTACGACCGCGATGGAGTGGCCCGAGCTGGTCGAGTTCCTCAGAGAAGAGGTCGCGCAGCAGCTCTCGTGAGTGTCGACGGCGTCCTTCTGATCGACAAGCCGGCGGCGATCACATCACACGACGTAGTTGCGCGGACCCGCCGCGAGCGACGTGGGATCAAGGTCGGGCATGCCGGCACGCTCGACCCGTTCGCGACCGGCCTGCTGCTGGTGCTGCTTGGCCGCGCGACCCGCATCCAGCGGTTTGTGATGATGCTGCCCAAGACCTACGAGGTCGTGGCCCGGTTTGGCGCGGTGTCGAGCACCGGCGATCCGGAGGGCGAGATCGTCGACACCGGAATCGTCCCCGACGGCGACCTCGAGCTGCCGACGGGCGTCGTGCGCCAGCACCCGCCGGCGTACTCCGCCGTCAAGATCGGGGGCCGGCGCGCGTACGCGCTCGCGCGCGCCGGAGTCGAGGTGCAGACGACCGAGCGCGAGGTCGAGGTCTACCGCTTCGAGGAGACGTGGCGCAACGGGGACCGGCGCCGGTTTGAGATCGAGTGCGCGTCGGGCACTTACGTCCGCAGCCTGATCGGCGACCTTGGCGACGCCTACTGTGAGCAGCTGCGTCGGACCGCGATCGGGTCCTTCGAGGTCGCCGACGCTGACCCCGAGCGGGTGCTCGGCCTCAACGAGGCGCTGGCGTTCATGCCCGAGGTCAGGCTCGATCCCGAGCAGGCGCTGCGTGCCGGCCACGGGGTGGCGGTGCCAGCGCCCGCCGACGCCGGCGCCGGCGTGGTCCGGCTGGTCGACGAGGATGGCCTGATCGCGCTCGCCGAGCCCCGCGACGATGGCCGCGTGCTGAAGCCGATCGTCGGGCTTCGCGGCTGACGACTACGCTTCGCCGCCGATGCAGATAACGGAGCTAGCAGACGTCGAGCCGCGCCCGCGCCGGGTGGCGGTCGGCGAGTTCGACGGCGTGCATCTCGGTCACCGCGAGGTGATCTCGGGCAGCGACACCGTGCTGACGTTCGAGCCGCACCCGCTGCGCGTAGTCCGCCCCGAGGCGGCGCCGAAGCTGCTGACGAGCCTCGATGCGAAGGCCCAGCTGATCGGGAAGCTCGGCGTCGACGAGCTCGTCGTGATCCCGTTCAACCGCGGCTTTGCCGACCAGCGCCCGCAGGAGTTCATCGACCACGTGCTCGTCGAGCGGCTCCAGGCGACGCGCGTATCGGTCGGGGAGAACTTCCGCTTCGGCAACCGGGCCGCCGGCGACCCGGAGATGCTCGCTGCCGACGGGCGCTTTGAGACGCGGGTCGTCCCGCTCGTCGAGGTCGACGGCGAGATCGTGTCCTCCAGCCATATCCGCGGGCTCGTGCTCGCCGGCGAGGTCGAGCTCGCGATCCGCTTTCTGGGGGCGCCGTTCCGGCTGCAGGGCGAGGTCGTCCACGGCGACGAGCGCGGCCGCACGCTCGGGTTTCCGACCGCCAACATCGTCCCCGACGAGGCGCTCGTCTGTCCCGGCCACGGGATCTACGTCGCGCGCACGGGCGACGGCGCGTGCGCTGCGGTCAGCATCGGCGTGCGCCCGACATTCGGAACGGGCCGAGCGGTGCTCGTCGAGGCCTATCTGATCGATCGCGACGAGGATCTCTACGGGCGCGTGCTCGCGCTCGACTTTCTCGAACGGCTGCGCGGCGAGCGCAGGTTCGGTTCCAGAGACGAGCTGATCGAGCAGATGGAGCACGACGTGCAGCAGGCCCGGGAGATCTGCGGATAACCGGCGGTTGCGCCACGCGGTGACGGAGATCTGACGCGCGCCTGCTACTCTCAGCGGCCGCATGACGCTCACCCTGGAACGCAAGCAGGAGCTGGTCACGAAGTTCGGTGAGAGCCCGACCGACACCGGCAGGGCCGAGGTCCAGATCGCGCTGATGACCGATCGGATCAACGAGCTGAACCAGCATCTGCGCACCCATCGCAAGGACCACCACTCGCGTCGAGGGCTGCTGATGCTCGTCGGCCGCCGACGTCGGCTCCTGAACTACTTGCAGCGGTCCGACCTCGAGCGATACCGAGCGCTTATTCGCGAGCTCGGCCTGCGCAAGTGATCTCGCCCGGAGAGCCCGCACCCCAATTCACGTTGCGCCGCGAGGATGGCAACGCGTTCACTCGCGAGGACCTCGACGGACAGACGACCGTTCTGGTCTTCTACCCGTTCGCGTTCAGCCCGGTCTGCACAGACCAGCTCAACCTTTACGAGGAGGTGCTCGACGAGTTCCGCGCGCGTGGCGCCACGCTCTACGGCGTGTCGTGCGACGCGACCTGGTCGCAGAAGGCGTTTCGCGAGAAGCTCGGCGTCACGATCGAGCAGCTGTCTGACTTCGAGCCCAAGGGCGAGGCCTGCCGGGCATTTGACGTCTATCACCCAGGCGGGTTCCCACAGCGCGCGCTCGTGATCATCGGACCCGACGCCGTCGTCAAGTGGGGCTATGAGGCCGAGGTGCCGACCGAGCTGCCCGGCGCCAACCTGATCTTCGACGGTCTCGCCGCGGCCGCGGCGCCTTGACCGAGCTGGGCTCGGCGCCCGTCCCGGCTCCGTCGCCCGACGATCACGTTCAGGGACCCTCGGATGCGACGCTGCTGATCGAGTACGCGGACTTCGAGTGTCCGTACTGTGCGGCCCAGAGCACGAAGCTGGCCGAGCTCGAGCTGCGGCACGTGTTTCGCCACTTCCCGGTCCGTTCCAGTCATCCGCGCGCGTGGGCGGCCGCCTGCGCCGCGGAGGCCGCCGCGCTGCAAGGACGGTTCTGGGAGATGCACGAACTGCTGTTCGCTGACCAGAGCCGGCTCGAGGACCCGCATCTCTGGGACCACGCACGGGAGCTCAAGCTCGATCTCGAGCGGTTTGACGCAGACCGCCGCGGCGACGACGTGCGCGACCGCGTGCGCCGCGACTTTCAGTCGGGCGTGCGGGCCGGCGTGGTGACGACGCCGACCGTGTTCTTCGACAGCGAGATGCACTCAGGCCAGCTCGACGCCGAGGCGCTCGCGCGGCTCGCGCGAGCTTCTTAGCGACTACTTACCCGCTGCGCATGTCGGCCTTCGGCTCGGGCGCGACGATCATTGCATGACACCAACGATCATTCTCACCGCGGTCGCCTGCGCGGCAGTGAACCTCGCGATCGTCGCGCCGCTGGCGTGGGCGATCTTCACCCAGCGTCGAAATCGCCGGGTCACGGTCGTGACGACGCGCGGCACGCGCCAGATGACCCTGCGCGAGCTCGCGGCGCTCAGGCACTAGCGCGCTCACGCGGCCTGCCGCTAGTTGACGCCCAGCGCGGTGCTCACCGGCTCGAACTGGGGCAGCTGCAGCGCGAAGATCGACCCGTCTCCGGTGCTGGCGACCGTGCATCGGCCGCCGTGGCCCTTGGCGATCGCGTCGACGATCGCGAGCCCAAGCCCGACGCCGCCGGCCGTCCGGGTGCGCGCGGCGTCAGCGCGCGCGAACCGGTCGAAGATCCGCTCGAACGCGTCGCCGGGGACGCCGCAGCCCTCGTCCTCGATCTCAATCAGCACCGAGTGGGCGCCGTAGGCTCGCGAGCGCAACTCGATCGCGTCGTGTTCACGCGTGAACTTGACGGCGTTCTCGAGCAGCGCGTCGAGCGCCGCCCGGAGTCGATCCGCGTCGACGCGCAGGCGGCCTGACGCAAGCGGTCCCAATCGCCACGCGCGCGGCGCGAAATCGGACCAGCGCACAAACACGTCCTCGAGGAACGACTCGAGCTCGATCTCGGTGGTCAGCAGGAAGTCCGGTTGGTCGGCGGCAGCGAGCACCAGCAGCCGCTCGATGATCGAGTCGATCCGGCCGAGCTCGTCGAGCGCGATATCGAGCTCGGCGCGCTCGTCGCCGTGCTTGCGCATTAGCTCCAGGTGCCCCCGCGCGATCGTCAGCGGCGTGCGCAGCTCGTGCGAGGCATCGTTGACGAA
>DASXDD010000236.1:0-8760 GCA_036490775.1 Solirubrobacteraceae bacterium | reverse complement strand
TGGTGGGCTTACACCAAAGCCAACGACAAGCACTTCGGCTGGGTCAACGCCGTCTACGCACACGGCGGCAGCAACGACGGCCCGTTCAGCGCCAACGTCCCCAACTGCGCCGGCTCACACGGCGCAACCCCGGGCACCAGCACGCCGAAGCCGCCGCCGCCGATTCAGTTGCGCCGGGTCCACTACGACGCACTCGGCGACTCCTACTCGGCCGGTGAAGGTCTGTCCCCGTATGTGCCCGGCAGTCACACGAGCAACGACAAGTGCGACCGCTCGCAGCATGCCTGGCCTGAGCTGGCCAGGCCCGCTCTGTTCCTCGGCGCGTTTCACTTCTACGCCTGCAGCGGCGCCACGACCGCGAACATCACGACCAAGACCCAGTACGGGCCAGAGCGTCGCCCGCAGTCAGACCAGCCCGGTCTCAACCACCGCACCGACCTTGTGACGCTGACGATCGGCGGCAACGACATCGGCTTCGCGGCATCGCTGAAGTACTGCGCCAAACACCACTCGTGCAACAAGATCAGCTCGTTCACGTCCACGCTGAACCGCAACATCGCCGCGCTGCCGGTGGCGCTCGCCTCCGCCTACAACGCGATCCGCTCGAAGATCACCTCGCAGACGACCGTCGTCGTGATGGGCTATCCGCAGCTGTTCCCCGAGAAGCCCGACGAGCAGCACTGCTTCCGGCTGCACGGGTTCGGTATCTCGCTGTTCGACGACGGCGAGCAGAACTACTTCAACCACGAGGCCCGCGTGCTCGACGGCGTGATCTCGGAGGCCGCCGCGAGGGCCGGCTTCTTCTACGTGTCGGCGATCTCGACGTTCCGCGATCACGCTCAGTGCGCATCCGGCACCCCGTATCTCAACGGGATCACGATCAGCCAGGGCGGCGCCGGATCGTTCCACCCCAATAGCGCCGGTCACCGGGCCTACGCGGACCTGCTGACCAGCTTCATCGCGCTGGCGCCCGGGCCCCGAACCCGCGCCGGCCTCCCCCACGACCCGGCGCCGACAGGCTGAGCCTGCAAGCGACCGGTGCCGCTATGTTCAGGCGCCGTGCCTGAACTGCTCGACCACCGCTTGGTGTTCGTCACCGGCAAGGGAGGCGTCGGCAAGTCGACCATCGCGA
This sequence comes from Solirubrobacteraceae bacterium, assembly GCA_036490775.1. Classification (GTDB taxonomy): domain Bacteria; phylum Actinomycetota; class Thermoleophilia; order Solirubrobacterales; family Solirubrobacteraceae; genus Palsa-465. The sequence continues at coordinate 7,628 of DASXDD010000236.1, read as the reverse complement.
CCGCGCTGGGGATGCTCGCGGCGCGCCGCGGCCAGCGCTCGATCGTCGCCGAGCTCTCGAGCCAGGAGCACGTGCAGCGCGCGTTCGACCAGGAGGGCGAGCGCTTCCGCGAGGTCGAGCTGACGCCCGGGCTGTTCACGATCTCGATCGATCCGCAGGGCGCGATGGAGGAGTACCTGTCGGTCAAGACCGGCGCGATCGGACAGCTGCTCGGCTCGAGCAAGCTGTTCAACGCGTTCGCGATGGCGACCCCAGGGATGCGCGAGCTGCTGAGCATCGGCAAGGTCTGGGAGCTCGCGCAGTTCGAGCGGCGCACCAGCGGCGCGCAGCCGTATGACTTCGTCGTGGTCGACGCGCCCGCGACCGGGCACGGCGTCGGGATCCTGCGCACGCCCAAGACGTTCTCGGAGATCGCGATGGTCGGGCCGATCGCGCGCCAGGGCGGAAAGATCGCGACGACGATCGCCGACCGCGAGTTCACCGGCGTGATCGCGGTCGCGACGCCCGAGGAGATGGCCGTCAACGAGACGCTGGCGCTGCGCGACGCGCTTGCCCGCGACGACCTGCGGCTCGATCTGGTCGTGATCAACGCGCTCTACCGCGAGCGCTTCGACGCCGGCGAGATCGCAGAGCTCGACGCGGCCCTGCCGCGAACCCGCTCGCGGGTCACGCGCTCGGCGCTGAAGGCGGCGCTGTCCGAGCACGCGCGCGCAGCCTCCCAGCGCGAGCAGGAGCAGCGGCTGCGCGACCAGCTCGACGTGCCGATCGTGCGGCTGCCCTACGTGTTCGCCGATCACATCGGGCTGAAGGAGCTCGAGCTCCTAGCTGACGAGCTCGACGCCGGCCTGGTCGCGCCCGCGGCGCCGGTCAAGCGCTGAGCATCGCTGCGCGGGCTCCTGCTCTGAGCCCCGACTCGATCGCGCCGTCGATGAACCCCGCCCAGCCGTTGGCGATGTCCGACCCGGCGAGCACGACGCGACCCTCGACGGTCTGCATTGCCGCGTGGTGGTGCTCGTACCAGCCAGGCCGGTGGATCGCCCAGGTCCCGCGCGAGTGGCCGTCGGCGAGCCAGTCGTGGGCGGTGCAGTCGAGCACCTCGTAACCCGGAAGGATCTCGTCGAGTTGGCGCTGGACCGCGGCGACGTCGGCCGCGTCGCAGCGCTCAGCGTCGATCCCGAAGCCGATCAGCAGCTGCGTGCCGTCGTCGTAGACCGTCTCGGTGTCGAGGTAACCGAACGGGTGGCCGGGCCGGATCGTGTTCTGCCACACGGGCTCGCCGCGGGCGTGGATGAAGATCTTGATCCCGCGCGACGCCTGCCCGAGCGCGATCGCGCGGCGCTTGGGCTCAGCGAGCACCGGTTCGAACTCGATCGCGCCGAGCGCGTTGACGGGGACCGCGACCACGACCGCCCGACCCAAGACGCTGCTGCCGTCACCGGTGTCGACCTCGACGCGTCCATTGCGCTGCGCGACGGCGACCGCGGCGGTCTCGAGCCGGCGCTCGAACGGCGCCGCGCCGGCGATCGCCGACAGCAGCGCGCCGGTGCCGCGCGCGATCGTTACGCGCCCACCGGTGAACTGCGTCAGCGCCAGGCTGTAGCCCGACAGCGCGTGCCAGCGGAGCACCGACACGGCGCCGGCGTCCGACAGCGGCGCATGCGCGAGCGACTCGAGTTCGGCGACGAGCACGTCGCGCTCCTCGTCGGTGAGGTCGAGTTCGTCGAGCCGCTGCGCGATCGTGAGGCGGTCAAAGCGCGCCAGCTCATCGATCGCAAACAGCGGGTCGTGGGGCTTGGGCAGCGCCGTCTGCACGCCGTCGACGAACCTGTCCCAGCCGCGCCGGGCGATCTCGTCGCGCTCGGGCATCGTCGCGCTGCGGCGCTCGCCGTCGACGTACCAGCCGGCAACGTCGGCATCGTCGCCGAGCACCACGTCGAGCCCCGCGCGCGTGATCTCAGACCACGTGTGCGGCTGGTGCCAGTGCACCCAGGCGCCGCCGTACTCGATCGACGCCGGTCCCCACTGCGCGCTCCAGGTGCGTCCGCCGAGCCGGTCGCGGGCCTCGAGCAGCAGCACCGAGCGACCCCGCAGAGCTGCCTCGCGCGCGGCCGTGACACCTGCAAAGCCGCCGCCGATCACGACTACGTCGTGCACAGCGCCTCCACCGCTTCGAGCACAGTCGCGTCCGCGACGATCGCGCCCGACTGAGAGACGAATACGGGGTTGAGCTCGATCAGCTCGAGCCCGCGCTCGAGCAGCAGCTCGCTAACGCGCCGGGCGAGCTCGCACGCCGCGCCGATGTCGACGGCCGGGCGGCCGCGTCCGCCGGCGAGCAGCGGCGAACCGCGCAGCGCGCGCAGCGCGCGCTCGATCCGCTCAGCGCTCGCGGGCAGCGGCACGATCGCGACGTCGTCGAGCAGCTCAGTCCAGATCCCACCGAGCCCGAGCACCACCGCCGGTACGACCGCGTCGGTACGCGCCGCGATCAGCAGCTCGATCCCCGGCGGCGCCATCCGCTCCGCCAGCACCTCGCCGTCGTGCTCGACGGCGAGCGGCGCCAGTCGCGCGTATGCATCGCGCACCTGCGCGGCGTCGCGGAGCCCGAGCTCGACGCCGCCGAGCTCTGACTTGTGCTGCACCGACGCGGCGCTCAGCTTCATTGCGATCGAGCCGCCGAGCTCGGACAGCGCCCGCACGGCATCGTCGGCATCGCCGACGGTCCGGCCCTCGACGACGGTGATCCCGGCGCCCCGCAGCAGCTCCTTTGACTCCTGCTCGCTGAGCCAGCGCGACGCGCCGACGCCGGCGGCTCGCGCATCCGCGGCCGCCCGCGCCGCGACCGCGATCTCGCGCAGGCGGCCAGGATCGCCCCCCACCCGCCGCATCGCCGCTGCACACCCCACGCCGGTGCGAAGCCCGGCCGCCGCCGCGACGCCCGAGCGCGCGAACCGCCATGCGGCGTCGTCGTCGAGCAGCTCGGGCAGGGTCGAGGCGACGAGCGTCGGCACCGGGCTGGCGGCGGCGCCCTCGATGATCCCGTCGCGGACCGCGCGCCACGACTCCTCGATCGCGCCCTCGAGCCCCGCCGGCTGGTCGTAGAAGACGAGCACCTGACCGATCTCGGGGTCTTCGCCGACGGTCTGCACGAGCGCTCCGAGCGCGGTGCTGTCGCCCCATATCATCGCGGTGTAGTCGAGCGGATTTGCGACGGTCGCCGCCGGCGGCAGCAGCTCGCCGAGACGCTCGCGTGTGCTCGGCGCAAACTCCGGCAGCATCAGCCCGCAGCGCGACGCCTCGTCTGCGCCCTGCGCCGAGTCGCCGCCAGAGCAGGTCACGATCGCGAGGCCCCCACGGGCCGGAGCGACGCGCGGCACCGCCAGCGTCTTGGCGAGCTCGAGCAGCTCGTGGACGTCGCTTGCCCAGATCCCGCCCGCCTCCTCGATCAGCGCCCGAAACACGCGCTGATCGCCGGCCAGCGCGGCGCTGTGCGCGGCCGCGGCGCGCGCACCGGCCGGAGAGCTTCCGACCTTCAGCACGACGACCGCGACGCCCGCCTGCGCGCACGCCGCGAGCCCGTCGCACAGCCGCGGGCCACCGTCGTCCTCGAGGTACAACGCGACCGATCGCAGCCCCGGCTGCTGCGCGAGCGGCTCGAGATAGTCGGCGGCCGTCAGCACCGCCTGGTTGCCGCTGGCGATCACCGTGTGGAATCGCAAGCCGCGGCGGGTCGCGAGCGCGTTGACCGCGACGTTGCCGCTCTGGGAGATCAGCGCGACGTGGCCCGGCTCGCGCGGCACGAGCGCGTCGCCCCACAACGCCGTCGATGCATGCGCGGCGACGATCCCGTTGCAGTTGGGGCCGCACACCGGCAGTCGGTGGCGGTGCGCCGCGGCAGCTAGCTCCTGCTGGAGCGCGACCCCGCCGGCGACCTCGCCGAACCCGGCGCTGAACACGACCGCGCCGCCGCAGCCCCGAGCCCCGGCCTCGTCGATCACCGCCGGGACGCCGGCCGCCGGAATCGCGACGACGACCGCGTCGACTGGATCCGGGAGCGCGGACAGGCTCGGCACGCACGGGCGTCCGAGCACCGTGCTTCGCCCCGGGTTGACGCCCCACACCTCTCCCGTGTAGCCGATCGCATCGAGGCTGATCAGCGCCTGGGCGCCGTAGCTCCCGGCGCGCTCGGTGGCGCCGACGACCGCGACCGAGCGCGGGGCCAACAGCCGCTCGAGGTTCAATGGATCGTCGCCTCGACCCCGCGACGCTCGAGCGCGCGCGAGATGATCAGCCGCTGGACCTCGCTCGTGCCCTCCCAGATGCGGTCGACGCGCAGCTCGCGGTTGAAGCGCTCGGCGACGTTCGAGCGCATATACCCGCGCCCGCCGAAGGCCTGCACGGCGCGGTCGGCGCAGCGGCCGGCCGCCTCGGACACGAACAGCTTGGCCATCGACGCCTTCGCGTGGATCAGCTTCACATCGGCGCCCACGTCGACCATCCGCGCGACCTGCATCGCGAGCAGGCGCCCGACGGCGGCGTCGGTCGCCGAGTCCGCCAGCGGGAACGAGATCCCCTGGTAGTCCATGATCCGGTGACCGCCCTGCATCCGGTGCAGGGCCCACTCGGTGGTCTCGTCGAGCAGCCGCCACATCGCGCCGAGCCCGTGCGTCGCGATCCCCAGCCGCTCCTCGGTGAACCAGGCGCGCTGGAGCTCTTCGCCCTCGCCGATCCCGCCGATCGCCGCGTCCGGTCCGACCTCGACGTCGGTGAACCGGATCGTCGGATGGCCGTGGGGGTAGTTGTGGGTGAAGCCCGGGTTGTCGACGAATTCGACGCCGGGCGCCGAGGGCTCGATCAAGAACAGTGTCGGCAGCCGATCGGGGCCGTCGACGACGTTTGCCATCACGATCAGCACGCGCGCGACGTCGCCCGAGGTCACGAACCACTTCTCGCCGTTGATCCGCCAGCCGCCGTCGGTCGCGACCGCGGTCGACGCGATCCCGCCGGGGTCAGAGCCGGCTTCTGCCTCGGTCACCGCGTAGGCATCGCCGCCCTCGCCGCGAAGCGCCGGCAACAGGTAGCGCTCGATCTGCTCCGGCGTCCCCTGCATCAGCACGTTGTAGGCGCTTGGCACGTGCCAGTGGAGGCCGTTGGTGACGCGCCCGAACTGCTCGTTGACGAGGAACCACTCGAACATCGACCACCCTTGGCCGCCGTACTCGGACGCGAACCGGCCACCGTTGAGGCGCGCCGCGATTGCCTCGCGCTTGATCTCCTCGATCGTCGCGTCCGCTAGCTGCCCGCGCCGTTCCTCGGCCTCGAGCTCAAGCGGCATCAGCACTTGCTCAACGAACTCGCGAGCGCGTCGCTGCAGCTCGAGTTGCTCGGGCGTGAGCTCGTCGGTGGTCGTCGTCGGTGGGACCGTCGCGCTCATGGGCTTCCTTTATTCGGGATGACGTGGGAGATCGCCGGCGAGCTTTGAGAGCCGTGCCCGGTCAGACGCGGTCTGCTGCGCGGCGCGGCCTGGGAGACCGAGCAGGAGGTTGTGATGGTTGGCGAGCACGATCGTCGCGCGGGCTCGGGCACGCGCGAACTGCTCGTCGCCGTTGACCGGGCGCTCGAGCAACTCGACGACGTCGTGCAGGTAGGCGAGCCATTCACGTTGGCGTCCGTAGAGGACGAGCTGCTCGATCCGGTCGCGCTCGGCGGCAACAGCTTCGGGCGGCGCCAGACGGCCTCGTCGCAGTGTCGCGACCGCCTCCGGAAGCTCGCGTTCGGGCTCGGGCGTGACCGATAGCCACGACGCGCGCTTGACCATGGGCGGTAGACTAACAGCAACTGATCACAAAGTCAGGATCCGCTCGGCACCGCATTCGACGCCGTGCCCGAGCTCGGAAGAAAGAGATCGAATTGGTCACCGCCACCACCCCCACCGGCCGTGCGTTGCACCCCCGTCTGTACATCGACCCGACGCTTCAGGACGCCGAACAGCGGCTGATCTTCGAGCGCACGTGGCAGCTGGCGGGCCACGTCAGCGCGCTGCCGCGCCCCGGCAGCTACATCACGGCGGTCGCGGGCGATCAGCCGGTGCTGGTGCTGCGCGACGACGACGGGCACCTGCGCGCCTACCGCAACGTCTGCCGTCACCGCGGCTCGCGGCTGCTCAGCGGCGACGGGCAGTGCAAGGGCGCGATCCGCTGCCGCTATCACGGGTGGACCTACCGATTCGACGGCACGCTGATCGGCGTCCCCGAGGGGCTGGCGTTCGGCGAGCGCCTGGACAAGTCGTCGCTCGGGCTGATGCCGGCCCGCGTCGAGGAGATGTGTGGGCTGGTGTTCTTCAACCTCGATCCCGACGCAACGCCGCTGGCCGACATGGTCGGCGACCTGCCCGCTCGCCTAGAGCGCTACCGGATCCCGACGCTCGAGTCGTTTGCGCCGGGCACCGGTACGCAGCCGGCCAACTGGAAGGTGATCGCCGACAACTACCTCGAGGGCTACCACATCCCGATCGCGCATCCGGGACTGATGCGGATGCTCGACTACAAGCGCTACGACGTCGAGGTCAACGAGCACTACGTGTGGTTCGAGGCGCCGATGCGCTCCAAGCGCAGCAGCAATCGGCTCGAGCGCATGTACGCCGACCTGGTGACGCCGATGCCCGGGCTCACCGCCGACGACCTGCATGTGTGGCGCTACGTGTTCATCTACCCGAACACGACGATCGACCTGTATCCCGACCAGATCAACACGTGGCAGATGACGCCGCACGGGGTCAACCTGACTCGCGACGTGTTCGGCTCGTTTCGCGCTCGCGGCGCCAACCCGCGCACGCGCGTGGTCCAGTGGCTCAACCAGCGCCTCAACAACCTCGTGCTCGACGAGGACATCGACCTCGTCGGCAACGTCCAGCAGGGGCTGCGGACGCGCGATTACGCCTGCGGGCCGCTGTCGCGGCGCGAGGACGCGGTCGCGTGGTTCGCCGACCGGATCCGCTCGGACCTCGCCCCGGTGATCGGGTCCGACGAGTGACCGGGACGCACGAGTGAGCGACAGGCCGCCTGCGCGCGAGCGGATCCTCGCCGCCGCCGTACGTCAGATCGCGAGCGAGGGGATCGACGGCGTGCGGATCGCGCGGATCGCGATGGCCGCCGGCGTCTCGACCTCGCTCGTGCACTACCACTTCGACAGCCGCGACGCGCTCCTCGCGCAGGCGCTGGACTACTCCTACGCCCGCGCCGGCGATGCCCGGATCTCCAGCGGAGAGCTGCCGGCCGACTCGCACGCGCAGCGGCTGCAGTCGATGATCGATCAGTGCCTGCCGACCTCCCAGGAGCTCGAGGACGACTGGGTGCTGTGGGTCGAGCTGTGGCTACGGGCGGTCCGAAATCCCGAGCTGAGGACGGTCGCCGAGGAGCTCTACGCGCGGTTGCACGCGTGGTTCGCCGACGAGATCAAGGCGGGGATCGCCAGCGGCGAGTTCGCCCGCTGTGACCCCGACGAGGTCGCCGACCGCGCGATCGCGCTGCTCGACGGGTACGGGATCAGGACGCTGATCGGCGACTCGGCGATCTCGATCGAGCGCGCCCGCGGTGCCGTCGGTGGCGCGCTCGCGCGCGAGCTCGGGCTTG
>DASXDD010000235.1:0-10854 GCA_036490775.1 Solirubrobacteraceae bacterium | reverse complement strand
GAGCACCTGATCCTCGGCCTGCTGTCGCTGCCTGAGGAGATGGCGGCGAGGGCGCTCGCCGAGCAGGGCGTGTCGCTCGATGTCGCGCGCGAGCAGGTGAGCCAGACGCTCGGGAGCGCGAAGCCTCGACCAACCGGCTCGCTCGGAGTGGCACCACAGACCAAGCGGCTGCTCGAACTCGCGCGCGCGATCGGAAAGTCGCTGTGCCATCAGTGCCCGCGAACCGAGCACGTGCTGCTCGCCGCGGTCTCCCCAAAGCTCCACAGTCCGGCGGCGACACTGCTGTCGCAGTGCGGCGCGCAGCCGCCAGAAGTCCGCGATCAGGTGATGCGGATGCTGCTCGAGCAGTCGCCGGAACTGGCCGGCACGCTCGGCCGCCAATCGTTCCTGGCGAGGGTCACGACCAGACGCCGGTAGCTCTATGATCGCCGGTGAATCACGATTCACCGGCGACCGAGGAGACGAAGTGGACCTGAACGACACCCCCGAACAGGCCGCATACCGCGAGAAGACGCGGACGTGGCTGGAGGCAAACAGCGACCAGGCGCCGCCGCGATCGGGGTCGTCGGAGGACATGTCCTACATCGACTCGCGGCGTGGGTGGCAGCGCAAGCTCGCCGAGGCAGGCCTCGCCGGCGTCACCTGGCCCAAGGAGTACGGCGGCCAGGGACTCGGGCCGATGGAGCAGGTCACGGTCAACCAGGAGCTGTCAAACGCCGGGGTGCCGGGGATCCTCGACGTGATCGGGATCGGGATGCTCGGCCCCTGCTTGATCGCGCACGGCACCGAGGAGCAGAAGAACCGCCACCTCGGGCCGATGCTGCACGGCGACGAGGTCTGGTGTCAGATGTTCTCAGAGCCAGCCGCCGGATCTGACCTCGCGGCCGTGCAGACGCGCGCGCGCCAGGGCGACGATGGCAGCTGGACGCTGAACGGGCAGAAGGTGTGGACGACCAACGCGCAGTTCGCCTCCTTTGGCCTGCTGCTCGCCCGAACGGACCCCGACGTCCCCAAGCACAAGGGCCTGACGATGTTCATCGTGCCGATGGACGCCGAGGGTGTGACCGTCCGCGGGCTTCGGCAGATCTCCGGCGAGGCCGAGTTCAACGAGGTGTTCTTCGACAACCTCGTGCTCGACGAGGACGCGGTCGTCGGTGGCGTGGGCAACGGCTGGGGCACAGCGCTGACCGTGCTGATGTTCGAGCGGCTGACGATCGGCTTCGGCTCTGAGAACTTCGGCAACCCGACGCGACTGTCGCAGACGCTCGCCGGTGACTCGCACGCGCGCCGCGACTCCGACGTTCGCCGCCGCCTCGGAGAGGTGATCTCCGAGCTGCTGGCCGTGCGCTTCAACGGCTACCGCGCGCTGACGGTGCTCGCCAGGGGCCAGATCCCCGGCCCGGAGGCCGGCCTGGCAAAGGTGACGATGGTCAACGCCGCGATTGAGGCGACCGACCTCGCCGCCGATGTGCTCGGCCCCGGAGCACTCGAGAGCTCGAGCGAGTGGAGCTATCTGATCTCGTTCTTGCCGGGGCTGAAGTCCGCCGGCGGGACCGAGTCGATCCTGCGCAACACGATCGGCGAGCGCGTGCTCGGGCTCCCGCCGGAGCCGCGACTCGACAAGGGGATCCCGTTCAGCGAGCTACGCGCCAAGGAGAAGGCCGAGGTGACCGGATGAACTTCGCGCTGACAGATGAGCAGGAGTTCCTGCGCGAGGCCGCCCGCGGGGCGCTCTCGCGCCACAAGACGATCGAGGCCGCGCGCAACGCGCTCGAGGACCCGAGCGCGCTGCCCGCTCTGTGGCCGATGGCCGTCGAGGCCGGCTGGCCCGGGCTGCTGATCGACGAGGAGCACGGCGGCGCCGGCCTCGAGGCATTCGACGCGCTGCTCGTGGCCGAAGAGGTCGGCCGCGTGCTCGCGGCGGTGCCGCTGCTGGGGCTGTTGCCCGCGACCGCGATTCTCAACGCCGCCGGTGACGAGTCGCTGCAGGCGGCCGCTGCCGGCGAGCTGCGCCCGGTGTACGTGCCGGTCCGGCCGCCCGGCGACATCGAGCAAGGGTGGACCGTGCAGCCCCTCGCCGGCTCGACGCGGGTGCCGGCGCCGCAGGCGAAGGTGTCAGGCGACGAGGTCGTGCTCGACGGCACGGTCGCGTTCGTCCCCGACGCACCCGGCGCCGACCTGCTGGTCGCGATCGGCCGTGGCGACGGCGGCCTGCCGGTCGCGGTCGCGATCCCCGCGGACGCGCAAGGCGTGTCGATCGAGGCCGTCCGCTCCTATGACGCGACCCGCTCGCTCGGGAACATCACGTTCTCGTCCGCCCGCGGGCGCAAGCTCGAGGTCGGACCCGGCGTGCTCGACGACGCGTGGTATCTCGCGCAGGCGCTGATTGCGGCCGAGTCGCTGGGCGCGGTGCAGACGTGCCTCGACGTGAGCGTCGCCTACGCCAAGGAGCGGTTCACGTTCGGCCGCGCGATCGGGTCCTACCAGGCGATCAAGCATGAACTGACCGAGGTCCTGCGGATGATGGAGAACGCCCGCGGGCTTCAGTACTACGCGGGCTGGGCGCGCGAGTCAAAGCCCGACGAGTTCCCGCTGGCGGCGAGCGCGGCGCGCTCGGTCGCCGGCCACGCGCTCGACTACGCGGCTCGCGCGATGATCAACGTCCACGGCGGCATCGGCGCGACCTGGGAGCACGACGCGCCGCTGTTCTTCCGCCGGGCGCAGCTCTCGCGGAGGCTGCTGGCGGGGACCAACGACGCGACCGACCGGGTCGCGGAGCGGTCGCTGGCCACGGCCGCGTAGCCAGGCTCCCCGAGCCAGGATCCGAAGTCAGGGGACTTCGTTACACGCGGCGCGGCCCGTGCCTCGCGTGTGACGAAATCCCCGCTCAGAGGGGGTTAAGTCGCACGCGGGATCGCGGCGTGCTTGCGTGTGACGAAATCCCCATCCGAAGCCGCGCCTTGCCACGTGAATCGCAATTCACTAGCATTGTGAATCGGAATTCACGCGAAACGCCAGCGCCGACGAAGGAGAGCCGATGGCCACGATCGATGTCGCGAATCCGGCCCGGGACGTCCTCAACCAGGCTCCGCCGCTGCAGCCGCTGAACCTGTTCGAGACCGATCTCGCACTCGTTGAGGCGCTCGAGCGCGAGGGCGGCGGCTGGGGGGTCGATCGCGTGCGCGAGGCCGGCGCGGTCGCCGGCAGCCTCGAGACCCTCGAGCACGGGCGCCGTGCCGAGCGCAACCTTCCGGTCCTGCGTACGCATGACCGCTACGGCAACCGGATAGACGAGGTCGAGCTCGATCCGTCGTGGCACTGGCTGCTGCGCGGAGCCGTCGAGCGCTCGATCGCAAGCCTGCCGTGGCGTGACCCGCAGCCGGGCGCGCATGTCGTCCGCGCGGCGCTGTTCAGCGTCTGGGGCAACGCCAACGACGGTGTCATGTGTCCGGTGTCGATGACCTACGCGGCGGTGCCCGCGCTGCGCGACGGCGCGCCCGAGCTCGCCGCCGAGTGGGAGCCGCGGCTGACCAAGCCCGACTACGACGGCGGCGCGCTCGCGGGAATGGCGATGACCGAACGCCAAGGCGGCTCGGACGTCCGCGCCAACATCACGCGCGCGGAGCCGGTCGGCGACGGCTTCTACGAGATTCACGGCCACAAGTGGTTCTGCTCCTATCCACCCTGCGACGTGTTCCTCGTGCTCGCGCAGGCTCCCGCCGGCCTCTCGTGCCTGCTCGTCGAGCGCGGGCCCGGCATGGAGTTCCAGCGCCTCAAGGACAAGCTCGGCACCCGCTCGCTGCCGTCGTCGGAAGTTGAGTTCCGCGGGATCCACGGCCGCCTGATCGGCGAGGAGGGACGCGGCGTGCCGGCGATCATCCGGATGGTCAACCACACGCGGTTGGATTGCCTGCTCGGGGCGACGACCGGGCTGCGGCGCGGGACGATTGAGGCGATCCACCACGCGCGCCACCGGTCCGCGTTCGGGGCGCTGCTCGTCGACCAGCCGGCGATGCGCAACGTGCTTGCCGACCTCGCGATCGAGTCCGAGGCGGCGACCGCGGCCGCATTCAGGGTCGCGCGCAGCTACGACGAGGACAATCCCGCGTTCCGGCGATTCGCGACCGCCGTGATGAAGTACTGGGTCGCGAAGCGCTCGGCGATGCACGCCGCCGAGTCGCTCGAGTGCCTGGGAGGCAACGGGTTCGTCGAGGACTCGGGGTTGCCGGTGCTCTATCGCGACGCGCCGCTGAACTCGATCTGGGAGGGCTCGGGCAACGTCGCGGCGCTCGATGTGCTGCGCGCGATGGTCAAGGAGCCCGAGGGGCTGCCGGCGTTCCTCGCCGAGTGCGAGCTCGCCGCCGGCGCCGATGCACGGCTCGACGCTCACCTCGCCGCGGTCAAGCAGCAGGCGAGTGCGGCGTTTGCGGGCGGCGACCCGCAGTTCCTGGCCCGGCGGATCGTCGAGGACCTGGCGCTCGCACTGCAGGCGTCGCTGCTCGTGCGCCACTCGACCCCGGCGGTAGCCGACGCGTTCTGCGCGGCGCGGCTGGCGGGCGAGGGCGGGCGCATGTTCGGCACGCTCCCCGCCGGCGTCGACGCCACCGGGATCGTCGAGCGCGCGTTTCCCGTATGAGCGTCGTTGAGTTCGCGGTCACCGAGCGCGTCGCCCAGATCACGCTCAACCGGCCGCAGCGCGGCAACGGGATCACGCGCGAGCTGCTGACCGAGCTTGAGGCGGCGGTCGAGCGCGCCGACCTTGACCCCGGCGTCCACGTGATCCTGCTCGCGGGCGCCGGGAAGGGGTTCTGTGGGGGATACGACCTCGTCGAGAGTGCCGAAGGTGCGAGTGGTCCGACGGAAAGCGGCGCTGCGCTTGGATCGCCGCTGCACTCCTCCGTAATTAAGAAAAATCACGATCCGGCGGCGACCTGGGATCCGATGGTCGACCACGCGATGATGAGCCGCAACGTGCGGGCGTTCATGTCGCTGTATCACTGCAGCAAGCCGGTTGTCTGCAAGGTGCAGGGATTTTGTGTCGCGGGCGGGACCGACATGGCGCTTTGCTCGGATCTGCTCGTGATCGCCGCCGACGCGAAGATCGGCTATCCGCCGGCGCGGGTCTGGGGGTCGCCGACGACGTCGATGTGGGCCTACCGGCTCGGACCCCAGCGCGCCAAACGGCTGCTGTTCACCGGCGACTCGTTGTCGGGCGCCGAGGCGCTCGAGTGGGGACTCGCGATCGAGGCGCCGCCGCCCGAGCAGCTCGACGCGCGCGCTGAGGCGCTGGTCGGGCGGATCGCGCGCCTGCCGGTCAACCAGTTGCAGATGATGAAACTGCTCGTCAATCAGTCCCTGTACTCACAGGGGCTGTTTTCGACCCAGGTGCTGGGGACGGTGTTCGACGGGATCGCGCGCCACACCGAGGAGGGGTACGCGTTCCAGGCACAAGCGGCGCGTGAGGGCTTTCGCGCGGCCGTGCGCGAACGCGACGAGCCTTTCGCCACAGACCCCGCGAGCCATCCAGGCTCGCCTGATGGGGTCGTGGCGAAATCGTCCGGCTGCGACTACGGACCCTCGACGTTCAAGGGATGACCCAGGAGGTTCTGATCCCGACGCGCGAGCGGCTCCTGAGTGCGGCCCAGGAGCTGATCGAGGATGGCGGTTACGGCGGCGCCTCGGTGATCGCGATCGCCGAGCGGGCGGGCGTCGCCGCCGGGACGCTGTATCGGCACTTCGCCTCCAAGGAGGAGCTGTTCGTCGAGGTGTTCCGCTCGGTCTGTGACCGCGAGGTCGAAGCGATGCGCCTCGCGGCCGCCGCGATGCCCGAGAGCGCGTCGCACGTCGACCGCCTGACGACGGTGCTGTTGACGTTCGCGCAGCGGGCGCTGCGCCGGCCACGGCTCGCCTGGGCGCTGATCGCTGAGCCGGTCGACCCGCTCGTCGATGCCGAGCGGCTGGCCTACCGCGAGCGCTACAGCGCGCTGACCGCGGAGGCGCTCCGCGCCGGGATCGATGCGGGCGAGCTCCCCGAGCAGAACGTCGAGCTGACGGCGGCGGCCCTGGTCGGCGGCTGCGGCGAGGCGCTCGTCGGGCCGCTATCGCCGCTGGCGGGCGCCAAGCCCGGTCGCGACGAGATCCTCGAGGCGCTGCAGACGTTCGTGCGGCGGGCGGTTGGCGCAGCATGAGCCGCGCGGTGCGAATCGAACGCGACGGACCGGTCACGACCGTGCTGTTGTCGCGCCCGGAGCTGCGAAACGCGGTCGATGGCGCGACGGCTTTGGAGTTGGCTGACGCGTTTCGGTCGTTTGACGCCGATGACGGCGCCGCGGTCGCCGTGCTGCATGGCGAGGGCGGTGTGTTCTGCGCGGGCGCGGATTTGAAAGCGGTCGGGACGCCGGAGGGCAATCGGGTGACCGCGGATGGCGACGGGCCGATGGGACCGACGCGGTTGCGGCTGGGCAAGCCGGTGATCGCTGCGATCGCGGGCCACGCGGTGGCCGGCGGGCTCGAGCTGGCGGTGTGGTGCGATCTGCGCGTCGCCGAGCAGGACGCCGTGCTCGGCGTGTACTGCCGGCGCTGGGGCGTGCCGCTGATCGACGGCGGGACCGTGCGGCTGCCGCGGCTGATCGGCGTGAGCCGCGCGATGGACATGGTGCTCACGGGCCGGGGCGTCGGCGCCGAGGAGGCGCTGGCGATCGGGCTCGTCAACCGTGTCGTGCCGGTCGGTGCTGCTCGTGCGGCTGCTGAGGAGCTGGCGCACCGGCTGGCGGCGTTCCCGCAGACCTGCATGCGCGAGGACCGGCTGTCGCTGCTCGAACAGGACGGGCTCGACGAGGCCGCCGCGCTGGCTGGAGAGCTGACCCACGGGGTTCGGTCGCTGGCCGAGGTCCAGGCGGGGCTTGAGCGGTTCCGCGCCGGCGCTGGGCGCCACGGGTCGTTCGAGTAGCCCCTCAGGTCACTCGGGCAGCCCAGGCGAGCAGCTCGCGCACGTGCGCGCGCGTGAGCCCGACCGCCGGATCGGTCGCCAGCAGCAGCGTCGGGGCGTTGCGGGCGCGTGCCCAGTCGTCACAGCGGGGGTCGTGGGCGTCGTCGATCCACGCCAGCGGCTTGTCGGCACCGGCGTAGGCGTCGATCCCGGCCAGCTTCCAATGGGCCGCAGGAGGTCGGTCGAAATCGTCGAAGCCAATCAGCGGCAGAGGGCCTGGTAGCCCCAGAGCGAACGGGAGATAGTCGTTGGCTCTCTCCTCCCACCCCGTGCACCAGACGAGCTCGAAAGCGTCCGACAGCTCGCGCAGGCAGGGGCCTGCCGTGTCCGAGAGGAAGTGGCCGATCCCGTCCACCAGCTGGAACCTCCCCGGAGGCGGGGCAGTCGGATCGAAGCCGAACAGCGAAATCACGCCGTCGACATCGATAAGTAGCAAAGGTTGGGACGAGTCGATCCCCATGGTTTCGGGTACCAGGTTGCCAGGGCACCGTTCTTATCCCGCCCTTAGTTCTTCGCCCGTACACTTCGTTGAGCCAGGAGGAGCGAATTCAAGCCGGTCGCTTGCGCTGCCGAGTAACACCGTGAGGCGGCGCACCGTCGCCGGTTTCCGCTCCAGGCTCAATCTTTCATGACACTTATTCTCGGCATCCTGCTAGCGCTGGCGTGCGCTCTTGCGACCAACGTCGGCTTCCTTTACAAGCACCGCGGCGCCTGCGCCGCCCCTCCGGTCGACATGCGCCACCCGCTCCGTTCGGGCCGTGCGCTGTTCGCCTCGCCGATGTTCTCGATCGGAATGCTGATCGCCACCGGCGCTTGGATCTTCCACGTCGCCGCGATGTCGATGGCCCCGCTCTCGATCGTCCAGATCGTGCTCGCCGGCGGCGTCGTCCTGCTGGCGATCATGGCCGAGCGTGTGCTCGGCGTGCAGATCGGCTTCAAGCAGTGGATCGGGCTCGCCTGCACCGCCGGCGGCCTGATGCTCCTGGGTGTCACGCTCCCCGTCGCCCACGGCGCCCACTCGCAGTTCTCGGTGCCCGGCATGATCGCCTTTGAGACCACGCTGATCGTGGTCGGAACGCTGCTGATCGCCGGCCCGCGGATCGGCGCTCCGGAGGAGCACCACGGCTTCATGCTCGGCGCCGCCGCCGGCATCCTGTTCGGCGTCTCCGACGTCGCGATCAAGGCGATGTCGGGCCTCGTCGGCGCTCACGGCGTCCTCGGCCTGCTGAGCCCCTGGCTGCTGATCTGCGTCGCCGCCTCGGTCGCCGCGTTCTACGCCTCGGCAAAAGGCCTGCAGGACGGCGACCCGGTCCCGGTGATCGCAATCACGGGCACCGCCGCCAACATCTCCGGCGTCATCGGCGGGATCATCGTCTTCGGCGACCCGCTGTCGGCCAACCCGGTCGCGCTCGGCATCGAGTGCTTCGCGTTCGCGCTGGTGATCGTCGCCGCCTGGCTGATGCCGGCGCCGGTCCGCGCGACGCCGGCTGTCGCTTAATAACCTCTCGCTCGTTCGAGCGGTCGTGTCGCTGCTGCTCGTCGTAGTGCTGCCGTTGCTGGCGCTGCAGTTCGTAATCCTGCCGCTGAGCGTGCTCGTGGACGAGCTCGGCCACGGGATCGCCGCGGGGCTCGCCGGTCGGCCGGCGCTCGTGATCGTCGGGCGTGGGCCATGTCGCTGGGTCTGTCGCTGATCAAGAATCTTGATCCCCGCCCGCGCCGCTCCAACGCGCGGCGCGCGGCGGCCGGGCCGCGCGACGGCCGCCGCGCGCTTGAGGCCTGGGCACGCCATCGGGCCGGAATGCCGCCGCTGCGCCGGGCCGTCGCTCCGAGCGCAGACGGCACCCCGGTCGCGGGCTTGGCCAGCGTGCCGCCGCCGCCGCCGCGGTCGTACGCTTGTGCGCCGATGGACGCGCATTCGCCTGAGAGTTCAGGACCGATCCGCCGCGAGGGCCCGTTCTGGGACGTGATGGAGGGGCGGCGCGAACCGCCGCCCGCGGCCGTGACGCTCGGGTTCCGGTTGGTCTCGATCGACCCGGAGGCGGGCACGATCGAGGTGGCTTTTGATGCGACCGAGCGGTTTCTGAACCCGGCCGGTCACGTCCAAGGCGGCTTTCTGGCCGCGATGCTCGACGACACGCTCGGCCCGGCGCTCGTGGCGACGCTGCCGCCGGGGCATTGGGCGCCGACGATCGACCTGCAGGTCCAGTTCCTCACCCCGGCGCGGCCGGGGGAGCTGCGCGGGTTTGGCCGGGTCGTGCGGCGCGGGCGCGACATCGCATTCCTGGCGGGGGAGCTGCGCAACGCCGACGGGGCGGTGGTGGCGACGGCGACGGCTACGGCGATCGTGCGTAAGGCGGAGTTCTAGGGGGACGGGACGCGCCGAGGCGAGCGCGCAGGTTTGACCGACGCAGTTAGTTCGGCATATAGCCGTAGAAAGTGCGTAGGTCGGTAGGACCAGCGCGCCCGCGAGCCCTCGAGGCCCCGCTAGGGCGCGATCCGCTGCCCGAACGCGATGTCGTAGCCGTCGGGGTCGGTGACTCGCGGCTGGCGGTCGCAAAGTTCGGCGGGTCGCCGTGGACCTCGGACGCAAACCCCAGCCGCTCGGTGTAGTAAGCGACCGACCGCTCGAGATCGGCTACGACCAAGACGGGGGAGATACCGGTCAGGACCGCCACCGCTGGCGATCCTAACCCCCTAGAACTCCCGGTCGCTCGTCCCGTTCTCGTTGATCGCCGACGTGCTCGAGGCGTTGCCGGCCAGGTCGGTGGCCGTGGCCGACGGGGTCCAGGTCATCGTGCCGGTGCCCGCGGCGGTGTCGGCGGTGTAGGTCGGGGTGCCGAGCGTGATCGTGATCGTCGAGCCGCTCATCACCATCGTCGACGGCGTGAAGCCGGTGCCGACGCCGAACACGTCGAAGGAGTGCTGGGTGAGGTAGTCCTTGCGGCCGAGGTCGATCGTGCCGAACGGGATCTGGGTGACTCGCGGGACGTCCCAGACCTGAAGCGTGTCGTCCGAGCTGCTGCCGTCGACCAGCGCGACCGCGACGTTCATCGAGCTTCCGTCCCAGCCGGAGAACAGCGACTCGGGGTCGATCGGCTCGCTGTAGGTGAACGTGATCGTGTCGCCCTGCTCGGCGCGGCCGACGACGCCGCCGCCGGCGTTAGCGGTCTGGATGCCCGAGGCGTGGGGCGCCGTGTCGTCGACGGTCACGGTGTAGCTCGTCGTGGTCTTCGTGCCGCCGGTCTCGGTCAGCGAGACCGTGTAGGACTTCGAGCCGGCAGACAGCGACGACTTGGCGGTCTGCTGAGCGCTGCGGTAGTCGTAGGTCTGGGTGCCGACCGTGTAGCTGCCCGAGGTCATCGCGACCGCCGTCTGGCCGGTCGTGATCGTGCTGACGTCGGCGGTCACGCTCGACACACCCGCGGGCGGGGTGCCCGAGCCGGTGACGTTCGCGTACACGTAGTAGGTGCCGCCCTGCTTGATGTAGGCGCCGGTGCCGCCGGTCGACTTGGCGATGATCGCGCCCGCGAGTGTCGGCCTGCTGACCGTGATCGTCGTGCTGGCGACGTCGCCGTGACTGTCGACGGCGTAGATCGTATGCGACCCGTTGGAGACCCCGGTCGGGATCGTGACCGTCGCGGTGACGGCGCCGCTGGCGGGCACCGACGTCGGGCTGGTCGTGCTCGCCAGCACCGTGCCGGTGCTCGGGTCATCGAGCCGGAAGGTGATCGTCTGGCCCGGGATGTAGTTGGTGAGGTTGGCGCTCAAGCTCGCCGGCAGGCCCGTGACCGTGGTCGACGAGGAGAAGCTCAGCGAGGGCGACTGCACCGTGGCGGTGGCGCTCTGCGAGCTCTCGGATCCGGTCC